>CAZCUR010000018.1:0-36043 GCA_964501815.1 uncultured Geothermobacter sp.
ACCATGTCCCAACTGTTCGAACCGGTCATCGGCCTGGAAGTCCACGTCCAGCTGACCACCGACACCAAGATCTTCTGCGGCTGTTCCACCGCCTTCGGCGCCAGCCCCAACAGCCAGACCTGTCCGGTCTGCCTCGGGCTGCCCGGGGCACTGCCGGTGCTCAACCGCAAGGTGGTCGAATACGCCATTCGCGCCGGCCTGGCGACCAACTGCCGCATCGCCGAGCGCTCGATCTTCGCGCGCAAGAACTACTTCTATCCCGACCTGCCCAAGGGCTACCAGATCAGCCAGTACGAACGCCCCATCTGTGAGCACGGCTGGCTGGAGATTGCCACCGAGTCCGGGCCCAAGCGTATCGGCATCACCCGCATCCACATGGAGGAGGATGCCGGCAAGCTGCTGCACTCCGAGACAGGCCAGGCGACCTCCCGGGTCGACCTGAACCGGGCCTGCACCCCGCTGCTCGAAATCGTCTCCGAGCCGGACATGCGCAGTGCCGACGAGGCGATCGCCTATCTGAAGGCCCTGCACGAAATCGTCGTCTATCTCGGCATCTGCGACGGCAACATGGAGGAAGGCTCGTTCCGCTGCGACGCCAACGTTTCGGTCCGCCCCAAAGGGCAGAAGGAATTCGGCACCCGCGCCGAGTTGAAGAACATCAACTCCTTCCGCTTCATCAAGGAGGCGATCGAGTATGAGATCGAACGCCAGATCGAGCTGATCGAGGACGGCGGCCAGGTGGTGCAGGAAACCCGCCTGTTCGACAGCGACAAGGGCATCACCCGTTCGATGCGCGGCAAGGAAGAGGCGCACGACTACCGTTACTTCCCCGATCCCGACCTGGTGCCGCTGACCATCGATGCCGACTGGGTGGAGCGGGTTCGCTCCGAACTGCCCGAGCTTCCGGAGGCCAAGCGGCGTCGCTACCGCGAACAGTTCGGCCTGCCGGAATTCGACGCCGGTGTACTCACCGCCGACCGCGCGGTGGCCGAGTATTTTGAGGCCTGCGTCGCCCGGCACGACAATCCCAAGACCTGCGCCAACTGGGTCATGGGCGAAGTGCTGCGCGCCCTGAAGGAAAAAGAGGTCGCCATCAGCGACTGCCCGGTCACGCCCGAACTGCTGTGCGGCCTGCTTGAGCGCATCAAGGACGGCACCATCTCCGGCAACATCGGCAAGAAGGTGTTCGAGGAAATCTGGCAGACCGGCAAGACCGCCGATGCCATCATCGAGGAAAAGGGCCTGAAGCAGGTCACCGACACCGGCGCCATCGAACAGATGGTCGACGAGGTGCTCGCCAATTGCCAGGCCCAGGTCGAGCAGTACCGCGCCGGGCAGACCAAGGTGCTCGGCTTCCTGGTCGGCCAGGTGATGAAGGCGAGCAAAGGCAAGGCCAACCCGCAGATGGTCAATGAACTGCTGCGGAAGAAATTGGCATAAACGTCAAGTCCTTTGCCGCCAGAACGCCAAGACGCCAAAAAATTCGAGATGGCCTTCCCTGGAAGCAAATATACAACGGATGCGTAACCTGCCGGGTGGATCCAAAGGAATATATTTCACCAAATTTTAAAATGATTTTAAACATATAAAGATCTTGGCCTTTCTTGGCGTCCTGGCGCCTTGGCGGCCATAGAAGGAAAGAAATCATGCAAACCAACATCCCGAACGCCTGTGCCGCCGCCGGTGGCGGCGGCGTGAAGCCGCTGCGCTATCTCAACGGCAAACTGCAGATGCTCGACCAGCGCCGGCTGCCGACCGAAGAGATCTGGCTGGAGTACAGTGATTACCGCGCCGTGGCCGAGGCGATCCGTGACATGGTGGTGCGCGGCGCCCCGGCCATCGGCTGCGCCGCCGCCTTTGGCGCCTGGTTCGGCGCGCGCGATATTGACACCGAGGATGTCGGGGATTTTCTGCGCCAGTTCGATCAGGTCTGTGACGTGCTGGCCGCCAGCCGGCCGACGGCGGTCAACCTCTTCTGGGCGCTGGAACGGATGAAGAACTTTGTCCGCCTGCACCAGGACCGGCCGGTGCTGCAGCTCAAGATCGCCCTGGAATACGAAGCGCTGGCGATTTTCGAAGAGGACGAGCGCATCAACATGGACATGGGACGCCACGGTCAGGAGCTGATTCCGGACGGCGCCCGCATTCTCACCCACTGCAACGCCGGCGCCCTGGCGACCGGCGGCTACGGCACCGCCCTCGGGGTCATCCGCGCCGCGGTCGCCGCCGGCAAAAAGGTCGAGGTCTTTGCCGATGAGACCCGCCCCTTTCTCCAGGGCGCGCGCCTGACCGCCTGGGAGCTGCAGCGCGACGGCATCCCCACCACCCTGATCTGTGACAACATGGCCGGCTACCTGATGAGCCAGGGGCGCATCGACTGCGTCATCGTCGGCGCCGACCGCATTGCCGCCAACGGCGATGTCGCCAACAAGATCGGCACCTACAGTGTCGCCGTCCTGGCAAAGGAGCACGGCATCCCCTTCTACGTCGCCGCGCCGATTTCGACCATCGACTTCAGTCTCGCCGACGGCGGCGGCATCCCCATCGAACAGCGCAATGAGCGCGAGGTGACCCACATCGGCGACACCCGCGTCGCTCCCGAAGGGATTACCGTGTACAACCCGGCCTTTGACGTCACCCCGGCGCGTCTGGTCAGTGCCATCATCACCGAACGGGGCGTCGCCCGGGGGGACTATCCCACCCGGCTCGCCGAACTGGCGCAAGGCTGAAAGGATGGACAGGCAGGCTCTGGGGCAACAGCTGACCGAGGCCTGTGCCAGCCGCGACGATGCGGCCCTGGCACAACTCGCCACCGCCCATGGTTACCTTGAGCCGGGCAAAACCACGGCCAACCTGCTGCTGCTCAACGAGCTGGTACAAAACGCCGAACTGCTGGCGGCACTCTTTTTGGAAGCCTGCCAAACGGCCGACCCGGATCAGGCCCTGAACAATCTGGAACGCCTGAGCTGGAATCTCGACCGGCAACTGCTGTTAACCGTGCTGCACCGGGAACAGCAGCGCCGGCAATTGCTGACGGTACTCGGCGGCTCCGCCTTTCTCACTTCCATTCTGTGTCGCAGCGCCGATTATTTTTCCCGTCTCTTTTTCGACGGCGATATCGAGCACATGGCCGACCAGGACACCATGGCCGACCAACTGCGCGCCCTGATTCCCGATGATGCCGATTTCGCCTCCCTGCAGCAGCTGCTGCGACGCTACAAATATCGCCAGATACTGCGCATCGGCGCCCGGGATTTGTGCGGCCTCGCCGAGTTCGAGGCAACCGGACGGGAACTGGCCGACCTGGCTTCCGCCTGCCTGCAACGCGCCTGGGAAATCTGCGAAAAACTGCTGCGCGCCGAGCACGGAACCCCGCTTCTGGACGTCGAGGGAGAGGCCTGCCCGCTCGAATCGGAATTCACCATCCTGGGCATGGGCAAACTCGGAGGACGTGAGCTCAATTTTTCCTCCGACATCGACCTGATGTTCTTCTATAGCAGCAACCAGGGGGCGACAACCGGCATTGACGACGGCCGCGGCGGACGAAGCGGCCGCATCAGCCTGCACAACTACTATTGCAAACTGGCGGAAATGATCACCCGCGCCCTGGGGCAGGTGACCGCCGACGGCTTCGTCTTCCGGGTCGATCTCAACCTGCGCCCCGAGGGAAGCCGGGGAGAGTTGGCGAATTCCCTGCACGGTGCCGAAATCTACTACGAAAGCTGGGGCCAGAGCTGGGAACGCACCGCCCTGCTCAAGGCACGCCCGGTGGCCGGCTCGATTCCGCTCGGCGAGCAGCTGCTCAAAATTCTTTCCCCCTTCATTTACCGCCGCTACCTCGACTACAGCATGATCGAGGATATGAAGGGGATGAAACAGCGCATCGACCAGAGCCTCGAGCGCAAGCAGGAAGGCGCCAGCAACCTCAAGCTGGGCCGCGGCGGCATCCGCGAGATCGAATTTTTCATCCAGGCCCTGCAGGTCATTCACGCCGGCAAGAATCCGCGCCTGCGTGAACGCAACAGCCTGCAGGCCCTGGACCGGCTGCACGAAGAAGGGCTGGTTTCCGCCGAAGACCATGCCGTTTTGCGGGATGCCTATATCTTTTTGCGCAACACCGAACATCGCATCCAGATGGTGCAGGAAGGGCAGACGCATTCGCTGCCCCAAAAGGACGAGGATCTCCGGACCCTGGCGCGCCGCTGCGGTTTCGATGCCACGGAAGCGTTTCTCGCCGAGTTGAACCGGCACCGTGAACAGGTCGCCGAACTGTTCCAGAGCCTGTTCCACTCGGCGAAGGAGGAGAGCAAAGAGGCCATCGATCCTGAGATCGCTCCGTTTTTCGCGACCGACACCGATACGGGCCTGCTCAAGGACATGCTTGAAGCCCGCGGGTTCACCAACCCGGACGCGGCCTTTGAGGCGATTCAGACCATCCTCCACGGGCCGCCTCACAATCCCCTGTCCACCCGGTCACGCCGGCATCTCCAGACCCTGGCGCCCTTGTTCCTCAAGGCGGTCTTCGAGGCTCCGGAACCGGAAATGGCCCTGGCCAATCTGGAACGCTTTCTGGTCGCACTCAGGGCGCGCGCCACGTTTTTTTCTCTGCTGATCGAAAACCGCGACGTGGTCAAGGTGCTGGTCGACCTTTTCGCCACCAGTCAGTTTCTGTCCCGCATCTTCATCCAGAGTCCGCAGATTCTCGACATTCTGGTCAGTCGCGGCGACCACGTTGAAATCAAGGATTTGGACCAGTTTCGGGAAGAACTGACGGAACAGCTGGCTCTGGTCGAAAGCTACGAAGACCGGCTCGATATCCTGCGCCGCTTTCGCAAGGAGGAAATGCTGCGCATCGCCCTGGATGACATCCACGGCCTCAGCCTGCAGGGCCAGACCGCCCGGCAGCTGTCCGAACTGGCGGAAGCCTGTCTGGAACAGGCCGTGGAACTGGCGCGCGCCGAGCTGACTCCGCGCTTCGGTCTGCCGTTCGATACGGACGGCAAACCGGCCCGTTTTGCCATTCTCGGCATGGGCAAGCTGGGAGGGCGCGAACTGAACTACCACTCCGACCTCGACCTGATCTTCATCTACGACGGGGACGGGGAAACCCGGCCGGTGGAAGGGACCGACCCCGATCGCTTCCGGCCCCAGAACAACCGGGAATATTTTGCCCGACTGGCGCAACGAATCATTTCAGTACTGACTCTGGTCACCACCGAAGGGCGCGTTTACGAAATTGATACCCGGCTGCGCCCGTCGGGGAATCAGGGGCCGCTGGTTACCAGCCTGCCGGCCTTTGAACAGTATCACGCCGAATCGGCCCAGCTCTGGGAACGCCAGGCACTGACCAAGGCCCGGCCCATGTGCGGACCCGCCACATTCCTGAAACAGCTTGCCGACACAGTCACCGCCATCATCTACAGACAGGGGCTGCCCGTCGGTGCTGAAGCAGAAATCTTACGGCTGCGCCGGCGCATGGAAATGGAAATTGCCCGCGAACAGGCCGACCATTTCAATATCAAAACCGGGCGCGGTGGCATGGTTGATGTGGAATTCATCTGCCAGCTGCTGCAACTGCGCCATGGGCACAATTACCCGTCGGTGCGCCGGACCAATACCATCGAAGCCATGATGGCCCTGCAGAAAGAAGGCCTGCTGACAGAAGAGGACTGCCGCATCCTCATGGACGGTTACAAGTTTCTGCGCCGGCTGGAGAACAAGCTGCGTCTGGTTCATGACCAGTCCGTCAACGAACTTTCCACCGAACCGGGCTATTTGAGAAAACTGGCCCTGCGCCTCGGCTATTCCAATCAGGACGGCCGGCCGGAAGAGGCTCTCCTCAGAGACTACCGCTCGGTCACCGAACAGGTGCGCCGGATTTTCAACCGCTTCTTTTCACCGGATGAAGCCGGCGACACGCCAGTCTGAGTCATTGTCAACCCCGGAAAAATCTGGAACAATGGCGGCTTGAAGGAGGGGATATGGCCAAACAGATCTGGGTTATCGATGATGACGCCAGCATCCGCAAGCTCTTGTCGGAGGCCCTGAAACTGAGGGGCTATCAGGTGACCACCTTTTCCCGGGCGGAAACCGCTCTGGAGGCCCTTGAAACCGCCACCGCCGATCTGATTCTGGTCGATTTGATGCTGCCGGGGCAAAACGGCATCGAATTCTGTCGCGAGGTCAGAACCAGACCCGACTGCGCCGACCTGCCCCTGGTGCTGATGACCGCCTTTTCCCAACGCGCCGAAGAGCTGCTGCACGAACAGGAGCCGCTCAACATCCTCGACTGCCTGTTCAAGCCCTTCAATCTCGATCGGCTGCAGCAGCGCATCGCCGAAATTCTCGGGCAACCGGCGCCGGCGGCGGCCCGGGGGGAAATCACCATCAGCGGCGACCTTGAGGAAACCCCCTTTGCCCAGCTCCTGCACAACCTCTACAGCCTCAAAAGCACCGGCCTGCTGACCCTGGTGCGCGGCTCGGTCAAAAAGGTCGTTTACATCCACAACGGCTATCCCATTTTCGCCCGTTCCAACCTGGTACGCGAGTGCCTGGGCCAGATGCTGGTGGATGACGGCATCATCACCACCGAACAGTGCGAAGCGTCCCTGCAACAGGTGCGGGAAACCGGACGGCTGCAGGGAACGGTGCTGATCGACATGGGCCTGCTCACGCCGCATCAACTTCAGGACGTCCTGAAACAGCAGATCGTGAGCAAACTGCTGGAAATCTTTTCCTGGCCCGACGGCAGTTACCAGTTCATCCAGGGGCGGGATTTCAAAAAGGGCATCACCCGAATCGACCTGTCGCCGGCCGCCCTCATCTACCAGGGAATTGTCAGGCACTACGACCAGGACCGCATCCACGCCATCCTGAATGCCAAACAACACCTCTACCCCTGCAAAGCGCAAAGCCCCGCCTATCGTTACCAGGACATGGGTCTGGACCGGCACGGCCGGAAAGTTTTCGATCTGTGCGACGGCATGACCACTCTGGCGGGGATTCGCGAGCAGTTTCCGCTGACCCGCAGGGAAACCGACCAGGTGCTCGCCGCCCTGATTGTCGCCGAAATGGTTGAACTGCTCGATACCCCCGTTGCCGAGGAGAACGAAGAGAGCGAGTTGAGCGCCGAGCAGGCGCAATTTCGCGAGACTTTTTTGCGCGAATACGGCCAGCTGATGAAATGCAATTACTTTGAATTGTTCGGCGTCCCCGAAAACGCGCCGAGAGCGGTGTTGCGCAAGGCCTATTTCCGCATGGCGAAAAAGTATCACCCCGACCGGTTCCTGCAAACAGGGGTCAGCGACGACCTGCGCCAGAAGGCCAACGAGCTGTTCCAGCATCTGAGTCAGGCCTATGAAACCCTGTCCGACCCCAAAGCCTGCAGCCAATACCGCACCCGGCTCAAGCAGGAAAAAGGCGAGGCAGGTCCGCGGGTCGAGGATGTGCTTAAGGCGGAAACCGCCTTCCAGAAAGGCCGCCATCTCAACCGCAGCCGCCGTTTTGCCGAAGCTCTCAAGGAGCTGGAGATCTGCATGCGCTACAGCCCCGAGGAGCCGGAATACATCACGCAATACGCCTGGGCTTTGTATCGGTGTTCCAAGGACAATCCGGCCGAGCGCGAACGGGCGTTGCAACTGCTGCAGAAATCAGCTTATCTCAACGCCGAAATCGATCAGACGCATCTCTATCTGGGGCTGATTCTCAAGGACCAGGGGCGTGACCGGGAAGCGGAAAAACGCTTCGAGATGGCCATCCGCTGCAATCCCGATTGTACCGAGGCCCTGCGGGAACTGCGCCTGTACAATATGCGCCGGGAAAAGGAAGCTCGGGAGAATCGCGGCAAGGGCCTGTTCGGCCGACTCTTGCGCAAGGACTGACCCGCCGCTTGTACGACCTGTCAGGCCTGCAGGCAGCGGCCGGACCTGGTATCCAGGTCATCGGCAAAGAGGAAGGAACGGGCCTGCCGCCAGGCCTCTTCGCCGCAGCGGCTGCGAATCCGGTCAAAGTAGCCGTTGACTATCAGCCCGCGCAACTGCCGGTTGAGCTCCCTTTCCAAATGCAGGAACAAAAGACCGGTGCCATACCCCCCTTCCCGGTCAGGCCGGGCCGGGAAGGAGTAGAGAACCAGTCCTTCCATGTCAAATGTGCACTCATTGAGGGAAAAGGAAAGCCTGACGGCTTCATCCCGGGCCAGCTCGCGCGGAAAGAGCATCCGGCACCCCCGGTCGGACAAACAGGTGAGCCGGACCGGCCAATCCTGCCCCCGGCAATGGGCGACAGCGGGGACATCGAGGCCGATGCGCAGATGGCGGCGGGGCGGCTGATGGAATTTACGTTCCAACGTGGTGTAGAGACTCTCAATCCGCAACGGCAGGGAAAGACGATCGAGGCCGCTGTAGTGTGAATCGCTCAGCCAGATAACCGGCTGGAACCGGTCAGGCGTGTAGTGTCCTTCGTAGGCCACCACGACCACACCGTCTTCGGCATCCTGGTCCACCAGATAGCCCCACTCTTCGAGCAGGTGGCCCAGCATCAGCCGCAACGAGCCATCCGGAACCTCGATGCGCACCTTTTTACGCGGCCGGTCAGTCGTCCTGTCTGCCAGCATTGTCGCCTCCCAACCCTTTGTGCATGTCCACAACCAGCGCCGTACAATCGTCCTCCGGCGGTTCGGAGACTCCGAACCTGCGCAAGGACTGAAATATCTCTTCGAGAAACTCCATATGGTCACCGCGGCTGTCGAGCAACAGACGCACCAGCCGGCGGCGACCGTAAAATTCGCGCCGGGCGTTACTGGCTTCGACAATCCCGTCGGTAAAGAGCAGAAACCGGTCCCCGGGCAAAAAGCGAAAATTCGCCAGATCGAGTTCCGGCGCATCAAAATAACCGATGGGCTGTCCGGTCGCGGCCAGCTCGAACAGCTGCTTTCCCCGACGCACCACCGGCGCCACATGGCCGGCATTGACGTAGTGCATGCGCAGCGTCCCCGGGTGAATCACACCGCAAAACAGGGTGGCGGAAAAATAGTGATCCAGCATTTGCGACCGTTTGGCAAACAGGCGCAGAAACGTATTGAGTTCGCGCACCATGCGCAGCGGATCACAGTCCTCCGTCGCGCTGCGGTGAATAAAGCCGTACAAAAGCCCCATAATCAGGGAGGCCTGTAAACCGTGACCGGTCACGTCGCCGACAAAGATCAGCTGACAGCCGTCGCCCAGGGTGATGAAGTCGAAAAAGTCGCCGCCGACCCCCTGCGCCATACGGTTTTTCACCCCGATGCAGCTCCAGCTGCACAAAGGCGAACTTTTGGGGAAAAGCAGTTGCTGCACCCCGGTTGCCAGGTCCAGATCCAGGCTGGTGCTGCGATGGCTTTTCCCACTTATCGACATGCCGGACGCCTTCCTTTAAGAAACAGAAGATATCGGCCGATCGCCGGGCGGAGGGCAGACCTGTCAGGTCAGAGAAACACGCAGGAAGGAATGGAATGAAAGAGAGTGCCCCGACACCGCCCGTTGCCGCCGACCGCGCCTGCCGGCGGCACCGGTTTATGGGAAAAGTATAACCAAGCCTGAACGATTGCCAACAAAGGGGGCTATTTTTTCTTTTCCAGAAACGAATTGTAGGCGGGATCAAGCAGGTGCCGGGGGTGCAGGTTGCCCAGGGCGCCGATCAGGCTGCGCTTGATTTGGGGAATCTCCTGGCGCAGGTCGCGCAAAAGCTGCTTCATGCGCTGGCGCTTCTGGTCCACCTCGCCACAGACCGGACAGGCGCAGCAGATTACCGGCAGCTGCTGCTCTCGGGCGAAGCGGATGATATCCCCCTCCTCGACATAGACCAGCGGACGAATGACGGTGTGCCGGCCGTTGTCGGCTCTGAGTTTGGGACTCATCGCCTTGAGGCTGCCGACATAGAACTGGTTGAGCAGCAACGTTTCGACGAAATCGTCCAGATGGTGCCCCAGGGCGATCTTGTTGCAGCCGAGCTCGTCGGCCAGGGAGTAGAGGATACCGCGCCGCAGACGGGCACAGAAGGAACAGTAGGAAGATCCGGGGCGGCGTTTGGTTTCGATGATTTCATAGGCGTTGGTCGATTCCATGCGATACGCGAAACCAAAATCGCGCAAGTGCTGCGCGATCACCTCTTTTCGAAATCCGGGAAATCCGGAATCGACCGTAGCCGCCACCAGTTCATACTTCACCGGTGCCCGGCGCCGCAGGCTGTCGAGGATGTGCAGCAGGGTGTAGGAGTCCTTGCCGCCGGAAACACCGACGAGAATCCGGTCTCCTTCTTCGATCAGGTTGAAATCGCCGATCGCCTTGCCGACCGCCTTGCGCAGACGGTGAAACAGGGGGGTCTCTTCAATCGCCATGATACACCTCCGCCCGATCCCCGACGGGACCGAGGCGCCTTTGTACCCGATTTGCCGGCACCAGGCAAGTCCGATCAGGAATCCGGAACCGTATCGGCGGCGTGGTTGGCGTGGCTCTCGCGCAGCCCGAACCAGCTGCGCACATCCTCGAGGACGAGATAGAGGCTCGGAATCAGCAGCAGCGTGATGCCGGTGGCGAACATGATGCCGAATCCGAGAGATATCGCCATGGGAATGAGGAACTTGGCCTGCACGCTGGTCTCCAGAATCATCGGCATCAGACCGAAAAAGGTGGTCAGCGACGTCAGCAGAATCGGCCGGAAACGGCGCTGTCCGGCCTGCATCATCGTTTCGAACAGGCCCAGACCGTCACGGCGCAGGCTGTTGGCGTAGTCGATCAGCAGCAGCGAATCGTTGACCACCACACCGGCCAGGGCGACGATGCCGAACAGCGAGAGGATGGACAGATTGTAGCCCATAATCAGGTGTCCGAGCAGGGCGCCGCCGATGCCGAAGGGGATGGCGGTCATGATCAGCAGCGGCTGGGTGTAGCTGCGCAGCGGCACGGCGAGCAGAGCGAAGATGACGAACAGCGCCAGGGCAAAGCCGGTCTTCATACTCGCCATCGACTCGGACTGTTCCTTCTGTTCGCCCTCGAAACCGAATTCGATCCCCGGATAGTCGCGCGCCAGCTCCGCCAGCAGGCCCGCCTTCAGTTCGGCGAGAATGGCGTCGGAAGAAGCCTTGCTGCTGTCAACCCGGGCGGTGACATTGATAACCCGTTTGCGGTCAGTGCGATTGATCTGGGAATAGCCCCGTCCCTCGGTCACGGTCGCCGCACGCAGCAGCGGTATTTCACCACCGTCCGGCCGCCGCAGACGCATCTGTTCGAGGCTGTAGAGAGAACGCCGTTCGGCCTCCGGGTAGCGCACCAGCACCTTGACTTCGTTACGGCCGCGCTGCAGCCGCAACGCTTCCGCGCCGTAAAAGGCGCTGCGCAGCTGCCGGCCGAGCTCGGCCTCGGTCAGACCGAAACTGCGCCCCTCGTCGGTCAGTTTCACTTTCAGCTCCCGCTTGCCGATGGCGTAGTTGTCGGCGATGTCGGTCACCCCCGGATAGCCGGACAGCGCTTCCCGGATACGCCCGGCGGCCCGTTCCAGCACGGCAAAATCGGTATGGGCGATGCGGATGTCGATATCGGCACCCAGACGCACCAGGTTGGAGCGAAAGGTCAGGGTCTCGACCCCCGGGATCTCTCCGGTCAGCTCCCGCCAGCGGTCACCGATGCGGGTTGCGGGGATGGACCGGTTTTCACTTTTGGTCAGCAGCATGGCGATGTTGGCGATGTTGCTCGCCGTCGAGCTGTCATCCCCTCCCGGTCCGTGGGTCCCGCTGATTTTGCCGCCGACCACAGCATAGACATGGCGCAGCACCGTCTGCCCCTCCGGCAGGTCGGCGTCGAATTCGGCCACCGTCTTTTCACCCGCCCTGAGGATGCGCTCCACCACCTTTTCGGTTTCGGCAAAGGGCGTTCCGGGCGGCAGTTCCAGATCGACGGTAATCAGGTCGCCGTCCACTTCGGGCATGAAGGTGAATTTGAGGATGCGGCTGGGCACGGTGCCGAAGATGAGGAGCAACAGGGCGATACCGGCCGCCACGGTGGCGTAGCGCCAGCGCAGACAGAACTCGAGAGTGCGCCGGTAGGGACCGGCGATGAAATCCTGCAGGCGGGCGCCGAACCAGCGCCGGACCCGGTCGATGCGCCCGAGCAGGCCCTTCTGGTCGACGGGCCGTCGCCGCCCGAGAGCCAGGTGCGCCGGCAGCACGAACAGGCATTCAACCAGGGAAACCAGCAGGATGGTGATGACCACCTTGGGGATGACACCGATGAACTTGCCGAGCATGCCGCCGGTTACCAGCAGGGGCGCGAAGGCCGCCACCGTGGTCAGCACGGCAAAGACCACGGCCCGGCTCACCTGGACCGTCCCCTGTTCGGCCGCTTCCGGAAAACTGAGATTCCGCTGCCGGAACTCGTAGACGTTTTCCCCCACCACAATGGCGTCATCGACGACGATACCCAGCGCCATGATGAAGGCGAACATGGAGATCATGTTGATGGAGACATCCATCGCCGGCATGAAAAAGAGCGCGCCGCAGAAGGAGATCGGAATGCCGAGCATGACCCAGAGCGCCAGCCGGATTTCGAGAAACAGACCGAGCACCAGCAGCACCAGCACCAGGCCCAGCCGGGCGTTCTTCATCAGCAGGTCGCGCCGGCTCTTGAACAGTTCGGAGGTGTCGTTCCAGGTGGCGATGTGCAGGGTCGGAGGCAATTCACCGCGCCGTTTGGCCACATACTCCTTGACGATCCGGGAAATCTCGATCGGCTTTTGTCGCCCGACCCGGCTGACCTTGACCATGGCGGCCGGTTTGCCGTCGAACCGGGAGGTCAGATCGACTTCGGCAAAATCATCTTTCACCGTGGCGATATCCCCAAGACGCACACGGGTGCCGTCGGCAAGGGTACGGATGATCAGGTCGCGGTATTCCGCGCCGGTGTAGCGCCGCTCCTTGGTGCGGATGAGGATGTCGCCGCCGTCGGCCTTGACCGTGCCGCCGGGCAAGTCGAGCGAGGCCAGCCGGATGCGGTTGGCCACCCCCTCCAGGGTCAGGCCGTAGCGGCGCAGCTGCTCTTCGGAAATCTCGACCGTGATCTGGTAGGGGCGCACACCGCCGAGATCGACCTGGGTAATCTGCGGGTAGGCGAGCAGGTCATCCCGCACCCGTTCGGCCTGCTCGCGCAGGGCCCGTTCCGAGGCGTCGCCGTAGACAACGACCGAAATCACCTCATGGCGGTTGAGCAGTTTGGTGATGACCGGCTCTTCGGCGTCTTCGGGGAAGGTGGTGATGCGGTCGACCTCGCTCTTGATGTCGGCAAGCACCTGGTCGGGATCGGCATCGGTATCGACTTCAGCCGTCACGGTGCCGAAGCCCTCGGCGGCGACCGATTTGATCTCCTTGATGCCGTCGACCCCGGTGAGGTTCTCCTCGATCTTGAGCAGCACCCCCTCTTCGACCTCTTCCGGCCCGGCGCCGGGGTAGGCGACAGACACCTGGATCATGTCGAGGGAGATTTCCGGAAAAACCTCCTGCTTGATGCTGAAGCCGAGCAGGACGCCGCCGACGATGAAGACCAGCATCAGCAAATTGGCGGCGACATGATTGCGCGCCATCCAGCGGATCGCACCGTTCATGGGAAAACTCCGATTTCAGGCTCAAGGTGAACTAAAAGGTTCCAGCATCCTTTTCCTTCACCTTGTCCCCTTCCTGTTCCGTTGTTCGCAGCAGCAGCCCTTCGGCGGCACCCGCCACCTGAGAGAGGACAACCTCATCCCCCGCCGACAGGCCTGCCGTCACCAGCACATCGGCGTCGGTGCGCCGGGCCACCTTCACGGGCTGCAGGTGCAGCCGGCCGTCACGCCGCACCCAGACGATATCGCCCTGGCGCAGGGCGCGGGCCGGAAGACGGTAGGCGTTGTCGAGAGCATGCCCCTGCAGGCGCACCCGGACGAAGCTGCCGACCGCCAGAGGAGACGAACCCGCGCCCCCTTTCAGTCCATAGGGATCCTTCACCACCACAGCCACGCGCATCATCCGGCCGGCGGCATCGATCTCGGCCAGGGCGCGATCGATCCAGCCCGGCCAGATGCGTTCCCCCTTCTGCAGCTTCAGCAGCACCTCGGCCCGGCTGCCCCGGCCACCCGGTTGCGCCGGAACATCCAGCCAGTCAAGGTCGTCCAGCGCCAGCGGCACGATGATTTCAACGCTGTCGGTGCCAACCAGGGTCGCCATGGCCGTCCCGGCGCGCGCATACTGACCCAGATCGACCTGCTCGTTCTGGATGTAGGCGTCAAAGGGCGCCGAGACCCGGGTGCGCGCAAGATTGATGCGTGCCTGGTCAAGGGCCGCCTCCGCCGCCTTCAGGGCGGCCCGGGCGCCTTCCAGCTGCGGCTGATAGACGGTCAGGGGGCTGGGCTCTTCACCGGGATGAAGCCGCTGCCATTCGCGGCGCGCCACCTCGGCGCGCGCCTTAAGGGTTGCGACCTCGACTCGCTGGCGACTGACATCCGCTTCGGCGCGCTGCACCGCCAGGCGGTAGTCGATATCCTCAAGCGCGAACAGCTCCTCGCCCTTGCTGACAAAACCTCCGGTCACCAGTTTCGGAGACAGGCGCACCACCTTGCCGCTGACCTGCGGCACCACTTCGGCACGCTGGCGCGGCTGCACCGTTCCCGTCGCCTCGATGACCACCGGCACGGTCTCGGGCTGAACGCGTACGGTCTCCACCAGAACGCCGGTAAAGGGCGGAGTTTTTCGTTCCGGCGCCTTGCGCAACTTGACCATGACCATCAGCCCGGCTACTCCCAGCACGAGAATCAGGACAGGTATCAGTCTTCGAGCTGTTTTTCCCATGGCGGACATTACTCCCGTGCAAAGCGTTTCTCGATTTCGCTGTCCATCCACCGGCCGCCCAGGGCGCGCCCCAGACCGACCAGATCGGACAGAACCTGACGACGCGCCTGCAGCAGCCGATCCCGGACATCAAACAGCGAGCGTTCCGCATCCAGCACCTGCAGATAGTCAACCAGTCCCTCGCGGTAACTGTCCCGGGCCAGATCCAGACTGCTTTGGGCCGTTGCCGCCAGCGCCTCAAGCCGGGCCACTGTCCGGCGGTCCTGCTCCAACGCCGCCAGGGCGTCTTCGACCTCGCGGAAGGCGGTCAGCACCGCCTGCCGATAGTCGGCAACCGCCTCGCGCAGCAACGCCTGGTTACGGTCGACCTCGGCTTTGCGTCGTCCGGCATCGAAGACCGGGGCGGACAGCGAGCCGAGCAGGGACCAGAAATTCCCCTCGATCAGCCCGGTAACGAGGTCCTGACGAACACGACCGGCGGACAGGGTCAGGGACAGCGCCGGAAAACGATCGGCGATAGCCGCGGCGACATCGGCATCCGCGGCGCGGATACGGGCCATGGCAGCCTTCAGGTCAGGCCGGTTCTGCAGCAAATCGGCAGGCAGCCCGGTCGCCGGCACCCCGCCCGGATCGGCGGGCAGGCCGGAGGCGCCCCGCACCTTGCCAGCGTAGTCTCCAACCAGCACAGCCATCCCGTTTTCCGTCTGGCGCAGCGCTTCAACCAGCGGGGGACGCCCCGCCTCGGCCGCCTGCAGGCTCTGCCGGGCCTGGTAAACCTCCAGAGCTGACGCAATCCCATCGCGATAGCGGTTTTCCACCAGCTCCAGGTTGCGTCGGCGATTGGCGATGGTGGCGTCGACCAGAGCCAGACGCTGATTCAGTTCGCCGCTGAGAAAATAGAGATCGCACATCTGCGCGGCCAGGCTCAGGTAAAGGGTGCGCAGCTGCTCTTTGCTCGCCAGAGCGGCCGCTTCGGCTCCTGCGGCCTGGTTCTTTATCCGACCCCACAGATCCACCTCATAACTGGCGGCTGCAGACAGCCTCAGGCTGGTCGACTGCGACCGGCCGGTCAATCCGGGATCCGAGGACCGTTGCCCGCTTCCGGCAAGATTGACACCCGGCCACAGCCGGCTGCCCGCCGCACGGGCCAGGGAACGCGCCTGTTCCAGACGGGCAAAGCCGCTTTCGAGTTGCAGATTCGCGTGGAACAACCGCTCCAGCAGGGCGTCGAGCCGGTCATCCCCGAACGGACGCCACCAGGGGGCGACATCCGGACCGGGCGCCGAAGTCCCGGTGGAAAAGGCTCCGGGCATGCCTTGCGGCGCTTCGATCCGGGTCGGCTGATGCAGACTGCAACCGGCCACAAGCAGCAGGGTGAGCAGGACCATCAGCGGTTTCATGGCGACGCCTCCATGCCTGCGACGATGAAATCGAGCAGAGATTCGGTCAGTTCTTCCGGAGCCGGGGCGAGATTGACCGGCATCGGCAGTTTCAGATGCCGGTCGTGACACCGCATCACGTGCCCCAGCGCGCCAATGGCGAAGTGCAGCCGCCACAGCAGCAGATCGGGGTCCGCCTCCGGCAGCGCCTGTTGCAACGCCTGGTACAGACGGCCGAGAAAGGGGCCCATGCGTTCGATAAACAGATCGCGGCCGATCCCCTGAGGGTCGGCCAGAATCCGTCCCACCAGGGTAATGAAATGCTCCGGGCCTTCGCCCTGACCGCGCAGAGCCACCGTCGGCGCCACCATGGCCCGCATCAGCTCCCGGACGGAGGGGCGGCGGCCCTGGCGGCCTGCCGCGGCCAGCTCCTCTTCCAGCAGACGGTTGCGCTCGGCATTCAAGGGCACCAGCCGTCGGTCGATGACCGCGGCGAGCAGCTCTTCCTTGGAACCGAAGTGGTAGTTGACCGCCGCCAGGTTGACCCCGGCCAGGCCGGTCATCATGCGCATGGAGGTGGCATGATAGCCCTTGATGGCAAACAGTTGTTCGGCGGCATCAAGGATTTTCTGTTTGGTGTCCGGTTGACTCATGGGGCCTGCTTTTCCTAGGGGTGAACTGACTGCCAGCGTAAATTCAAACGAACGTTTGAGTCAACCCCCTCCACGACTTTTGCGCTTGCATTTGCAGGACCGGAATGGTTCATTAGGGAATTGTCAGACCAAGACGCCATCATTCCATGAGTTTTTACCGACACCTGAAAGAACTGCTGCGCGAAATGGACATCCGGGCCATGGGCCGGCCCCTGCTGCTGGCATCTCTGGTCGGCGTCATCGCCGGGCTGGGCGCCATTGCCTTTGCCAGCGGCGTCCACTGGTGCAATGCCTTTTTTCTCGAGCACCTGGGGGATTATCACCCGCTGCAGCAGGGTCTGGACGTCAGCGCGGCTCCCCACATCACCAGCATGCGCATGAGTCATCGCTGGTTCCTGTTTCTCATCCCGGTCATCGGCGGGCTGGTGAGCGGCTTTCTGGTTTTCCGCTTCGCGCCGGAAGCCGAAGGGCACGGCACCGACGCCGCCATCGACGCCTACCACAACAAGGGGGGGCTGATCCGCGGTCGCGTTCCCATCATCAAGGGTCTGGCCTCCATCATTACCATCGGCACCGGCGGCAGTGCCGGCAAGGAGGGGCCGGTCGCCCAGATCGGGGCCGGGTTCGGCTCCTGGCTGGCATCCCGGCTCAAACTGGACACGGCTGAACGTCGGGTGCTGCTGCTGGCCGGCATGGCCGGCGGCATCGGCGCCACCTTCCGTGCTCCCCTGGGCGGCGCCCTGTTCGCCGTCGAGGTCCTCTACCAGGACCCCGACTTCGAACACGAGGGCCTGATACCGGCCATCATCTCGTCCATCGTCGCCTACAGCATCTTCGGTGCCGTCACCGGTTGGAAACCGTTGCTGGCTACGCCCGGTTTTTCCTTTGAACATCCGAGCGAGATGGTGAGCTTCTTTGTGCTCGGCATCGTCTGCGCCCTGTTCGGCCGTTTTTACGTGCGGGTTTTTTACGGTGTGCAGGAGAGGTTCCGGGCCCTGCCGGTGCCGGTGATACTCAAACCGGCCATCGGCGGTCTGCTTTTGGGCCTGCTGGCCATGCTGGTGCCGCAGGTGCTCGGATCGGGCTACGGGCTGGTGCAGGCGGCCCTGTACGGCAAGCTGGCGCTCTGGATTATGCTGCTGGTCGCCGTCGCCAAGGTGGTCGCCACCAGCTTCACCATCTCCTCCGGCGGTTCCGGCGGCGTCTTCGCCCCGTCGCTGGTCATCGGCGCCATGCTCGGCGGCACCTTCGGCGCGGTGATGGACACCCTTTTCCCGGCCCTGGTGCAGGATCCGCGCGCCTATGTGCTGATCGGCATGGCGGGCTTTTTCGCCGGTGTTTCCAACACGCCCATCGCCACCCTGATCATGGTGTGCGAACTGACCGGCAACTACGCCCTGCTCGCTCCGCTGATGCTGGTCTGCGTCGTCGCCATGATCGCCTTTCGCAAGAACACCATCTACTGCAAGCAGGTCGCCAACCGCATGGAGTCACCGGCACACCTGGGCGATTTCATTATCGACGTCCTCGAAGGCCTGCATGTGGCCGACCTGGCTGAACATGGACGTCCCCCGCACCTGATCCCGGAACACATGCCCCTGTCCGAGATTCTCGAAGAGATCGCCGATGCCGACGGCGCCTACTATCCGACCGTCGACAAGGACGGCAACATGACCGGCATCTTTTCGGTCAACGACATCCGGCGCATCCTCGCCGAGGATCTGCCGCCGATGCTGGTACTGGCACGGGATATCGCCAACGCCAACGTCATCACCACCCGCCCCGACGAACCGTTGAGCGAGGTCATGCGCAAACTGGGCAGCCGGGGGCTGGAAGAGATTCCGGTCATGCGCATCACCGACCCGAAAAAGGTCCATTTCATGCTGTCGCGCCGCGCCGTGCTGGCGCGCTATGCCGCTGAGCTGGAGCGCAAGAAGGAAGCCTACCGCCCCGCCTGAACCTTGCGCCCTTCGGCCAGGTACTGCCAGATGGACACCCGGCTGTTGTAACGCTCGCTGACAAAGACTCGGTCCCGGTTATCGATCAGAATCGCGGTCGGCAGACCAAACCCCATCGGATGACTGGTGGCGCCGCCGCCGGTGACCAGCAGCAGCTGGCCGTCCGTGGTGAAACTCATCAGGGCGTGCTTGCGGCTGTCGAGCACATGCAGATAACCGTCGCTGTCAAAGGCCAAATCCCTGGGCCCGGAAAAATTCCAGGGTTCGTCACCGCGCCGGCCGATCTGGCGCAGATACGCCCCTTCGGTCGAAAAGACCGCCACCCGGGCGTTGAAGAAATCGGCGACATAAAGATGCCCGTGGCCATCGAGAGCCAGCCCCTGGGGTGCGTACAGCCGTCCCCCCACGGTTCCCTTGCCGCCGAAGGACCGCAGCAGGGCTCCTTCGCCATCGAAAACGAAGACGCGGCAGAGACGGCTGTCGCTGACATAGAGGTCCCCGGAACGGTCGAGCGTCAGGTAGCTGGGATGGTCCAGCACCCCCTTGCCGATGGTACGCAGCGGTCGCCCGTCCCGATCGAACACCAGCACCCGCCCCGAATCGGCCACATAGACGTTTCCATTCCTGTCACAGGCGATATCGAGGGGTTCGCGCAGCTGCGGCCGGGACGCGAGTCGGGTGAAGGTCCGCCCCCGCAGATCAATCCGGTAAAGCGCGGCCCGAAACTGGTCGGCGACCAAAAGCTCCCCCGCAGGCGTTTCCGCCAGACCAAAGGGGGCAATCAGATGCTGGGCTGCATCGCGCTCCACCAGCATCCGGCTTACGGCATTGACGGGAGGCTTCAGGTCATAGGGAGAGGCAAAAGCACCAAGATATTCAAACCGCGCCCGCTCCGGTGGCGGCGGCCAGACCAGTCTTTGTTCCCGACGGGCCGGCTGACAGGCGGTGACAAGACCAAGAGCCAGCAGAAAAACGGGGATCAGCCGCCTCATTTCCTGTGACAGCGCAGGCAGAGGGCACTGCCGCTGTTGTCGACGTTGAGGAAGGGGACATTCTGGGGGTCGTGCACGTCGTGGCAGGTCGAGCACTCGATCTTGCCGCCAAACAGCGGCACGTCGGACCAACCGGCGGCCGTGGGCGGAAGGTTGAAGTCCCCATCGACCGCAGCATCCGGAAAGCCGATACCGATGGGGTGATCATCCCCGAGGTCGGTCCCCATGTAGGCCTTGTCAGCCATATGGATGCTGCCGCCGTAATAGCTGCCCGGGGCATGGCAGACCCCGCATTCGCCGAAGCTCTGCCCCGGAGTCATGGTCGAATGGCCGACAAAGCCGACGGTGTCACTCCAGCCCGAATTGGGCGGATTGCGCACCGCCGAAACCCCGGTGGAGCCATCGTGACAGTTGAGGCAGAGGAGCGACACCTTGCCGGGAGGCGAAGGAGTGGTATCCAGGGTGGCGCTGTTGTAGAGGGTGTAGGAGGTGACGTCGGTATTGAAGTTCTTGTTCCAGAGCGGGCCGTTGTTGGCGGTATTGGCGCCATGCGGCGTGTGGCAGTAAACGCAGACCTCGTTGTACTGCTCCAGACCGCCCAGTCCATGCTCCCAGGACGCCGCCGCGGCGTGGGACAGATCATGCTTCGAGTTGACGATGGAGGCCCCCCAAGCCATCGGGCAAGCCACCAGAACCAGCAGGACCGCCGGCAGACACAGCCTGAACCTCATCTTTCCGCCCTCCGTGAAAGCCATATCCCCCCGAACCTCATCAGTGTCAGAGGAAAAATTAATAAGTCAAATAACATCTAGCAAAATCGGCGCCGTTGACCTCACACGTCTGCCCCCGGCCAACCACCCCATTGACACACCGGCGACAAAAGCCGCACCGGTCAAATGACAGACTGAAGGCCCGGCAAATCGCCGAACCAAAGGGCTCCCGCCACTAGGGGGCACCGCCAGCCGACATTTTTTTCTGGCATTCAGCCAAAGTGGGCGTATAATTCCTACTGTTTCAGTCAGGCATTATTGTGTGAACGAAAGGAACCCACCATGCGTGTCACGAAAACCCTGCTTGCCGCTACCGGCCTGCTGCTTTTGCTGCTCACCTTCCCCTTCCCGACCCTGGCCCTGGAGGGCACCTGCGCGGTGCAGTTTTTCGGCTCCTCCACTCTGCATGACTTCGAGGGGACCGGCCGCTGCGCCCCCTTCAGCATCGGAATCGGACCGGACCACAAGGTCGACGACATCCGCATCGCCGTACCGGTCGCCGGCATGGAAACCGGCAACAAGCGCCGGGACAAGAAGATGCGGGAGATGTTCGAGGCGGACCGCTATCCCGACATCACCGGACATCTGGCGGGCAACAGTCTGGAGACCCTGGTCGGCCGGCTGCACCGGGCGGCGGGGACCGAGGCGGATTTTCCGTTTGAACTGATCATCCGCGACCACGCTCGTCAGGTGCGGGCCAAGGTCACCGAGCTGGTTGACGACGCCAGCCACCTGGCCTTCACCCTCAGTTTTCCGGTGTCGCTCAAGGACTACCAACTCAAGCCGCCTTCGGTGCTCGGCTTCATCCGGGTCGCCGACCAGGTCCGGGTCGAGGTGCGCTTCGACCTGAGTCCCCTGCCGCACCAGACCGCCGCGACCGCCACGGAGAAGCATTCATGATCCCGGCTGTTCACGCCATCGCCACCGCCGTCCCGGAAAACGCCTACGACCAGAAACAGGTCGGCGCCTGGATGCAGGAACTGACCGATGACGAGCAGCAGCGCCGCATCCTGCGGGCCCTCTACCGGGCGAGCGGCATCGGCACCCGGCACAGCGTCATTCCCGGCTTCGGCCGGGATTTCTTCACCATGGAGGATGGCCGCATCGGTGAACCGGGCACCGGCGAGCGCAACGCCATCTACGCGCGGGAGTCGAAGCGGCTGGCGCTGGCCGCGGGCCGGGCCCTGCTGGAACAGGCCACGGATTACGCGCCGAACGACATCACTCATGTGATCACCGTCTCCTGCACCGGGTTCGTCAATCCCGGCATCGACTACCATCTGGTGCGCGAGCTCGGCCTGAACAGCGCCACCGAGCGTTTTCATCTTGGTTTTATGGGCTGCTACGCCGCCTTCCCGGCCCTGCGCATGGCGGCCCAGTTCTGCCGCGCCAATCCTGAGGCCGTGGTGCTGGTGCTGTGTCTGGAACTCTGTTCCCTGCACATCCAGCTGGGCGGGCGGGAAGATCAGCTGCTGGCCAACGCCCTGTTCGCCGACGGTGCCGCCGCGGCCCTGGTCAGTGCCCGGCCGCCGCAGTCCGGCGCCCCGGCCCTGGCCCTGGAGCAGTTCCGTTCCGCCCTGGTGCCGGACGGCGAGAGCGACATGGCCTGGAGTATCGGTGACCGGGGGTTCGATATCGCCCTGTCGAGCTATGTGCCCAAAATTCTCGGCGCCAATATCGCCGGCGTGGTCGATGAGCTGCTGCTTCCGACCGGCCGGCAGCGGGACCAGGTGGACGCCTGGGCCGTCCATCCGGGCGGCAAGTCGATTCTCGACCAGGTCGGCCGGGCGCTCGAGCTGAAACCGGAACACCTCGAAGCCTCCCGCGCGATTCTGCACGATTTCGGCAACATGAGCAGCGCCACCATCCTGTTCGTGCTCCGGCGCATGCTGGAGCAACAGCCTGAGGACAAAAGCCTCTGCGCCATGGCCTTCGGCCCCGGCCTGACGGTGGAACTGGCCCTGCTGCAACGGATCGAGGGATGACCCGGAAGGTGGATGTCCTGATCGTCGGCGCCGGTCCGGTGGGACTTCTGCTCGGCAATCTGCTCGGCCAGGCCGGTATCGACACTCTGGTCATCGACCGGCGCAGCAGCGGTCCGCGCGCCTCCATGGCCATCGGCATCACACCGCCGTCGCTGGCCATCCTGGCCCGACTCGGACTGGATGAATCCTTCGTGGCGGCCGGCGTGGCCGTTAATCACGCCGTGGTCCACGGCGACCAAAGGGTTCTGGGCGAACTGAGTTTCGACAGTCTGCCCGGCCCCTGGCCGTTCATCCTCTCCCTGCCGCAGGCCAGAACGGTCGAACTGCTTGAGAACAGGCTGCAAAAACAGGCGAGTGTCGAACTCTGGCGCGGCTGGCAGCTGGAGAATTTTGAACGGAACACCGATGGCATGCGCGCGGAGATATCCGACAGCGCCCGCAACCACCGCGATATGGCCTGCCGCTACCTGGTCGACTGCAGTGGCGCCGCCGGCAGCATCCGGCGACGGCTGGGGCTGGCGGATGAACGGGTGACCTACCCGCAGAACTTCGTCATGGCCGATTTCCCCGCCTGTGAGGCCCTGGGCACCAGCGCCCATCTCTGGTTTACCGCAAGCGGCTCGGTCGAATCCTTCCCCCTGCCGGACGGACGCCGTTGGATCGTCCAGACCGATCACTTTCACGACCTGGTCGAACCGGAGTTGCCGGCCGAAATCGTCGCGCGGCGCACCGGACTGCGCCTTGCGGGTGAGCCCGTCTTTCTCAGCGCCTTCAAGGTGCATCGCCTGCTGGCCAAAAGCTATGTCGCAGACCATATTCTGCTGGCCGGGGATGCCGCCCACCTGATGAGCCCGGTGGGGGGCCAGGGGATGAACGTCGGTTTTGCTGACGCCGCCATGCTGTGCGACACCCTGGTCGCCATTCTTCGGGGGGAGGCTCCTCCGGAACAGCTGCAGCATTACAGCCGCGCGCGCCGTCAGGCTGCGGCCATCGCCATTAAGCGTGCCCAGCGCGGCATGTGGATGGGAACCCGCCGCGGGCGTCTCAACTGCCTGTGGCGCGAACCACTGCTCAAACTGCTGCTGTCGGAGCCGGTACGCCGCTATCTGCCTCCCTATTTTGCCATGCTCACCCTTCCCGGCCCCACCGGACAGAAAGCGCGAACCGACCAGGCTCCATGCTGACCGTCTGTTACTACCGACTCCTCGGCCGCGCCAGGCTGCCCCTGCTTGCCGTGCTGCTCGGTCTCACTCTGGCGCTGCTGCCGGCGGCCCTGAACGTCACCGTCGAACAGGACAACGCCTCCATGGCCGGCGACAACAGCGAGCGCCGGCAGGTTTACGACCGTTTTCTGGCCACCTTCGGCCCCGACAATCTGCTTATCGCCGGGTTGCAGCCGCCACAGGGTCAGGCCGTCGACGACGTGGTGGCGCAACGCCTGGTGCACACCCTGAAAAACCAGCCGCACATCGCCCAGGTCATAACGCCCTCTGACCAGGGCAACGGCTCTGCCCGCATCCCGTCCGGGCTGCTGAAAAGCTCCGGCAGTCTGCTGCCCATCCTGATTCTGCCCCAACCTGTCCAGGGCCTTGAGTTGCAGCGACTGATTGCCAGCGTGCGCGCGACAGGCCAGGACCTGCCAGCCGGTTACCGCCTGCGCCTGACCGGTATCGCGGTCCAGAAAGCGGATGTCGCGCGGGCCATCCAGCATGACCAGGCGGTCATCATCCCCCTGTCGGTTCTGGTGCTCGCCCTGCTGTTGCTGCTGCTCTACCGGCGCCTGGTCGGTGTCCTTTTGCCCCTCGCCGTCATGGGCATGACCCTGTGCTGGACCATCGGCCTCTACAGTCTGGCGGGTCTGCGTCTCAACACGGTCACCTCCCTGCTGCCGCCGGTGGTCATGGTCCTGGCGGTGGCGACCTGTGTGCATCTGCTGCAGGGCTGGCAGGAACTGGCCACCGAAAAGGGGGAGCGCCGCAGTCTGCTGGCGCACCGTATGGCCGATTTGACCCTGCCGTGTGCCATGACCTCCTTCACCACCGCCCTCGGACTTGTGTCCCTGTGCAGCTCCGAAATCCCCGCGGTGCGCCAGTTCGGCCTGTTCGGCGCCGTCGCCGCCCTGCTGGCGCTGCTGCTGGCCCTGCTGGTGGTGCCGGTCCTGCTCAGCTTTCTGCCCCTGCCGCCGCGCCGGGACAAACACAAAGGCCGCCGCCTGCGCCGCCTGCTGCGCGGCAGCCTCGGTCTGGCGCTCGGGCGGGCCAGACCGCTGGTCGTCCTCGCGCTGGCCGTCACCCTGCTGGCGGGCCTTGGCATCAGCCATCTGGAGAACGACACCGACCTGGTGCACTTTTTCCCCCGGTCCGCGCCGCTCAGGCAGGACACCGAGGCGCTCGAACAGGCCCTGGGCGGCGTCGAACCCCTCGAACTGATGATCACCCTGCCCCGTGAGGTCAACCCCGGAGACGTCGCGCGCCTGGCCCTGTGGCAGCAGGAGCTGGAGCAGGTCCCGGAGATCAGCGCCAGCTTCAGCCTGGCCAGTCTGCTGCCGCCGCAACCGGCCCCGTTGCTGCTTGCCGGAGCCTTCTCCTTCGGTCGCCTGCTCGACTCCCTGGTCCCGGACGCGATGCGCCGGCGTCTTGTCAGCGCCGACCACCGGCAGCTGCGCCTGAGCCTGTATCTGCGCCTGCTCGGCAGCGATTCGGCCGAACAGCTGGCCACCCGCCTCGAACGCGAAGGGGAGCGTCGGCTCGGGAAAGGGACCCGGGTACAGGCCACCGGCGCCTTTTACCAGATTGCCAGCGACTCCAACCGGCTGGTCCGGTCCCTCATCCGCAGCTTCAGTCTCAGCGTCATCCTGGTTCTCGGTGCCATTCTGCTCGGATTCCGCAACCTGAAGCTGCTGGCCGTGGCGCTGGTCCCCAACCTGGTGCCCCTCGTCTGGACTCTGGGCCTGATGGGCTGGTCGGGCATCCGGCTGAATACCGGCACCGCCATGATCGCCGCCGTCACCTTCGGCATGGTGGTCGATGACACCATCCACTTTCTGCACCGTTACCGCCGCGAAACAGCCGGCTACGCCAAACCGGCGCTGATCCGGACCGGTCTGGGAGTCGGCCCGGCCCTGCTGATATCGACCCTGGTGCTGGTGAGCGGTTTCTGGACCGGCCTGGGCAGCAGCTTTCTGCCAACCGTCTGGTTTGCCCTGCTCACCGGGACCACCCTCATCACCGCGCTCGTCTGTGATCTCATGCTGCTCCCGGCCCTGCTGCTGCTCTGGGACCACCGTGACGCGCCCACCCGTGGACACTCCCGGGTTCTGGAGATTGGACAATGAACCGCTTTGACCTCGACAGCCGTGACTGGCTCGATTCACCGGAACGCAAGCGCGACTACAATCGCCGCCATTTCGCCGCCGCGGCCGCCGGTTACGACCGCGCGACCATCGCCATGAGCCTGGGACGCGACCGGGCCTGGAAAAAAGCCCTCGTGGCCGGACTGCCCGATTTGACACAGCCGCGCTGTCTCGATTTGGCCTGCGGCACCGGCGATATCTGCGAACTGCTGGCGCAGCGCTATCCCGATGCGGACATCATCGGTCTCGACCTGACTCCGGAGATGCTGATTCTCGCCCGCGAGCGCTGCCCGCACAGCAACATCCATTTCATCGCCGCCGACATGACCGCCACCGGCCTGCCGGACGCCGGCTTCGATCTGATCACCGGCAGCTACGCCCTGCGCAACGCCCCCGACCTGGACCGGGCGCTGGCGGAAATCGCCCGCCTGCTGCGTCCCGGCGGTCACGCCGCCTTTCTCGATTTCGCCCTGGCCGAAAGCCCCCTTGGCCGCAGGGTGCAGTACCATCTGCTGCGCAACTGGTGCGGCTTCTGGGGCTGGGTGCTGTCCGGCAGCCGGCAGGTGCACGGCTACATTGCCGAAAGTCTGCTCCGTTTCCCCGACTCGGCCCATCTTGTCGCCCTGTGCGAAGGGCAGGGGCTGGTGCTGGAGAAACAGCAGCGCCTGTTCGGCGGCATGATGCAGCTGGTGCAACTGGTCAAACACGACAAGGAGTGAACATGTCACGCCCCCTGCACGCCGTCATCGTCAGCGCGCTGGTGCGCAACGACAGGCATGAGATTCTGCTGATCCGCCACCCGAAACGGGGCTGGGAACTGCCCCAGGGGCATGTGGAAGCGGGCGAGAGTCTGGACGAAGCGCTCCGGCGCGAGGTCCTGGAGGAGACCGGCTACCAGGTCGAACCCGAAGGCGTTCTGGCGCTTTTGAGCAAACGCGGCCCCGAGCCATCGGCGGTCATCGTCGGCTTTGCCGCCCGACTGACCGGCGGCACGGCGCGCACCAGCGAAGAGAGTCTGGAGGTCGGCTGGTTCAGGGAAGAAGAGGCCCGCACCCTGCCCGCACACCCGGTCAACCGTGACCGGCTCGCCCTGCTGCTCGACAGCGATGGCGGGCTCAGGCTGCAGGCCTACCACACCGGTCCCTACCGACCGGAAATGGAACTGCGGCTCAAGGGGAATCAGTCCAGGTAGTCCGCCACCCGGATGCCGCGCGAGTGCGGATCGACATCGGCGACAATGTCGTCCATGCGCGCGCTGTCGAGCTGGCGCGCCTCGGGCTGCTGCAGCTTGCGCCCTTCGGCATCGAACAGGATTTTCAGGCTGACCCCGTCGGTCTTGCCCAGTCCCGCCTCGGTCACCAGACCGACCTCGGCACTGCGCAGGCGCACCAGACTGCCGACCGGATAGGGACCGACCTGCTCGGCAAACCGGGCCACCAGTTCGGGATGGTAGATGCTGCCGGCATTCTCAACCAGGTGGGCGATGGCCTTTTTCGGCGTCATCGGCTGCTGATAGGGGCGCAAAGTGGTCATGGCGTCGTAGGTATCGGCAATGGCCACCATGTCCACACTCGGCGGCATGGGCAGCGTCGCCGCCGATTGGGGATAACCGGTGCGGTCATAGCGCAGGTGATGCCCGAGGGCCATCATCATCGCTTCTTCGGGAATCTGTTCCATCTGCCGCAGAATCTGCATCCCTTCTTCGGGATGCTGCCGGATGCGGGCAAACTCTTCACTGGTCAGCCGCCCCGGTTTGGTGATGATGCCGATATCGATCTTGAGTTTGCCCAGGTCGTGCAGCAGGGCTCCGAGCCCCAGGGTGCGCAGCTCGGCCTCATTCAGACCGCAGGCCCGCCCCACCGCCAGGGCGATGACCGAGACATTGACCGAGTGCGTGAAGGTGTAGTCGTCGTAGTCCTTGATCAGGGTCAGGGCCAAAAGGGCGTGCGGTTCGGCCAGGGTCGTTTCCACCAGGGCGCGCACCGTGCGAATGGCGTCACCCGACTTCGGAATCCGGCCGATGCGGACATCGTTGATGATGCTCTCGGTGACACTGATGGCCTGCTGGTAGACCGCCCGCGCCCGACCCTCTTTTTCTTCCGGTTCCGGTTCAACCCGGATATGCCGGATTCCGGCGCGCTTCATGCGCTGATCCAGCAGCTCGCAGTGCCCCTGCCCCCCGGTCAGCAGCACCAGAAAGTCGGCCAGTTCCACCGGCTGCACACCACGCTCGATCACCAGCCGGCCGATCTGCCAGTTCTCCAGCAGGCGGCACAGACTTTCAGCCGAGGGCAGACCGTCGACAAAGAGGAAGTCGTTGCAGAACAGGGTGTGCTGGTGCACGCCCAGCACCAGCGAGGACCGGCCGAGGAGCATCTGTTGCAGACAGCGGTGCCATTCGGCGATCTGCGCCTGCAGGGTCGGATGTTGGGCGGGATAGAGCTTGAGGCTCTGGCAGGCGCGCAGCATCAGCTGCACGTTGACCACGGGCAGGTCCTGTTTCATGTCCCCTCCTTCAACCTGTGATCTCAGGCACAGGTCATATGGACATGAGAATAGCGCAATTCAGCGGGACAGGTCCACCACATGTCTTGCAGCATAAAAAGCCGCCTCGAGCCGGAGATACGGCCCGAGGCGGCGTAAATGTCGCCAGATGCCAGGCGGCACTTCCTGAAGAGGGAGGGCCAGCCGAAAGCTGTCGCGGTGCTCACGGTGGACGGGCAACGCGCCTGAGATACGGTTATTGGCCGAATTCAGACAAAACCGCGGGGTCGCGGCCCCGCCCGCCGCCCTCCTCTTTTGCACGCGCAAAAGAGGAGGCAGAAAACGCGCCCCGAATGTCTGGCCCGCTTTCAGCGGGTTCCCTCCGTTCGGCGGTCGTTTCGGGGCCGGACGAAAACTCGGCTGCGCCTCAAACATTCGTCCGGCTGGATCCCGAATCGACCACCTCACTCCGGCTGCGACAACACGGGGAGAGAAGACCAAAGATCAAAAACTGAACAGCCCCTCCTCATAACGCGCCCCCCCCCGGTTCCAGGGCGGTTGAGAAAGGGGCAGATGCAAGGCTTGCGAGGACTGAAACCGCAGGCGTAGCCGGAGGCTACGTCGAGGATTTCAGCCCGAGTATAACGCTGCAGATGCCCCTTTATCGACCGCCCTCAGACCACCTGTTCCATGGCCCACACCCCGCACGGACAAATCCCCGCACAGATACTGCAGCCGATGCAGACCTCGTCATCGGAGACATACTCAAAGGAGCCGTCTTCCTTCTCCACCCGGCGGATGGCGCCTTCGGGACAGGCCTCCAGGCACATGGAGCAGTCGCGGCAGGTGCCGCAGGAAATACACCGCAGCGTTTCTTCGGTCCCGTCCTTGATAGCGAACTTGCCGCGATTGCGTGGCTTGAACAGCTCCTTGGACAGGCAGCTCTGGTTGATCATCTCCGGCTTCTGGATCGGCACCAGTTCGCGGCCGGCAAACATCTCGTTGATGTAGTGAATCGCTTCCTGACCATGGCCGATGGCGTGGGTCAACAGCCCCGGCTTGATGGTGTCGCCGATGGCAAAGACGCCGGGGGCCTTGACCACCTGGCCGCAGGCGTCGACATCCATCATGCCCCGGTCGGTGAGCCACTCGCGCGGCACGTAGGAAAGATCCGGACGCTCGCCGATGGAGATGATGACATCATCGGCCTCGATCAGTTCGCCATCCCTGGTCCAGAGTCCCTCTTCGGTCACCTTTTCGGTAAAGACCGGCCAGCGGATTTCGCCGCCCAGTGCCTTGACGTGGTCGATCTCCTTCTTGAAGGCGGCGGGGCGCTGGATATCGATGGCGATCACCTTCTCGGCGCCCATGGCATAGGCGCCGAGGCAGACGTCCATGCCGGCGTTGCCGGCACCGATGACCACCACCCGCTTGCCGATTTTCGGTTTTTGCCCGGCGTTGATCTTCTTGAGGAATTCGAGCCCCTTGATCAGCCGCTCATGTCCGGGGAAGGGAATCACCACCGGATTGTGGGCCCCGGAAGCGATCACCACGGCGTCATACTCGGCGCGAATCTGTTCGAACAGGTCGGCGTCGACCGGGGTATTGACCCGAATATCGACTCCGAGCGACTTGATGCGCCGGATTTCGCTCTGCAGGGAATCCTCCGGCAACCGTTCCGTGGGGATGACCTGGCGCAGCTTGCCGCCGACCTCCTTGTCAGCCTCAAAAACGGTAACCTGATGCCCGGACAGCCGCGCCTGCCAGGCGGCAGACAGGCCGCCCGGTCCGCCGCCGATCACGGCAACCTTTTTGCCGGTATCCGGCGCCGGTTCGGGGGGCGCGACATCACGCGACAACCGCCCCAGCGCCGCCATGCTCACCGACTTGTCGACATACTGGCGACTGCAGGCGTCCATGCAGGGATTCGGACAAACCTCGCCGCACACCGAAGCCGGAAAGGGGGAATATTTCAGCACCAGCTGCAGGGCCTCCTCGTACTTGCCCCGGCGCAGCAGATTGATGCGGTCCTGAGTGGGGATGTTCGACGGACAGGCGACCTGGCAGGGAGCACCAAAGCGCTTGTCCTGCCAGCGGGGGATTTTCAGCCGGTCGTCACCCGTGTTGACCAGCCCGGCGACATGCAGGTAGTCGTCCCGCACAACATCGCCGAAAATACCACCTTCGACCCACTTCTGCTCGCGAAATTCGCGCATGCTGATGCGCGAGTGGGCCTTGCGCTCCTCGTAGCTCTTGGCGACGATCTTGTGCCAGGCGGAAAAATCGAGCAGCTCGTCGAGCAATTCGGGACGGCCGATTTTTTCCAGAAAACGCGGCATTCCTGCACGCAAAAACTCCTGGTCCGCCTCATCGAGTTCGAGCATCCAGACATCATTGGACAGCCCCTGCACCGGACCGCGCACATAGATGGTGCCGCCGACCATGCCGACACAGGCACGATCACCGAGCACCGACTCCTCGTTTTCACAGCCGTAGCCGCAGACTACGGCGATGCCGCCGCCCATGAACTCGAAACAGAAGGAACCGGTGCGCTTGAGCACCCAGAACTCCGGCGGCTCGTAGGCCGGGTCGTGCTTCATCAGCGACCCGGAGCGGGTACCGACCCGGCCGGCCACGTAGATTTTTCCGGAGGCGGCGCAATGCGCGGTGGTGTCGCCGCCATCGCCGAGAATGGTCAGCTCGGCCCCGGCATTGAGCCAGCCGGCATCGGCCGGCGCCGGACCTTCGACCACGATTTCCGTCCCCTCGAGGCCAAAGGAACCGACACGCTGTCCCGGATTTTTTACGCGGAATTTCAGCGGTTTGCCATCTTCGGTCCACAAAGGTCCACCAATGTCGTGGTGACCGGACGAAAGCACCTCAAATTCGGTCTCCCCCGCTTCCAGCGCCGCGTAGATCTTCTGCAGCAGCTGCTGGGTCGAGATGCGCTTGTTGTTTTCGTCAAAACCGATGATTTTCGCAGCCATTTTTTTCTCCGTATTTCAAAGGAGAGGCACAAGGGAAAAGATTAAAATGACAGTCATCTTGAAGCTGATCCCTGAACCTTGCGCCTTGAGCCTTTAACCCTGAGCCTTACGCCTTTCGCCTTGCGCCTCGCTAACATACATACTGAATCTGCAGCTTGTCGGCCACGGCCCGGTCGGTCGCAATCAGGGCGTCGGAACGGCCGACCGGCAGCGAACTGTTGCCGATGGGTGCCATCAGCTTCTTCAGCTCCTGGTCCATGGCGAGGAAATAGTTGACGATGTTCTGGGCCACCCGTTCCGGATCGAGCCGATGCACCAGAGGCGGTTGCTGGGTGGTGATTCCGACCGGACACAGCCCGGTGTTGCAGGCATTGCAGCGCCCCTGGTCGTTGCCGACACAACCGGCCATCTGCAGGATCAGCTTGCCGGAAAAGACCCCATTGGCACCCAGGCAGATCATCTTGAAGGCGTCGGCCGCCAAATCGCCGGTCTTGCCCAGCCCCCCGGCCGCCCAGAGCGGAATCTGCCCCTGACGCCCCTGGGCCACTGCAGCCAGATAACAGTCACGCAGCTTGGAGACGATCGGATGGCCGGTATGGTCGAGGCTGACTTCGTGGGCCGCGCCGGTGCCGCCGTCGATGCCGTCGAGGAAAAAGCCGCCGACGATGTTGTAGGGGTCGCGCACCAGGTTGTTGAAGACGGAGACCGACGTCGCCGAGGCCGCCACCTTGATGGCCACCGGGACCCGGAACTTGAAGGCCGCGTTAAAGGAGAGGAACATCTTCTGCACGCTCTCCTCGATGGAGTAAAGCCCCTGATGGTTGGGCGGACTGAGCAGGTCGGCCTTGGGCACCCCGCGGATCGCCTGGATGTGCTCGGCCACCTTCTGCGCCTGCAGCAGGCCGCCGTCGCCCGGCTTGGCCCCCTGGCCGATCTTGATCAGCACACCGGCCGGATCCTCCACCATATGCGGCATCGCCTTGACAATGCGGTTCCAGCCGAAATGCCCCGAGGCAATCTGCAGGATCATGTATTTGAGATACTTCGATTTCAGCAGGCGCACCGGCACGCCGCCTTCGCCGGAACACATGCGCACCGGCAGGCCGCACTCTTCGTTGAGGTAGGCGACCGCCATGGCCACCGCTTCCCACATACGCCAGGAAAGCGCGCCGATCGACATGTCGCCGATGATGACCGGATAGATCCAGCGCACCGGCGGCGTCTGTTCCTGGAACTGCAGCAGCCCTTCCGGGCTGGTGCCGAGAGGGAGCTTCTGAGGCGGCAGAATGCGGCCGAAGGGAGCGAGCAGGTCAAAGGTGTGCCGCTGGGCGTCCAGACTCGGGTCGGTCATCTGCGAGATGCGTCCGACCCGGATCTTGTCGAGGGTACGCTGGCTCGACTCCAGATTCTTGCGCCCGCCCCGCTTGATGGAATCGCCGGCCAGACAGCGCATGACGATCGGGTGGCGGGTGTCCGGGTTGCGCTCGGGACGAATGGCATCGTTGGGGCAGACCTTTTCACAGATACCGCAGCCACGGCAGTAGTTCTTCACCGACCTGACCTGACGGATCACCGGCACGGCGGTGAACCGGGCCTTCGGTTCCGGAATCTCGGTTTCGGAAAAAACCAGGCGCCGGCGCTCCACCTTGCACTCGATGGCGCGGAAGGAGCAGGCGGAGACACAGGAACCGCACAGGGTGCAGCGGCTGGCATCATAGCGAATCTTCCAGGGAAGATCGTTGGGGGTGATATTCTGAACTTTCATTGTCTCCATCGCTGGACCTCCAGGCTGTTGTCGATGGCGACGATCTCCCGCTCGTGCGGATAGATGTCTTCTTCCCAGTTGCGGTCGGGAAGCACCTCGTTGATGCCGCAGACTTCCGAGGAAATCACCACATGACGCTCGTCGCGGCCGACCACCACGGGACGCAGCTTTTTGGCGTCGCAGCAGGTGAACATGGTGTGATCGGGCAGAACACCGATAATGGTGTTGGGCCCGTTGATTTCCAGGTGCGCCAGCGACTGGCGGATCGCCTTGAGCTGGGCGGCATCCTCGCGCTGTTCGATCTCCTCAAAGGGGAGCGGAGTAATGACGTGCTTGTAGTAGCGCAGCGGCCAGCCGAGTTCCCGGTGGACGTAGTGCAGGGTGTAGAGAAAGCACTGCGAGTCGGACTCGAAGCCGATATAGCCGCGATGCAGCTTGCGCTGGAATTCGACGTTCTTCAGGTAGAAGGTGTTTTCACCGTTGGCCAGCGCCGTATAACCCTGCAGATGGAAGGGATGGGCGGCGTAACGTACGATGTCGTAGTTGGTGTTCTGCCGGCACTGGGCGGTGATGACCCGGGCGGTGAAACGGTCGTCCGGCTCCCAGAGACGGAAGTAGGTGCCGATATCACGCGGGTCGCCGATCTCCTTCAGGGTCACCACATCCGGCCAGAAGGAATAGACAAACCCCTCTTCGTTCGGCTCCAGGGCGCGCCGCAGCTTCAGACGCATGTCGAGCAGCAGCTCCTCCTTTTCGCGCTGCTCGGCATGGCGCATCACCTTGGGGTAATCGAAGGTCTCAAAGACGTAGTTGGGCATGGCGTTGATGTCCAGCCCGGGGCGCGGATCGGTTTCGGGAACCCACTGCATGACACGCTGGAAACCGGCCTGATGCAGGATATCCTCGGCAATCTTCACCCCTTCGTCGGTGGCGGCCATCGACAGGGTCGGCAGATGCTTGTAGTTTTCAAAAATGCCGCCCAGGTCATGCATGACCATGGCGAAACCGGAATTGTCATGTCCCTTCTGCTGCGACTGCATCAACTTCAGCGCAACCGAGGGATGGACGTAGTCCAGACTTTTGATGGCACCGATACGGCACATGATCTGTCGTCCTCCAACTGAGTTTGGGTGGCTGAATCCGGGAAAAGTGCCACCGCGGAGACATTGGCAAGGACCGTACCAACCAGATCAAAGGGGTGAACACCGTGAGAGCCATCTGGTTTTTACAGTGATATCGGGATGTTAAAAAAGAACAAGCCGTCGGCCGCCCCAAGTTTCCTGCACCATCCCTTCACCCAGGGCCCAAACAATGTACTCAACAGAGTAAGCAACACACACAAAAAAAGGGAGCGCCCAGATGGGCGCCCCCTTCAGAATCAAGCGGACAGGATCCGGAAATCAGACTTCCATCACCCAGCCGTACCTGTCTTCAATGCGGCCATACTGGATGCCGGTCAGGGTATCGTACAGCTTGCGGGTCACCTCGCCGGTCGTCTGACCATCTCCGATCATGACGGTCTTGCCCTGATAGGTAAACTGCCCCACCGGAGACACAACCACCGCCGTCCCGGTGCCGAAGGCCTCGGTCAGGCGGCCCGACTCGACCCCTTCGAAAATCTCATCGACAGTCAGGGCACGCTCCTCCACCTCAATCCCCATATCCTGGGCCAGACGCAGAATCGAACGGCGGGTAATACCGTCGAGAATGGTGCCGTGCAGCGGCGAGGTCACCAGCTTGCCGTCAAAGATGAAGCACATGTTCATGCTGCCGACCTCTTCGACGTGGCGCTTGTTTTTGGCGTCAAGCCAAAGCACCTGATCATAGCCCTGCTCTGCAGCCTCACGGGCGGCATAGAGGCTGGCGGCGTAGTTGCCGCCGGTTTTGACTTCTCCGGTGCCGCCGTGGGCCGCGCGGACATAAAAATCGGAGATCCAGATCTTGACCGGAGCCAGTCCTCCCTTGTAGTAGGCACCGACCGGTGACAGGATGACGTAACAGAGATACTGGTCAGCCGGCCGGACCCCCAGCATCGGTTCGGTGGCGATCATGGTCGGGCGGATGTAAAGACTGGTACCAATGCTGTGCGGCACCCAGCGCTGCTCCAGCTTCACCAGCTGGCGGATGGCGTCGAGAAAGAAGGCTTCGTCCACTTCGGGCATGCACATGCGCCGGGCACTGCGATTGAAACGGGCGACATTGTCGGCCGGCCGGAACAGGGCCACGGAGTCGTCATCGCGCCGGAAGGCCTTGAGCCCCTCAAAGATTTCCTGGGCGTAGTGCAGAACCATGGCCGCCGGGTCAAGAGAGAAGGGTCCGTAGGGCTGGATACGGGCCGAATGCCAGCCACGGCCGCGGTCATACTCCATGACAAACATGCGGTCGGTAAACTGCTTGCCGAACACCAGGCTGGACTCATCCCCAATCCCCGGTTTGGGGTTTTCGATGGGAAGAACTTCGATTTGCATGACGGCCTCCGTGGAAATATGGAATAATCGCCATATCTAGCACAGAGACTCAAGCGACGGCAATACATCCCGGCAAAACCAGGCCAGGACGGCAGCATGGAACCTTGCAGCTACAAGGAATTTGTCACAGCCCTGAAAACTCTGGGATTGACCCCGGAGGATCGTCCCACCCTCGCCGACATCAGGAACCGCTATCGGCGCCGCGCGCGCAAGCTCCACCCTGACAGCGCCCCGCAGGCCGAAGATGCCGAAGCCATCCGTCAGCTGACAGCGGCCTGGCGCCTTGTGCGCAGCTACTGCGACACCTATCGTTTCAACCTGTCTGAAGAGGAATTCTACCGGCAAAACCCCGAGGCGCACCTGTTGCGGCAGTTCGACCAGGACCCGCGCTGGGGCGGACTGAAG
>CAZCUR010000019.1:0-1262 GCA_964501815.1 uncultured Geothermobacter sp.
CTGGCTTCCCCCTCCCCCTGGCCCCCTCCCTCCGGGGGAGGGGGCGACAGAGGCGTTCTTGTTGACGACCACCATCCCCCGGCCGCGCCTGACGGCGCGGTCGCCGAAGCGGTGGCGCAGCTGGTCGATGGCCTGCTGCAGTGCACGGCTGTTGCGGAAAGCGCCGCGCGGGCCATCGCGATCGCCAAAAAGACCGGGCTGGATGGCTCCGCCCAGCTCCAGCAGGCGCAGGCGCAAAGAGCGCAGCTGCACCCGACGCTCGTTCAGGCGCTCGAACAGCCGGTCGGTCAGCGCCAGCAGTTCATCGTCGGTCTCGGCCGCGTCATCGCAGCCCAGCTGCCCCCTGCGCTCGACACCGTCGGCATAGACCAGACGCAGTTCGATACGCCGGCAGCCGGTCCCGCGTCGGCGCAACTCCAGACCAAGCTGCTCCACCAGCCGGCACAGCTCGGCCCGGAGCAGCAGCATCTCGTTGCTGGCCCGCGGCAGGGTGGTTTCGGCGGCAAGGGCCGGCTTCCGGCGCGGCGGACAGACCGGCGAGGGGTCGATGCCGCGGGCGCGCAACTGCAAAAGCGGCGCAAACCCGCCGAACAGCAGCGCCAGCCGGGACAGCTCCAGCGCGGCGATATCGCCGATGCGCACCAGGCCGAGTTCGTCCAGCAGGTCAAAACGGCGCCGGCCGACGCCGGGTAGCTGCCGGACCGGCAGCGGGGCGAGAAAGGCGGCTTCACTGCCGGGCAGGATGTCACAGACACCGGTCCGGCGCAGATACCCGGCGGCGATCAGGGCGGTCATCTTGTTGCCGGCCACCCCGATGCTGCCGTCCAGCCGCAGGCGCTTGTGCAGCTCGCGCTCGAGCCGCATGGCCAGATCCCGCCCGGGTCCGAGCAGGCGGCTGCAGCCGCTGGCATCGAGGTAGATACGTCCCTGGCCGGCGGGTTCGCGCACGGGCGCGTAGCCGGCGGTCAACTCCCAGACCGCCCGCCCGGCCCGGGTCAGCAATTCCGGTGCCGGGGCCAAAAGGTGCAGGCGCGGACAGCGTCGCAGGGCGGTTTCCAGCGGCATGCCGGTCCAGATCCCCTCGGCGCGCGCCTCGCCTGAAACCGCCTGCAACAGCGCCCGGCCCGAGGTCGCCGGCACAATGGCCACCGGCCGCCCCCGCAGTCCGGGATCGACCACCCGGGCGACAGCGATGGGAAAATCGGGGATATGGAAGTGGAGGATGTTGCGCATTGGTAAAGAAGACAGGAGTCAGGAGACAG
>CAZCUR010000019.1:1362-35803 GCA_964501815.1 uncultured Geothermobacter sp.
ATATGGAAGTGGAGGATGTTGCGCATTGGTAAAGAAGACAGGAGTCAGGAGACAGCAAAATCTCCCTCCCCCTCGAAGGGGGAGGGCTGGGGTGGGGGTGATGCCAGTTCAGCGGCGATTTTTTCCAGAACAGCATCGACATGCTCCAGTACGTCGTTGTTCCAGAAGCGCAAAACGCGGTAGCCGCTTTTCTGCAACCAACGGGTTCTTTTCTGATCCGTGTGGGGCTGAAGCATATGCTGGCTGCCGTCAACCTCAACAACGAGCTTTTTCTCCAGGCAGACAAAATCGACAATATAGGGTCCGAGAGGCTGCTGACGGCGGAATTTGCAGCCCAAAAGCCGCCTGCCGCGCAGTGCGTGCCAGAGTTTCCGTTCCGCCTCGGTCATCTCCTTGCGCAGTGTTTTTGCCCTGTGCCGGCTTTGGGACATGCTTCCCCCTCCCCCCTGCCCCCCTCCCTCCAGGGGAGGGGGTTGCTTCTGACATCCGACATCTGGTGTCGGACATCGGTCTCCTGCCTCCTTCAGTTACAGTGCCTTATCACCCCGACCACGATCCCTTCGATGGCGAAGTCGGCGTCTGCCGGCACGACGATGGGCTCCATGGCCGGGTTGGCCGGCAGCAGTTCGATGCGGTCACCGCGGCGCTGCAGGCGCTTGACCGTCGCCTCGCCGTTGATCAGGGCGACCACCGTCTGGCCGGAATCGGCGTGGTTCTGCTTGCGCACCACCACGTAATCGCCGTCGAGAATGCCGTCGCCAATCATCGAGTCGCCGCGCACGCGCAGAACGAAATGCTCACCCGGTCCGACCATCGACGGCGGTACTTCGAGGCTGTCGGGGGTTTCGATCGCCTCGATGGGGCGGCCGGCGGCCACCTGCCCGGCCAGGGGGAGCTCCAGCGCGCCGGTGGTTGGCACCCCGGCGGGCACCAGGCCGCGGCGGGCGTTCCAGTCGCGCTGCAGGTGCCCCTCCCGCTCGAGGCGCACGAGAAAGTTCTGCACCGTCCCCAGCGAGCGGTAGCCGAAGGCGTTGGCGATTTCCCGTTGCGAGGGGGCGTAGCCGTGCCGCTCGCGGTAGGCGTGGATGAAGTCGAGGATGCGTTTCTGTTTCGGGGTCATGAGGCCTCCTTGTTCACCACCGAGACACAGAGGGCACAGAGATGACCTTCCCCCTCCCCTCAATCCCCTCCCTCCAGGGGAGGGGAGGTTTTAACTCTGTGGTGGTGAGATCTATCTTTATGCGTAAGTTTTGCGTAAGTCAAGCGCAAAAGCAGGGCCGCCTCTTTGGTGGGCGGCCCGGGTCGATAGCAAGGATGTCAGTTGAAGTAGCGCCGGCGCAGCTCCTGGCGTTTCTGCCGACGCTGCTCGGGCGGCAACCGGCGCAGCTCCCGCAATTCGCGGCGCAGTTGCTGGCGTTCTTCGACCGGCAGCTGCCGGAAACGCCGGTAGAGCCGCCGCAGCCTCTCCTTCTTTTCGGGCGGCAGTTTGCGGAAGCGCTCCCAACGCTTCAGGATTTGGCGCCTCTTTTCCGGCGGCTGCCGGCTCAGCCACTTCAGCCGCTCGCGAATCTTCTGCCGCCGCTCGGGCGGCAGCTGCTGAAACTGGCGATAGCGTTTGCGCAGCAGTTCGCGCCGCTCAGGCGGCAACTGACGCCAGCGCTCCAGCGCCTTTTTGAAGGCGGGCGAGTCGGTGTCGGTCACGGCGGTGTCGGTGCCGGTATCGTCGGCGTGAGCCAGACGCAGCCCGCTGACACCGAGGACCAGGGCGACAAGTATCAGCAGCAAAACCAGACGTTTCATTGGTTCTCCTCCTCCATGGCCTGCACGGCCTCGAGGTCCTGCAGCAGCTCAAGCAGTTCGAGCAGTTCCATCTGGGCGATGACGGCGCGGTCTTCGTCGCTCAGCTGTTCGTGCGCGACCGGCTCATCGGCTGGCTGTAAATCGGTTTCTTTGTCGGCGCCCCAGGCGGGAGGTGCCAACAGCAGCATCACGATGGCGGCCATGACCAGCCCCGGCCTCATCCCAGATCCTCCAGTTCCTGAACCAGCTCCAGGTCCTGAATCAGGTCGAGCTCGTCGAGCAGGTCAAGCTGTTCCAGCAGCTCCAGCTCGGCCGTCAAAGATGGCGTCGGCTGCGGCGCGGGTGCCCGGCCGGGCAGCCAGAGCACCAGCAGCAGGCAGAGGGTGCCGAGACTGCCGAGAGCCAGCAGCGGCACCGGACCGGCAAGGCGCCGTTTGCGGCTGCGCGCCAGGATCCGGTCGGCCAGCCGCGCCCGATCGGCGGCACTGACGGCGACCGGATCGGCGAGGCGCTCGAGATCGGCGCGCAAACGATCCAGCTCAGTCCGGCAGGCGGAGCAGGCGGCAAGATGGGCATCCACCTGTCGGCGCTGTTCTTCGTCCAGCTCCTGGTAGTGGTAGAGCAGCAGATCCTCTTTGCAACAGCTGTCGGTTTTCATGACTCCTCACTTTCAGCCATATCTCCAAGGCCGGCACGCAGCACCTGCACCGCCCGGTGCAGGTGGGTCTTGACGGTCCCCTCGCTCAATTCGAGGATGACGGCGATCTCCTTGAGCGGCAGGTTCTGGTCGTGGCGCAGGGTAAAGACGGCCCGCTGCTGGGGCGACAGTTTCCGCATGGCCCGACGCACCCGGCGCAGGCGCTCCCGCTCGATCAGCTGCTGGTCGGGCAGGGGGCCGGAATCGGCGGCCAGCTCGACCGGATCGTCCTGTTCATCGTCGCTGCGAAAAAAGAAGATTTTCCGCCGCAGCTTTTCCCGGCGCAGATGGTCGATAGCCAGGCGGCTGAGGGTGCGGTAGAGCCAGGTCGCCAGGCTGCAGTCCCCCCGGAAACTCTTCAGGGTGCGATGCAGGCGCAAAAAGGCTTCCTGCACCAGGTCCTCGGCCAGATCGCGGCTGCCGGTCAGGCGCCAGCCAAGCTGCAGCAACCGCTCGCTGTGCCGTTCAACCAGCTGGGCGAAACTCGCCTCATCCCCTTCCCGGGCGCGCGCAAGCAGAATCTCTTCGGTGCGGTCGACCATGGCGCGAGCGTAGCCGTCGACCGCGGCCCTGTCAACGATGGCCACAGCAGGGGCAGACATGGTTGCGGTCGGTACGGTAACAACGACAGATGGGGCAGCGTTTCATTTTCGGCCTCCCGGTGTTTCCTTTATCTTTTTGGACGGATGAAAAAGACAAAGGTTGACAGGGTCGCAACGATTGACAGACCGTCAGGCTTCACTAAACTTGTTGGGCCTGTTGACCGAGCCCACATCACGGAGTTGTACCCATGACCGACACCCTGCCCGTTTGGGATCTGACCACCCTGTACAAAGGAGCTGACGATCCGAAACTTGGCCGCGACCTGGAACAGGCCCGTGCGCTGGCCAAACAGTTTCGTCACGATTTTCGCGGCCGTATCGCCACCCCGGACCTCGAGGCCGACCTGCTGGCCGCCGCCCTGCGCGCCAGCGAGGCCCTGCAGACAACCCTGCTGCGTCCCTGCCTGTTCGCCCAGCTCCTCTTTGCCGCCGACGCCGAGAGTGAGGCCCATCGCGCCCTGGTGGCCCGGACCCGGGAACTGTGGAGCGAAGTGGCCGAGCAGACCCTCTTTTTCGACCTGGAAATCCTGCGGCTGGATGAAGAACTGTTTCAGCGTCTGTTACGCGATGACGAGGTGGCGCGCTATCGTCATCACCTCGAGCGCGTGCGGGCGCAGGCGCCCTACACCCTGAGCGAAGAGGTGGAGCAGGCGCTCAAGCGCAAGGATCTGAGCGGACGGGAAGCCTTTGTCCAGCTGTTCGACGAGCTGACCTCGTCACTGACCTTCCGCTTTCTCATGCCGGGCGAAGACGGGGAGCGCGAGGTGACCGGCGAGGAGCTGCTCAGCCTGCTCTACCACCCCGACCGGGAGGTGCGCGAGCGCGCCTTCAGCGTCTTTCTCGACGGCCACGCCCGGCAGCAGCTGGTGCTGACCGCCTGTTTCAACAATATCCTGCTCGACCACGGCAAGGAAGCCGAGCTGCGCCGCTATCCCGACCTGATGACACCGACCCATCTCGACGCCGAAACCACACCGGAGATGGTCGAAAGCATGATGGCGGTCACCGAGGCCAACTACGCCCTGGCCCAGGACTATTTCGACCTGAAGCGCCGCCTGCTCGGTTACGATGTCCTGAAAAACACCGACCTCTACGCCCCGGTCATCGCCAGCGACCGACGCTTCGCTTTCGACGAGGCCCATCGCCTGGTGCGGGATGCCTTCGCCTCCTTTTCGCCGCGCCTGGCGGAGCTGGCCGACAGCTTTTTCAGCCAGAGGCGCATCGACGCGCCGCCGCGCAAGGGCAAGACCGGCGGGGCCTTCTGCATGGGTATGTACCCCGGCTGTCCCCCTTATGTCCTGGTCAACTTCACCGGCACCCTGCGGGACGTCTCCACCCTGGCGCATGAACTGGGACACGGCGTGCATTTCCAGCTGTCGCAGCAGCAGAACCTGTTTCACTACCAGGCACCGCTCCCCTTCGCCGAAACCGCCAGTGTCTTCGGCGAGATGCTGCTCACCAGCCACCTGCTGGCCGAAGAGAAGGACGCCAAAGTCAAGATCGCGCTGTTGTGCGCCAAGATCGAGGAGATCATCGCCACCACCTTCCGTCAGAATGTGCTGACCCGCTTCGAGCAGAAGGCGCACGCGGCGCGTGCTGAAGGGCTGCTGTCGGCCGACGCGCTGTGCGAGCTCTGGTGGCAGGAAAACGCCCGCCTGTTCGGCGACAAGGTGGAGATGATCACGCCCTACCGCTGGGGCTGGAGCTACATCAGTCACTTCATCCATGCCCGCTTCTACTGCTATTCTTATGTCTTTGGCGAGCTGCTGACCCTGTCGCTCTACCGGCGCTACCAGGAGCAGGGAGCGGACTTTGTTCCCCGCTATTTCGACCTGCTGGCCGCCGGCGGCAGCGCGCCGCCGGAGAAGCTGCTCGCTCCCTTCGGCATCGACCTGAAGGACGCCCGTTTCTGGCAGCAGGGCTATGACGTGGTGGCGGACCTTCTGGCGCAACTTAAGGGGCTGCTGACCGAAACCGGTATGCTTGAATGCGAAACCGGGGAAAGGAAGAACTGATGCAACCGCGCGACAGCCGCCAAAAGCCCTGCCCCGATGCCGCCGGGCACGAACGGCATATCTGCCGCCTGCTGGAGCGGGGCGAAACAGCCGAAGTCGACCGGTTGACCGCCACGGCAAATTTCATCTGCAAAGCCTGTGGCGTCTATGCCGAAAGCGCCGATTGTCTGTGCCGGCCCGAACCGCTCTGAGCCGGACCGGTCCGTCATCTCATTCGTGCCAGAAACCGTGCCAGCCGCGGTCGATGAAGCAGACACGGGTCCAGCCGTCCCGCAGGCAGATGGTGGTCCCGAACAGGCCAAAGGGTTGATAGGACCGATGGCGGTACCAGCCGCCGTGACCGAAATAGTGCCCTGACCCGTAGCGGTCGTGACCGAAGTGACGAAAATGCCGATGATGTCGATGTTCCCAGCGATGCTCGCCACGATACGTGTAGCGCCAGCTCTTGCCGCCATGGCGCCAGCTGCCGTGTCGGCCATGGTCCGAACTGGCCAGCAGGACAGCCCGGCTTTCGGATTTCGAGGAGAAAGGCAAGTGCGAGCCGGCCAGAACCGGAGGGGCGGCGAGCAGCAGGGCGACCAGAATGATGAGGGTGCGCATGATGGCCTCCTTTTCTCCAGTCTAGCCCGACTGCGCCCAGCCCCGCTTGAGCCGTCGCTCATCAAAGGAGATATGCCGTGAAAAAATATCTGTTTCTGATTCTCTGCCTGATGCTGCTGCCCGCCGCCCTTCCGGCGGCGGACCGGCCCGTGGTGCGATTCGACCAGGGGCATGGCCAGGTTTTCCGCATTGATCAGCAGGGACCGCTGCACCTGACCGATTTTGCCCGGCTGCTGCTCAATCTCGGGGCGGTGGCGGAAACCGGCAAGGCCTCGCTTGACCGGGTCCTGGCCGATCAGCCGCGGGCCCTGGTTCTCTCCGGGGTTTTCCAGCCCCTGTCCGCAGAGGAACTGGACGCCGTGGTGCGTTTTGTCGAGCAGGGCGGGCGCCTCGCTGTCATGCTGCACATCGCCCCGCCCGTGGGCAGCCTGCTGCATCGGCTGGGGGTCGATTTTTCCAACGGCGTGGTGCGTGAACAGGAAGGGGTTCTCGGCGGCGACGCTCTCAACTTCCGGGTGACCCGGCTGGCGAAGCATCCGCTCTTTGCCGGTATCGATGCCTTCAATCTCTACGGCGGCTGGGCCCTCAACCCCGCTGATGACCGCAGCCGCATCATCGCCCGCACCGGACCGCGCGCCTGGGTCGATCTCAACGGTGATCGCCGCCTGAGCCGGGGAGACGCCATGCAATCCTTCGCCGTGGTGGTGACGGGGCGGCGCGGCAAGGGAGAGTTCGTCATCTTCGCCGATGACGCCATCTTCCAGAACCAGTTTCTCGCCGGCAACCGCCGTCTGGCCGAAAACCTGGCCCGCTGGCTGCTCGGTCTGCCCACCGGCCCGTCAGCCTGACCGCACTTCCTTCTTTTTACGAGCGACCTCTGGATAGTGCTCGGCCAAGCAGTCGTCGCAGATGCCGTGGCTGAAACTGATGTGGTTCTCTTCGCTGAAATAGCGGTCGATGGCGACCCACTCGGTTCTCTCGTCCTGCTCGATCCTGATCTTCTTGCAGTGACTGCAGATGGGCAGAAAGGCTTCCAGCTGCTCCACCCGGTCACTCAGACGCAGGTTCCTGCGCAGGATAAAGGCGCTGGCGCCACCGACGCCCAGCAGGACCAGGGCCAGGCTGATGGCGCGGGGGAAGAAGAGATGGTGCATGCGAACGATTATGGGGGTGGCGTCGTAGTAGGCTTCGAGCACGAAGATCACCTCGTTTGAAGCAGCCCCGGGAATCGGCAGGTAGGTTTCGGCAATAGTGATGTCGATGTCATCCCCATGCTTCAAAGTGTAGGCATCGGGATCAAGAATCCGGGTCACTGGCTGCCCGGTCAGCGCCTGCCGAAACTCCGAACTGTTGTCCTCTTCCACCAGGGGTTCGCCATCCGAACGGTAGACCGGTCTGCCGTCGGGGCTGTAGATCGTCAGACGCATCAGCCCCAGGTAGCCAATTTTCTGCCGCACATGTTCTTCAAACTCCCGGCGGGTTTGCGGTTCGTCCAGATGGGTCAGGATCTCCTGGAGATTGCGATGATGGCTCAGGTCACGACTCATTAGCCGTGCCAGCGAAGAGGTGTGCCATTCGATGTCGTGGATGGCCTCCTTCCTAAGCGAGAGCCAGTCGCGGTAGAGCAGTGGCAGGTAGAGGCCGAACAAAACCGCTCCGGCCAGAAGCCAGTAACGGGAACCGCGTACCAGAAACGTCGGTGTCATCAGCTCCCTCCAACCTCCTCGCTTGCAGGAATTGGTAAAAGTATAACAGGGGATTGACAGGGCGCTATTGGGGTCTCCCCCTATTCCCCGGGGGGGAACTCCCCCCGTTCAGTGGGGTTCCTGGTCGGCCTCCTTGCGCCGGGCCGAGTGGTAGAATTCGGGCTCAACTTCAGAGCTGAAGCGGGTGGCAAACTCGGCAATGTCGTCATCGCTCAGCTGGTAGACCGTGCCATCGGCTTCGAGCCGGTGGTGGTGGCTGGTCACCAGCAGGTCCCAGATATATTCGGCCGCAAAGCGGTTGCGGTGGCACAGGCCGATCACCCGGGAGACCGGATCGTCGACGCTGTGTTGCATCATGACGTGCCTCCTTGTCCTGTGAGGTCCTGCTCTGTTTCTATTTTATCCCAGATGAAGCAGTTGTCGCCCCCGGCGGTGGATAAAACCTGAATCAGTGGGTTTGTACCGGATGAAGAGTGTAAGTGCTTGGCCTGAATGTGGTTTCCAAAAATCTGAGGCGCACCCTTAGGTTCGCCGGTGATTTTTGGGAAGCATAGGCAGGTCAATGACGTGCGCTATTCGCCGGTGACAAGCTCACTGATTCAGGTAAAAGACATCACCGGCCCCGGAAAGCGGCCCCGGGGTCGGCCCGCCACACTTTGGTCCGGCTCCATGCCCCTTTGCAAAGGGGGAGCCTCAACGAAAAAGGCCCGCCGGTTGGCGGGCCTTTTTCGTGTTACAAAGGAGGAGAGATGAGACTAAAAGCCGAGGTGGCTGATGAATCGGGTCCAACGCAGACGCCTGCGGGCGCGTGCGGAAAACTGGATCGGACAGACCACTTGCTGACCCGTACGGTCAGCTGCAGGGCGCGCGCCAAAAAGCTTCGAAAAAATGGCCATTTGTCTCCGTCCCAGTCAAAGATAGCGGCATGGTATGACCAGTTATCCAGACTGTCAACCGTGTGAAATCTGTAAAAAAATGTTTTAAGGTGCACGTTTGCATCAACCAGTCTGAAATACTTCAGGTTTTTGGGCAGACAAAAAAATTATTTTTTATTAATTGTCTCGGGCCAAACAGTGTCATGTCCCGAAACGCACCCTGTTGCCGACAGTCTGCCTTCAGGGTAAGCTGGCCTGAACAGGTCACCGACCAGATTGGTTCGCACCACGCGAGGAAGGATTCATGGCCCAGACCCGAACGAGCAAAAAGACCTCCAAGACTCCCGCCGGAGTCGCCGGCCTGTACAGCAAGACGGAGCTGAGACGCTTTTTCAGCGGTTTTCTGCTGGTTCTCGGCGTTGCTGAAGGACTGATCTTCTTTTTCGGCTGGATCAGTTTTCTCGCCGGCGGCCAAGCCGCCTTTCCCTGGAAAGCCTGCCTGATCGCCGCCTTTCTCGTTCCGGTCGCCCTCTGTTTTCTCCTCGGTCTGACGGTCTACGGCTTCAACCGCTACCTGATCCAGGACGCCGAAGAAGAGAAGGCTGCACGCCCGGACGGTCGCCCGGCCAACCGCTTCGAAGAGGCGATGCTCAGTCTGCGCCAGGTTCCCTTTCTGGTTGCGCTGCTGCTGCTGGTTCTGGGCGGCGGCCTGGTCTACAAGCTGGACGCCATCGTCGCTTTCGTCGTCCAGGCCGGCGGCGAGGCGGCGCGCTACCTCTTTATCCTGCTTCTGGTGGTGCTGGGCGTGGCGGCGCTGGTCACCCTGGTGTGGATGCTGCTCAGCTACCGCCTGCGCTGCCGCCGGCTCGACCGCCTGCACCAGTTCCGCATGGAAGTGATCGAGCGGACCGGCATGGTGCTGATGGAGGACGAAACCCTCATCGACCGTGAGGGGCAGGTGGTGCGCCAGCCGCCGGAGGGAAGAGCGGCCATCGATGTCGGAGGAGAGGACCTGACCCTGCTGCCGAACTTGCCGCGCCGGAAAAAAGAACCCAAATAACAAAGACTCCTGCCACCAGAAGGGGAAGGTCGGGATGGGGAAGAGATCCGACGCGAAACCTGGGCGTTACTCCACCCCATGTACGAAGTTGAACACCGAGGTGCCGGGCAGCTCACGCGGCCGGCGCAGTGTGGCCAGAACCTCGCGGCCGCGCGGGCTGAAGGGGCCGAGATGTTCCAGGTCGATCAGCCAGCGGTTCAACCCCAGGCGTTCCAGCTCGGGCAGGAAGGCCGTCAGGGAAAAATCGGTGCGGCTGGAAAGGCGGGTCAGACCGGTCCGGGTATCGACCAGAAATTCTTCGCCCCGGTCGGAGCGGATCGGCCCCTGACGGCTCAGGCCGGACAGATCGATACGTGAGACCAGCAGCGGAATGCTGCCGTAGATGGTCAGGTTGCAGGGCAGGCCGGTTTCTTTTGCCGCCAGCTCGGCGAGATTGTCGCGCTCGTCCTCCAGGACATAACTCCCTTCGGCAAGTCCCAGCTCACGCCAGGCGCGCGCCGCCTCGCTGTTGAGAACAAACAGGCGGTGACTGCCGTGCAGTCGGACCTCCGGATAATCGAGAAAGAGTTCGAACTGCCCGAGATTGTGCAGACGAAAATCCGCAAATCCCGCAGCCAGAGCCCGCTCGACCCGCTGACGCAGTTCGTCCCACTCCTGATCGAAGACAATAAAAGGCAGATCCCAGATGATGCGCTCCGGTTCGCGACCGTGACGGTGCCCCGCCTCAAGGGAGCGCAGATTCCCTTCGCGCAGCGGCAGAATCACCCGGTCAGCCTGAGGCTGCGCCAGCACGTGCACATCCCGGACATCGGCAATCACCACGGTCGCCAGAGGTTCGCCGGGGCCGTTGTTTCTGCGGCCGGCCAGCTGTTCAAGGGCGCTTTGGCGGTGATCTTGCCGGGTCTTTCTTCGATTTTCCCCATACCGACGCTCCAGGTCGGCGTAAAACTCGCGCCGGATGTCCTTGAGCCGGCTCGGAGGGATGACGACCGGCGGCAGTTTGCTGCAAACCAGGTTCTTCAGCTCAAAAGGTGACGGGCCGGTGGCGGCAAAGATTTTTTCAAGGACCTCGGCCGAAAGGGGATTGTCCCGGGCCGGGCTGCTGACGACCGGCCAGGTCTGCTCCTGTTCCAGAGCACCGACTTTCGCTTTCAGACGCAGACTCCGGTTGTCGGGCATGTCGACGGCCAGCTCCAGAGCCTGCCGGGGGGCACGGACCTGGTTCAGCCGACGCCGACAGGCCGCCTCGGACAGGCTGAAGGCCTGGTGCGAGGAAACCTTGAAGACCGCGTCCCCCTTGCGGCAGTCGGCAAAGGGGGTCGCCAGCCAGACCTGGCTGTTCGGCCGGCTGCTTTTGAGTTTCTTTTTGCCGGCCCTCATGGTGCGGATGGTAAAGGCGCGACCAGGCTGATCACTGGCCGGCTGAATGCGCACCCGGTCACCTGCATGCAGGGCGTCACGGCTTTTGACCAGAATGTCCCGGCCGCGCACCGCTTCGATGGTGCCAAGCCAGCGGCCCGTGGCACCGTGCCGGTGCTTGTGGGCGATATCCCGCGGCTGGTCGCCGGCCAGAAAACCGCTGGTCGGGGTGCGTCCGAAAGACTCCCGCAGCAGCTCACGCGCCTGTCCGGTCACCTCCTCCCTCTTTTTGGCCGGGGCGTCGAGGACCATGCGGTAGGCGCGCACAACGTTGTGCACGTATTCGGCGCTTTTCATTCGCCCTTCGATTTTCAGTGAGCAGACCCCGGCTTCGACCAATTCCGGCAGCAGATCGATGGCGGACAGGTCGTTGGGGGAGAAGAAGTAGCCTTCCTTGCCCTTCTGCCGGTAACGACGCCGGCAGGGCTGGGTACAGCGGCCCCGGTTGCCGCTCTGACCGCCCATGAAGGAGGAGAAGAAGCACTGGCCGGAAAAGGAGAAGCAGAGGGCGCCGTGGATGAAATGCTCCAGCTCCAGCCGGGTCTGCGCGCGGATGGCACGAATCTGCGCCAGGGTCAGTTCCCGCGCCAGCACCGCCCGGGTGAAGCCCATGCGTTCCAGCATGCGTACGCCGGCGGCGTTGTGGACGGTCATCTGGGTCGAGGCGTGCAGTTCCAGACCGGGAAAGTGGTTGCGCGCCAGACGCCAGACGGCCAGGTCCTGAATGATCAGGGCATCGACGCCGATGGCCTCCAGATCGGCCAGGGTGTCGATCAGCAGCGGCAGTTCGGCTTCCTTGACCAAGGTGTTCAGGGTGATGTAGAGCCGGCCACCACGCTGGCGCAGGACGCCGAGCATCCCCTCGATATCAGCCGTGGTGAAGTTCTTCGCCTTGGCCCGCGCCGAAAAGGCCTTCAGCCCGCAGTAAACCGCGTCGGCGCCCGCCTCGACGGCGGCGAAAAAGGCTTCGAGACTGCCGGCCGGGGCGAGCAGTTCGGGTTTGGTGGAGGCTGTCAGCTGACAAGTGGTTTTCATGCAACCCTGATCATGGTGGTGACCATTAAGGTTAAGTTTTCGCGCCCGCTCGCTTTGCTCGCTCAAGACGCAGAAACGCAGAGCCAAATCTGCCCCAAACCCCATGGGTGTTCCCAGACAAGGCCGTATTTGGTTCCTCTCTCACAAGGGGGGAGGCTGTGCCCGAGGGCTCTTCAACAGATTCTTGCCATGAACCCCGCCGGTCTCAGCGACTCCGCGGCTCTGCGCGCACCATTGAAAAAACCGGACCAGACGTCCGGTTTTTCTGTCCAGAGCCTACCACGCTGCGTCGGTTGCGGGCAACCGGTCTACAGCCCGCGGTCGGCGAAGCTGACATAGTCGCCGTTGCCGATGATGACGTGGTCGAGAACGCGCACCCCCATCATCTCGCCGGCCTGGCGCAGCCGGCGGGTCAGTTCGATATCCTCGCGGCTCGGGGTCGGGTCGCCGGACGGATGATTGTGGACAAACAGGACCGCGGCGGCCGATTCGCGGATGACCGGAGCGAAGACCTCGCGCGGGTGGACGATGCTGGCGGTCAGACTCCCCTCGCTCACCTGGATCTCACGGATAACCCGGTTTTTGGCATCGAGCAGCAGGGTGAGAAAGACTTCCTTTTTCCGGTCGCGCAGGCGCTCATGGTAATGGCGGTAGACCTCCTCGGAACAGCTGTAGCGCTCTCCGGGACGCAATGGGTCTGCGGCAAAACGGCGCGCCAGTTCAAAAACGCCGATCAGTTCGGCGGTCTTGGCCGGACCGATGCCGCGAACCTGCTGCAGCTCGCCGGGGCGGGCGTTGCCGAGACGGCGCAGGCTGCCGAAACGGGCCAGCAGCTCGCGCGCCTGGTCCAGGGCGCTGGTGCCGCTGGCGGCATCGCCGGTGCGCAAAACCAGCGCCAGAAGTTCGGCGTCGCTCAGGCTTTCCGCTCCGCGACGCAGCAGTTTTTCTCTTGGCCGCTCATCCTCGGGCCAGTCCTTGATGGAGCGCATCCATGCCCTCCTTTCGTCTGCAGGATTCAAAAAAACACCCGGCAACGCATTGTAGCATCGCCGGGTGCCGGGTCAAGAAACCGGGAACGTAGGCTATTCTCGCACGTAGGTGTCGATGTCGGTCTCATGCACCATGCCCATGGTGCGGGCGTATTCCGACTCGATCAGGGCATAATGGTCGCGCGTCTGGTCGGCGGCGCGTTCGAGAATCTGGCGGGCGACCGGATCGACGACCCGGGCGGCGGTCAGGCGCAGCTGATGTTCCAGGTCCTCTTCTTCCCGCAGGGCCAGTTCGCGGGCATGACGATGATTCAGTTCGTCACCGATGGTTTCATCAAGGACCTTCATCAGATGCGAATCCCTTGTGGGTGGCGTTGCCATAAATTGCTCGAACGTACCGAGGTCCTGACCGAAATAGAGGGGGAAAAACTGCTCCATGTTGGCCCGCACCTCGCGCGCCAGCCGCTCGAAGACGGCTTTGCCCGAGGGGCGCTCGCTGCGCATGGCTGCGGTCCGGTAGAAGTCGTAGAGATTCTTCTTGGCCTGAAGAATCATGCGAATGGCTTCCTGAACCTTCATTTCCTGCGGCATGGGCACCTCCTTTCCCGGGCGGGCCGGAACCTTGTTGATAACCGATGGATTTATTTCAAGTATGCCGCAGGTTTTCCCCGTGACAAGGCCGGAACAAATTAGTTTGCCTTGAGAAACGAGGCGCAAAAAAGCCCGCGGGGCAGAGCGCGGGCTTCAGGAAGCGGAGATGACGAACCTTTACTTCAGGGCCTGGCCGCTGAAGACACCAAGCACGTTCTGCTCGCGTGCCGACAGGTTGGCACCGAAGCGGATCATCTTCTGCTGGATGACATCCAGGTCACGGCCTTCGGCCAGGGCCTGGTCGATACGCTCGCGGCTGTGGCAGCCGGTGCAGCGCAGCTGAATGACGCGGTTGACTTCGGCGAAACGATCATCCCGCCACCAGGCCGTCAGCAGCTCCTTTTCCGCAGGGCTCAGGTTCGCCCCCTTGCCGGTCATGCGCGTCAGAATCGCTTCGATATCCTGCCGCTCGGCCAGGGCCTTGTCGATGCGGTCACGGCTGTGACAGGTGGTGCAGCGTTTTTCGATAATCTTCTGGAATCCGCTTATCCCCTTGTCCGTACTCAAACTGCCAAGGTGCTGGGAGGATGGCGCCGCCAGAGCTGGCACGGCGGCAAGGGTCAGCAGAAAAGGGAACAGCAAACGCAACATAAGGCAGCCTCCAATTTATGACCTCGTTAATCGTCAATTCGGAATCTAGCAAAAGACCGCTGCAAGGTCAATCGGCCCGCAGCTGCAGTTTGCTGTCGATATTGTTGCGCACCCAGCTGGCATCCCACCACTCCACCGGGTTGACCGGCAGGCCGTCGATGAGCAGACCGAAATGCAGGTGGTCGCCGCCGGCCAGGCCGGTGGCACCGGTGCGGGCGATTTCCTGCCCCTTGCGCACCTCGTCTCCCTCCTGGACTTCAAAGGAACTCAAATGCCCGTAAAGGGACATCAGACCCAGGCCGTGGTCAATGATGATGCACTGACCGTAGATGCCGAAATCCTCGGCCAGCACCACCCGGCCGCTGTTGGCGGCCACCACCGGCCCCTGAGCCACCGAAGCGATATCGACGCCAAGATGGGTCTGACGGTCGATCTTGCGTCCCTTGTAGGTGTAGGTCCGGTCGGTGGCAAAGGGTTCGCGGTTGCTCCCCTTCGGCCGCAGGAAGGCCCCCTCCCACAAGGGTTCGGGAGCGGTCTTGCGGGCGATTTCCTGCAGTCTGGCCCGATTGGCCTTGCGCAATTCACGGTTGACCTTGAGAAAGACATCGACCAGGTTCTGTTCATCGGGGAACCGGTCCTGAAAATCGGGCATCTTGGCCTGCAAAAAGGCATCGCTGACCGGAATGGTTGCCCGGTTGCGTCTGCGACGGTTCAGGTGATGATAAAAGCCGCTCGAGCGCGTGTTGCCGGCCAGGTCGGTCGCAACAACCCGAAAACTGAGAGCTTTGGCATCGGCATCCCAGGGCGCCGAAAACAGGCAGAGATAGCGGCCGTCTTCCTGCTCAAAAGCAGGAAAAAAGCGATCGCCGGCCAGCACCCCGGTGCGCTCGACCTCCTCGTTGACCCGATAGACAATCAGGGCGCTCCCCCCCTGATTCAGGTTGTGGCTGCGGCTGAGCAGTGAGATACGCGGCGGCTTGCTGTCGTAGGCAAAGGTAAAGTCACGGCGGCTGGTATTGCCCTGTCCGAAGTGGTAGATGGCGCTGTCGGTCGCTTCCACAACCAGGGTGAAGGGGGCATTTTTCAGCTTCAGTCCCTTCAGTTCGATCTGCTGCTGCAGCTGGCGCTGCCCGGGACCGAGCTCCTGTTGCAGCAGGACCCTGTCGTGACCGTTCTGGTTGAGCCGGACGGTGACCCGACGCAGACCGGAGTCTTGGTCCTCGACCAGCAGCAGCAATGGTTTGCTGCTCGAAACAGGACCCGATTCCGGCGCCAAATTGACCACCGGACCATCGGTGTCACGGAAATAGTAGATGCCGCCGGCCACCAGGCCGATGAGAACCACAAGAACCAGAATAACGCTCGATGTCCGCACAAAAAACTCCTCTGCCACGCAGCCATACGGCCTGCGTCAAACGCGATGGTTGATCAACAGGGGGAAAATCAGGATGTCATGTCTTGCTGCCGAACCCAGGTATCAATCACCACGGCAGTCTCTTCGGCCAGGTTGACAAAGCGCAGCCCCATACCCGGTTCATGAGGGGAGCTGGCCTGATAGTGGCGTTTCCAGACGACCTCGCAGTCACAGGTCAGGGTTTGACTTCCCAACGGCGGCAGCGTCAGCTCCACGGTGACCCGACTGCCGGGTTCCAGGGGATTGACGGTCGCCAGAAACAGACCGCCGCGGCTCAGGTTTTTGGCATAGCCGAAAAAGACCCGACGGTTCTCCTCGACCCGCACCTTGCGCACCAGAATAGGCGCCCGCAGGTTGCAGCGTTTGTCCACCTGGACCGGTTTGTCGTTTTGTTCTTCGCTCATAGGCCCCCCGCACGGCCGTTGCTTCCGCCGCAAGCATAACACATTTTAACCCTGCCGGGACAAGCAGCTGGTCACCGGCTGCTGCAACTGCCGTAACCGCTTCAGCCGCTGCGCCACCCCTCCACCCGGCTGCAACCCGGCCCGAACCAGGAGGGCATCGACGGCGGCCAGCGGGTCTTTGTCGGCCGACATGCTCAGATACCGCAGCAGCTGCCAGCTGCGCAGAGCGTCGAACCAGGTGTGAAAGGCGCGCAGGCGCGCCTCGGCACTGCGATGCTGGGCGCACAGACGCCTCCGAACCTCCGGCCAGCCCTGCTGCACCAGAAAGGCCGCCGCGCCGGGAGCTTCGGCAAGGGGGCCTTCCGGTCGCTCAGCCGCAAACAGGGTCTGTTCACGCGCGGCGGCCAATAAACACGCGAGCTGGTCAAAAGCGCTGACAGCGGCAAACAGCAGCGGTTGCTCGCCGCCCAGAATACGGGACACCTTCTCCCCGGTGCCAAAAGGGACCCGGTTCGAGGGACGGGCGGACGGGAAGACGCAGGTTCCGGCCAGCTGGCGCACCCCTCCGGTTTTGGCCAGCTGCTGCAGAAAGTAGAAGTCTTCCCCCGCCTTGCGCCGGTTCATACCGCCGGCGGCCAGGTAGCCGCGCACCCGGCAGGCCAGGGCGCTGCCGATACTCGCATAGGCATAGGGGGAGCCAGCCAGGGTCAACCCAAGCAGCTGGTGGCGCAGATAGAGTTCGTACAGGTCGATGGCCTGCTGCCCGGCCACGTCTTCGGCCGGCTGGTGGCAAAAAGGCAGTGTGGCGCCGTCCGGAACATCCGCGCCGAAGTGGGCTTCAATGGCGGCCAGGTAGTCGGGCTGCACCAGGGTATCGGCATCAAGGCTGACCAACAGGCTGTCAGGTCCGGCGAGACGTCCCAGCGCCAGGTCGAAGCCGATCTTGCGCGCCAGCCCGGCTCCCGCAAACCGGTCCGGCAGCGCCCGCTCGCCGCTGCTGGCGTCGACCCAGGCCAGATGCGGCACCAGACGGCGATTGCGCTGCAACCAGGCGAGAGTCAACCGATTGCCTTCAACCCAGCCTGACGGCGCGTTCTCCGGCCGGTTGACCACCACCAGAACCAGCCAGCGCTCCAGATAGTTTACGTCATTGGCGGCCAGACTCTCGAGCGTCGCGGGCAGCTGCCGGGCTTCATCGAGTGCGGGGATAACCACCGCCCCTCGCAACCGATCAGCTTCACTGCCGCAAAGGCTCCAGGGGCCCTGAATCATCCGTTTGCGATAGCTGCCGGGATGGACGCTCATAGGCTGCGGACCAGGCGCCCCCCGGCGGTTTGCCACCCCCCGGCGTCAAGAAACGCCAGGATACGCCCGGCCGGGTCCCCGGCGCCGTCGATCCAGTGGATGGCGACCCCGTTGCGTTCCATGCGCCGAAAGAAGGTTTCCTGGCGCTTGGCGAACTGGCCGATGGCCGAGGCGAGTTGCTGGACCATATCGTTGCGCTTGAGCTCGCCGCGCAGAAAGCGGGCGATGTAGCGATATTCCAGCCCGTAGGCGTCGAGCCGTTGCCAGGCGACCCCCTGACGGTACAGAGCTTCGACCTCCTCGATCAGGCCGGCATCGAGCCGTTGCAGCAACCGTTTGCGGATGCGCCGACGCAGCTCGTCACGTGGCCAGCGCAGGCCGAAGACCAGCGGCGCCAGATCGGGCAGCGGCTCGGGCGATCTCTCTCTTTCCGCCTCGGCGATTTCGATGGCGCGAAGAAGCCGCTCCCGGTGCTGCAGGTCGGTGGTGTTGTGCTGGTCCGGCTTCAGTTCCAGCAGACACCGGCGCAGCTCCTCATCGCTGAAACCGGCGAGTCTGCGGCGCAGACCGGGGTTTTCCGGGACCGGCACCAGCCGGTAGCCGCGCAGAATGCTGTCGAGATAGAGGCCGGTGCCGCCGACCAGAATGGGCAGACGGCCACGGCTGCGAATCTGTTGCCAGCAGTCGAGACAGCCTCGCTGAAAATCGAAGACGCTGAATTCTTTGCCGGCGTCGAGGATGTCGATCAGGTGATACGGGATCTCCCCGTATTCCTCCAGGTCCTTGCCGGTGCCCAGGTCCATGCCGCGGAAGACCTGGCGCGAATCGGCGGAAATGATTTCGCCGCCGAGAACCCGGGCCAGTTCAACCCCGACCCGGGTCTTGCCAGAGGCGGTCGGCCCAAGCAGCACCAGCAGCCTGCATTCTGTCTGTTCAGCCGTCGGCATGGCGCCCACTCTAGCCGGAAGCGCCGGCGACTTCAACTCTTGCCCCTTCCCCGCAGAGCCGGATTCTGCTACAAAGGGGCGCCGATGAACGATTTTTCTGCCAAGACAACCTGTCCTGAAGGCGAACCGGTGATTCTGCCCCGGGCCGAACACGGGATTTCCCGCAGCCGCATTGGCGAAAATTCGCTCAAGGTGCTCTACCGGCTGCACCGGCATGGTTTCAAGGCCTACCTGGTCGGCGGCGGGGTGCGCGATCTGCTGCTCGGCCGCCAGCCCAAGGATTTTGACGTCGGCACCGACGCCACACCCGAGCAGGTCAAGAAGCTGTTTCGCAACTGTTTTCTGGTCGGCCGCCGCTTCCGCCTGGCGCACATCCGCTTCGCCGGCGGGGATCTGGTGGAGGTTGCCACCTTCCGCAGGGCACCCACCCCCGAAGATGTCCCGGAAAACCCGGACGAGCACCCCTTTTATGCGGAAAACCTGTTCGGCACGCCCCGACAGGACGCCTTCCGGCGCGACTTCACCATCAACGCCCTGTTCTACAACATCGCCGATTTCAGCGTCATCGACCACGTCGGCGGGCTGCAAGACCTGCAGCTGCGCCGTATCCGGGTCATCGGCGATCCGCAGGAACGTTTCCGCGAAGACCCGGTACGCATGCTGCGGGCGCTCGAATTCGCCGCCCGGCTCGACTTTGACCTCGACCCGGCGGCCGATGCCGGGATTCGGCAATGCGCGCCCCTGATCGCGGAAGCCTCTCCGGCCCGATTGCGCGAAGAACTGATGGAGCTGGTGCGCCACCGGGTGGCCGGCCAGGTGCTGGCCGGATGCCAGCGCTACGGTATGCTCGAATGGCTGATTCCCGGCTATCGCCTCTCGCCGGAGGCGGAGGCGCTGCTGCGGGCCATGGATGACCGCGGCGCCACAACACCGGCCCCGCCCGAAGCCAAGGTGCTGGCGGCTCTGTACTACCAGGAGTTCTTCACCGGTCTTGATCCCGAGCGCGACATGAACCTGGCCGAGGTGCTCGGCCGGGCCGGCAAGCTGCTGCGCGGCCACTGCCAGCACTTCCGCATCGCCAACGGCATCCGCCACCAGGCGGCGGAAATCCTCGCCGGCTGCTACCGGCTCAAAAGAGGTTTCGGCCGGCGCGGATCCCAGCGCTTTTTGCGCCATCCCGCCTTCCCGGCTGCGCTGCGGTTTTTCGATTACTGCTGCCGGGCCGGACTGGAATCCCGGGAGCTGCTGGACGCCTGGACCAATCCCGCCGCCCGCGGCGAACGGACCGGCAAACGCCGCCGGAGACGTTCGCGGCGCCGCCCGCGTCGACAACCTTCCAGCTGAACTGTCAGGAGCGCAACAGGCGACGCAGGTTGCGGCTCTCCTCCTTCGTCAGCCCCCTTCCCGCGTACAGTGCGCGCCCAAGGCGCTCGGCCACCAGGTCGCTGAGAGGATGTCCGATTCGCGCGGCCAGGCCGAACAGTCCCTCCTTGTCCAGCCGTTCCGGATCGATGCCCTGACGTCTCAGCCAGCGGCGGTAGGTGTGCAGCAGCCGCTGTTCCGGCGTGCGCATCAGACGGTCGCGCCAGCGCCAGGCCCCCAGACCGAGCAGCGGCAGCGCCAGCCACCAGAGCCACCACAGCGAAACCGGGCCTGATCGGTGGCTGCGACGTTCAAGCTCGATCAGGGCACCGAGCTGGCGCTGCAGGTCGTAGGTGATGACCAGGCTGTTCCACGCATGATCGAGACTGTCGGTCAGCTGGCGCCAAAGACCCGGCTGTCGGCTGCGGCCGGCCAGCCAGTTGCTGCCGGCATTGGTCGCCAGCAGGCTCGGATCGATGCGCTGCCAGCGGCCGTCCTCCAAAAGCGCCTCGACCCAGACGTGCGCCCGGTCCTCCCCCACCAGGTAGTAGCCGCCGAGGGGGTTGTAGTCCCCGCCGAGATAGCCGCCCACCAGTCGGGCGGGCACACCGGACAAACGCAGCAGCAGGGCAAAGCTGGAGGCGAAATACTCGCAGTATCCGCGCCGGGTCTCCAGCAGAAAGGTCGCGACCGGATCGGCGGTTTTCGGCAGATCTCGGTCATCGTAGCGCAGCTGCAGTTGTTCAAACCGGCGTTCAAGGGCCTGGATGCGCCCGGCCCTTGTCGCTTCGGCCTGCACATCGGCTATCAGTGCGACCAGGCGCGGATCGATGCCGGCCGGCCGTTGCAGGTAGTGCTCCTGCCGTTCCAGGTCGGCCAGAACCAGACGGGCCGTCGGGCCGGAGCGGGCGCGATAGTGGCCGCGCTTGCCGGTTTTGCGCTGGAGAATGGCGGTTCGGTCGTTTTGCAGGTGATGGCGGACACCGCGCACCTCCAGCGGCACATCGAGCAGAGGCAGGCGGGCATCCGGCTTCGGCTCGAGGTCGTAGGTCAGCCAGCTGGCCGGCCCGGTCCTTTCGATGCGATCGGCCGGCGCCAGACCGCTGCTGCGCCAGCGGCGGCCATCGGTGCGGTCGAAGGTCTGGACACGCCAGTAGAGCTCGGCCGGGTCGCGCTGGTCGCTTTCTGCCCTGAAGGCGATGCGGCCTGTACCGGCCAAGGCGGCGTAATTGCCCGGGCGGACCTCGTCGGCCAGTCCGGCGCCGGCGGTTTCAGCCGGCAGGAGAAAATGCCAGAGGGGGTGCTCGGTGCGCGGCAGAATCAGATAGAAGAACACCATCAGTACCAGGGCACCGACCGGCAGCACCAGGGCCCAGCGCAGGACACGCAGCCAGCCGAAGCGATCGAGGCGCAGACCGGGAGCGCGGTCGTGGAAGGTGAGCAGCACCAGGCCGACGGCGACCAGGGGAACCTGCAGCAACAGGTAGAGAAAAAAGGTCTTGTCCAGGGTGAGCAGGGTCGAAGCCGCCAGGGTCAGCAGCGCCAGTCCGTCGATCTGCAGCAGATGCCGACCGGTCTTGCTGCCGGCCAGCCGCACGGCGAGCAGCAAAACCAGCAGGTTGACCATGGAGGGAACGAAGTGGCCCAGGTCGATACGCAACAGCTGGAACAGGGTGATGCCGATCGCCAGCAGGGTGGCGAGACGGTCGCCAAGCAGGGGCTTTCCGCGCCGGTCGCCGACAATGCCGGTCGCCAGAGCCGCACCCAGGATGGCCAGGGTGGCGCCGTCGAGAAAGGGGAGAACCGGCAGCAGCCCGATCAGGGCCGCGCCATAGGCGATCAGAATGAGCAGGGTCTCAAGACGGGTCATGACGCGCCAGGGTTCCCAGCAGCCGCAGCCGGTGCGCCTGCCCGCTTCCGGCGGCCAGATGCAGGTTGCCCAGGCGCAACCCCACCGGCCGCTGCCGTCGTTCCAGTTCGTTCACCAGCCAGCAGGCCCGGCCCAGTTGCTCCTCGCCCTGTCCCGGCAGGGCCGCAACGTCGATCATGACGGGACTGCCGCCAAGGCTTTCGGTCTGTTTGACCTTCAACTCCTCGTGGCGTGCCGACAGTTTCCAGTGCAGGCTGCGCAAGGGCTCGGCACCGCTGTAGTCGACGATGGCGCGCAGATCCCCCTCATATCCCGCCTGTTCGAGCAACTGGCGAGGCAGGCTGCTGACGGGATCGTCGGCCACCGGCAGGCGGCTTTCGATGGCAGCCGGGAAGACCAGTGCCTCGCCTGCCGGGGGCAGCCGCAGCTGGCGCACGAAGAAGTTGATGGGAAAATGGGAACTCAGGGTGACCTCCGGCAGAGGCTGGTCCCCCCGCCGATCAAAGGTGTGGGGCAGTCGGACGCGTTGGCTCCGGCCGGGCCCCAGCAGGGGGACGACGGCCCGTCCCTGGCCGGTGCTCAACTCGATCAGAAAGGCGGGCAGGCGCCGGCGCCGGTTGACCAGGAGCCAGGGGAGGCATGCCGGACGGCCGGCGTAGAGCTCCGGAGCCGGCAGCGGTCGCAGCTCCAGCCGGGAGATATTGGCCTTGCCGAGCAGGCCGGAAACCGCCATGAAACCGAGCAGGGCCGAGACCAGCAGGTACATCAGGTTGTTGCCGGTATTGACGGCGCCGAAACCGAGCAGCAGGGTCACGACGATGTAGAGCGCGCCGGCTTTGGTCAGCTTCAGGCCAAAGGCAGGGGCGTTGCGTCGGCGATCGATAGCAGCACCTCTTTCTTGTCCTCGCCACTGCGGTCGGGGCGCAGGATCAGCCGGTGCGCCCCCACCGGCACCAGCAGGGTCCGGACGTCCTCGGGGACAACGTAATCGCGCCCTTCCAGGTAGGCGTGGGCGCGGGCCGCCGCGGCCAGACTGATGGCCGCCCGGGTCGACAGCCCGGTGAGCAGACACGGGTGCTCCCGGGTCGCCGCGGCCAGGGCCTGGATATAACCGGCCACCTTGGCGCCCAGATGAACCGTGCGGACCGCCGCGCGTGCGGCCAGCAGCGTCTCCCGGTCGAGCCGGGGTTCGATCTCTTCCAGCTCCTCGCGTACGCTGCCGTGGCGGATGATGTCCGTTTCGCGCTCGGCGGGCGGATAGCCGATGCTGGTGGCGGCCAGAAAGCGGTCGAGCTGCGATTCGGGCAGGGGGAAGGTGCCGGCCTGTTCCACGGGGTTCTGGGTGGCGATGACCATGAAGGGGGCCGGCAGGGGATAGGTGGTCCCCTCGACCGTGACCCGGTGCTCTTCCATCGCTTCCAGCAGCGCGCTCTGGGTCTTGGGCATGGCGCGGTTGATTTCATCGACCAGCAGCAGGTGGCTGAAAATCGGCCCGCGCACAAACCGGAAGCGGTTCTCCTGGCGGTCGAAGATCGACAGGCCGGTAATATCCGAGGGGAGCAGGTCGGCGGTGCACTGCACCCGGCCGAACTGCAGGCCGAGCACCTGTGCAAGAGCCAGCGCCAGGGTGGTCTTGCCCAGGCCGGGGATATCCTCCAGCAGCAGATGGCCGCCGGCCAGCAGGCAGACCCAGGCCAGGCGCAGGGCGCGGATTTTGCCCTGCAGCACCTGTTCGGCCAGGTAGTCGAGGGTGGCGATGACGGCTTCGCGGTGGGCCAGGGCTGCTGTTTCGGCTGGTTGTCGGTTCATGGCGTCCGGCTCAGGCGGGTATCGTTGAGGGTCCAGTCGTAGTCGAGGAAGTCGACGCGGTAATCTCCCTGTTCCAGAAAGGCGCGCGCCTTTGGATCCCTGACATAGGGGAGCAGGAAGCGGATGCCGCCCCCGGCCCAGGCGTCGAAGTGGTCGGCGTCGAAATCGAAGATGCGCGAGATGCGCACCTGGCGCCGATCCATGTCGATGGCAAGCCCCTTGGCCGGCTGGCTGGCCAGTTTTTCCCCCTGCGACTGCAACTGTCGGTCGAGTTCCGGCCCGCTGAAGGGGACCGGCAGCAGGTCGACACAGGAGGTCGAGGCGCAGTTGATACCCAGATGCGCGCGCAGATCGTGAAACCCCTCAACCAATTGGTCAAACTCGATCTGATGCAGGCTGTAGCGCCGCCCGCCAACGGTGATGATCTCGGTTTTCCACGGGCTCTTCAGCCAGTTTATCGAGCGCGAACGGATCGAGTCGACCGGCCAGTGATCGAGAATGGTCTTGACCGCGGCGATGTTGTAGACGTTGATCCAGAAGGCCATGCGTTCGTTCCGGTCGCGGATGGTCCCGGGATCAAAGGCTGCCAGCTGCCGCAGCAAAGTCTGCCAGTCGCCGTCGGTCCGGCTCGCCTCGTCGGCCAGGGCCTGATAGTCGAGGGTGTTGGCCGGTATGGCGTGGATCACACGGTTTTCGCTCAGATGGCGCTCGAGCAACCGGCCCCAGGGGGAGAAATCAAAGGCTGCGGCTCCGGCAAACGGAGGCGACAGGAGCAAAAGTGCCAGAAAAAGATAAAGGACGCGCATGACCGGACCTCCCGGGATTCAGAGCTCCAGTATAGCAGGTCGGCGCGCGGAGAATGTCAGGCGGGAGACAGTTCAGCCCTGATCGCGGCGCGACAGCGCCAGCGTGCCATAGCTGCTGCCGGTGCTGCCGACCAGGGTGACCCGGGCGTCAGGAAATTCCCAGCGCCAGACCGGCAGATCGTAAATGCTGCCGTCACGGCGCTGCACCACCCGGGAAAGGTCCCGGCCTCGCCCAAAAACCGTTGCAAGCCTGTCGGCCAGCGGAGCCAGGTCATCGGCATCGAAGCGGGCAATCAGCTTGTCGAGGTGTCCGGCGCGGAAGTAGAGCCGCAGATCAAGAGCAATCTCTTCGAGATTCAGATGGTCGATAACGGCGACCGTGTAGGGTTCGCCGGGGGGGTCACCGGGCAGGGTCTGTACATACTGGAAGGGCCGAACCAGGGCGGCATCGTCGATGCTCATGCCGACACGGTAGCCGGCCAGATCGAGCTGGTAGGCGAGCAGTTGCTCTTCGGCGTGAACGGCCTTCGGGCCGGGAAGGGCCAGCAGGAGGATCCCTGCCAGCACCAGAAAGTAACGAATCATAAGATTGTCCCCCTCCGCACCCCCGAAGGGTGCTGGTGTCATGCGGGCCTTGCGGCCGGTACGGGTATCTCTGTATTTCGGCCCGTCACTGCAGAAACTTTACCACAGAATGTGGATCGGAAATCAACTGCAGAAAATTTTCGGGCCCCGACAGGGTCTGCCGGGGCCCGTGATTCTGTACCGGCTTTTGAACTGCCGGATTTCCCTTGCGGGATCTTGCTCCGGGTCGCCCCGGAGTTTCGTTGCTATGTCATGGATGTCGGGCTTTCCTGTCCGGTGGCTCAGAGATGCTCATCACATCCACCTCCCTGTTCGGGTTGCCTTTGATTCCACTATAGCAGAATCCGGCCCCGGGAAAAGGGCCGGACAGAAATTTTAATGCGGGACAGTTTCGAGCCGTTGTGCTAGGCTTCCGTCCCGTCAATGCCAAGGACAGGAGACCGTCGTCATGCCGCGTGCCGCCCGCCTGGTCGTTGCCGGCCATCCGCACCATATCCTGCAGAAAACCTTTGAAGGCCGTCCGGCCTTTTATGACATGGGCGACTACTTCGCCTTTCTCGAACAGCTGCGCCGCTTTCGCGACCAGTACCGGCTGGAGATTTTGGCCTGGTGCCTGATGCCGGACCACTTTCACCTGCTGGCAGCGCCTGAAAAGACCGACGCTCTGGCCAAAGGAATCGGCAGCACCTGCCTGGTCCATTCCCAGCATCTCAACCGCAAATACAAACGCAGCGGTCACATTTGGCAGGCGCGTTTCTACTCCGCGGTGGTCGACCGGGGCGATTACCTGCTCGCCGCAGCCCGCACCATCGAGCTGAATCCCGTACGTGCCGGCAAGGTCCGGCGCGCCGAGGAGTGGCCCTGGTCGAGCGCCCGCCACCACCTGACCGGCCGGCGCGACCCCCTGGTCAATAGCGCCGCGGCCTTTCCGGATCCGGGTGCCTGGCGCGACTGGCTCAATACCGAAGACGACGGCGCAACCGCCGCTCTGATCGAGGCGACCAAAGGCGGCCGCCCCTTCGCCGGACCAAAGCTGATCGCGGAGCTGGAGCGCCTGACCGGCCGGCGCCTGACCAAAGGCAAGCCGGGCCGGCCGCGCAAGCAGCTGGACAGAGGCGCATCCCTTCAAGTTTAGACCATGCTATTCTTGACCAGGGTGTGGCTGTGAACCGTCTGAAAACAGGAGGAGACCGTCATGAACCGGACACTCACCCCGCAATCGGACCTGTTAGCCCGCCTGTGTGCCTTCCCGAACCTGGACGACCTCAGCGCGCAAAGTATTGAGATTTTGACGCCGGAACTTCAGGCAGTCGAACTGCCGGCCGGAGAAGTTCTGCTCAACGATGGCGACGAATGCCGGGCCCTGCTGCTGGTGGAGAAGGGAGGAATCCGGGTTTACCGGCAAAACGACGGCGGCCGCCAGATGACCCTGTACCGGGTCGAACCGGGAGAGTCCTGCGTGCTCGGAACCAGTTGTGTCATCGGCGAGCGCGCCTATCCGGCCCTGGCTGAAACCCTGACACCGACACAAGCCCTGGTCCTGCCGGCCCCCGTTTTTCGCCAGCTGTTCGCCAGCGATCCCGCGGTGCAGCGCTTCGTCATGGAGTTGTTTTCCCGCCGCCTGGCCGACCTGATGCTGCTGGTCTCCGAAGTCGGTTTCGGACGCATGGACCTGCGACTCGCACGGTTTCTGCTGCAGGAGGCGGAAAAGCAGCCCGGCCAGTTTCATCCTGTGCCCCTGAGTCATGAAGAGATCGCCCTGCACCTGGGCACGGCCCGCGAAGTGGTCAGCCGTTTGCTGCACCAGTTTGCCGACGAGGGGCTTATCCGGCTGGAACGGCGCAGAATCAGCCTGGTCCATCCCGAGTCGCTGCGCGACAGAAGCAAAATCGACGGAGTGTGACTGCAGTCACAGAAACGACAAGGAACTTCGGGCTACCCTCAACTCACAATCAAACCTGAACACAATGGAGGTCAGCCCATGAAAAAGAATGTCGGAACTCTGGATCGCATCCTGCGCATTGTTGTCGGTATTGTCCTGATCGGCCTTGCTGTGACCGATACCAGGCCGGTCGGAGCGTTTGGCTGGATCGGCATCGTCCCTCTGCTCACCGCCTTTATCAGCTTCTGCCCGCTTTACTCCCTGCTCGGCCTCAATACCTGCGGCTGCAAGGACAACAGCTGCACGACCAACTGAATCTCCCGAACACCGTCCACCGTGGCCCGTCGAACGTTCCGTTTTGGCGGGCCTTTTCTTTTGAGGCTGGCGCGGGAGTTAATTGTCGCATAAATTATGTTGAAATTTTATATTGACTTTCATATATATGCTCTGGCATACATTTGTGCATATACACAAAACAGCCCGGGCAGAAGAGATTCGGGCAAGGGGGGTTCGTCATGAAAGTTTGCTTTCCCGTGAACAACGACCAGGGGCTGGAGAGTGAAGTCTACGGCCACTTCGGTTCTGCGCCTGCGTTCGTCGTGGTCGACACCGAAAGTCACGAAGTCCTCGGCCTGACCAACCGCGACCAGCATCACGCCCACGGAGCTTGTCAGCCTTTGAAGGCTCTTGGCGGTCAGCATGTCGACGCCGTTGTCGTCGGAGGGATCGGTGCCGGTGCACTGCTGGGACTGAACCGGGCCGGGCTTTCTGTCTACCAGGCCCAGGGAAGAACCATTGCCGAAAATATCACGCGATTCTCAGAAGGGGCGCTTCCGGAACTGACCCTGGAGCGGACCTGTGGTGGCCACGGACACGGTCACGGTCATGGACACGGATGCCATGGCTCCGGTCATGGGCATGGATCCGGCCATTGCAACCACTGAAACCAGACGCTGGAGGCAGGCATTCGGGTTGACCTCCGGCAGGTCAGATGTCCCCGATCGTACTATCAGCGAAGAGAGACCAGAGATCCCGGTCGAGCCAGTCGGGTCCAACCCGCCGGGTCTGACCAGCCTGTCACGCATGGGTATAGGATCCCCGCAGCCGGACAGGCCCGACTGGCCGCCAAAGACAATCCGGGTCATTTTCACCCAACAAGGATAGAAGGATTATGGCGCCACGGCCTAAAAAACCCAGAAACTGCCGCAGATTCTGGTCCGAGTTCGGTACCGTCATCTTCAAACCTGCAGGACGGCCTCTGCACCAGATGTCCTCGACAACCCTTTACCCCGACGAAGTGGAGGCTCTGAACCTGTGTGACGGTAAGGGGTTGACCCAACAGCAAGCCGGAGAACGCATGGGCATCTCGCGGGGGACAGTCCAGCGGCTGGTGAAAGCGGCACGGAAGAAACTGGCTCAAGCCCTGGTCCAGGAACAGGCCATCGTACTGACAGCCGAAGAGCTGACCGAGCGGGAGAATCCGTTGGTCCGGGTTTCGAGCTCACCCATCCCGGGTGGTGAAACCGAGCACCATGCGTAGTCTTGCTTCTCTGCTGACAGCCTTTTCATTCGTGGTCATGTGCCTGTCCGGGCTGGTGGCCTTCATCATGCCCCAGGGGCGGTTGGCATACTGGCAGATGGACCCTGACGCGTCCTTCAAGACAGTCGCCGCAGGCCTGGGGGTGGAACCGATCAGCCTGGTTCAGGCTATCCTTGCAGGTGAACCGAACCTGATCGCACAGAAGGAGAGTGCCTCAGAACAAAGGAGGGCAAAATGAACTACCCGGTCTGGTACCTGCCCGGAATCGGTGGAGGACTGCTGATAGCCTTGATCGCCGTCACGCATGTGTTCGTTTCCCATTTTGCGGTTGGTGGCGGCCTCTACCTGGTTATGACCGAACGCAAAGCCCTGCGCGAAGGACGCTCCGGCATTCTGGCCTATGTCCGCCGTCACACCCGGTTTTTCATGCTTCTGACCATGGTATTCGGCGGAATTACCGGTGTCGGCATCTGGTTCACCATCGCCCTGGTCAATCCGGCGGCAACCTCCAAACTCATTCACATCTTTGTCTATGGCTGGGCGGCCGAATGGGTCTGGTTCCTGGTCGAGATCGTTGCCCTGCTGGTCTACTACTACACCTTCGATCGCATGGACAGCGTCACCCACCAGAAAGTCGGCTGGATCTATGCCGTCGCAGCATGGCTGAGTCTTGTTCTGATCAGCGGTATCATCGACTTCATGCTGACCCCGGGAGACTGGCTTCAGGATCAGCGTTTCTGGTCAGGCTTTTTCAACCCGTCATTCTGGCCTTCGGTCTTTTTCCGCAGTTTTTTTGCCTTCATGCTCGCCGGCCTGTATGGCTTTGTCTCCTCGGTGCGAATCGATGATGCCGAAACCAGGCGCATCATGACACGCTACAACGGCAAATGGGCCCTGGGTTTTCTGGCCCTGATGCTGCCCAGTGCATGGTGGTACCTGCAGGTTTTGCCCGAACCTTCGCAGGCGCTGGTACTCGGGGCTTCTCCCACCATCCGTGCGACCATCCCCTGGGCCATCGGCGGGTTGGCCGGGGTTATCATTCTTGCCCTGCTGTTCACCCTGGTCCGACCGACGACGCGGAGTCTGCCACTGGCCATGGTGACACTGCTTCCGGCCTTTCTGCTGCTGGGTGCCTTCGAGTGGACCCGTGAGGCGGCACGGCGCCCCTTTGTCATCAACCAGTACATGTATTCCAGCGGTGTCACTTTGGCTCAGGCCAAATCCCTCAACGGCAGCGGATTCCTGTCCAGCACCAACTTTGCCAGGGTCCGTGAGGTTACCGATGACAATCTGACAGAAGCAGGCGCCGAACTGTTCAAGTTCCAGTGTTACGCCTGCCACACCATAGGCGGCCTGAACAATGACATTCTCCGGAAAACGGCGGCGATGGATTTCAAGCCAATGGTGAACTACCTGCTCAATGTCATGCACAAACGGCCCTACATGCCACCGTTTCTCGGGACCCGGGAAGAGGCCGTGGCCCTTGCCGCCTACATCGTCGGTGACCTTCACGGAAAGCCGGTCGAACTTGCCAGCCTGAAGGAGTCAACAAATCCGGGCAGGCGGCTCTATGAGGAAAATTGTGTCGGCTGCCATGGTCTCGACATCATTCGCGACTGGGCGCAGGAACAAACCGTCGAAGAGATTATGACGGGCCTGATGCACCTTGACCAAATCGACCCGGCGATGGAGAACTTTTCCGGCAGTGCCGAACAGCGACGCCAGCTCGCCCTGTTCCTGAAGGGAGAAGAGGGCGATGCCCCTGACGGCAGGTCAGTGCTCGAACAGAACTGCACGGGCTGCCATGGTCTGGATACGATTCTGGCCTGGTCCAGGGGGTTGTCAACGCAAGAGATTCTTCATGGTCTTGGCCAATTGGAGACTCTGAACCCCATGATGGAAGGCCTCAGTCTCGAACCGCGACAGCTCAAGGCTGTCGCCGACGTGCTGGCAAGCAGCGGACAGGGAGGTGCCCGATGAACACTCCGGTTCCCGTACCCGACAGCATTCCGACCGCCTGGGGCTGGTTTCAGTTCTTTCTGATGCTGACCTTTCCCTTGCATCTTCTGTTTATGAATTCTCTGCTGGGGGCTTCTGTTGTCGCGGTGCGAGCGCACCTGAAAGGCGAGGAACTGGCCCACGAACTGGCCAAGGTGATTCCACTTCTGATCGCCCTGACAGTGAATTTCGGCGTAGCCCCCCTGCTCTTTCTCCAGGTGCTGCACGGGCACCTGTTCTACGCCAGTTCGATCCTGATGGGGGCCTTCTGGATTGCTCTTGTCCCGCTATTGCTGCTGGCCTACTACGGTGCCTATTGGTACGACTTCGGTTTCAAGTCTCTCGGCCGCTTCGGAGTTGTCCTGCTGCTGACCGTCATCGCGGTCATCCTGTTCATCGGGTTTGTCTTCAGCAACAACCTTACCCTGATGATGACGCCGCAAAGCTGGCCTGAGTTTTTCAGTGCTGTCGGAGGTTCCCGCCTCAACCTGGGGGAACCGACTCTCTGGCCCCGCTATCTCCATTTTATTGTTGGGGGGCTGGCGGTCGGGGGCCTTTTTGTCTGGCTCTATGGCGGCTTTCTAGGCAGGCACAATCCCGAGGTTGCGACCCGGGCGGTGACTGTCGGACGAAAAATGTTTCTCTGGCTGACCCTGGTGCAGATCCCATTGGGGGTTTGGTTTCTCCTCGCCCTGCCCAAAGAGCAGATGATGCTGTACATGGGTGGCCATGGAACGGCCACAGCTGTCTTTGTTTCGGCGTTGGTCATGATAGCGGTCTTGCTCGTTGCCGCTTTCAGAAAACGGCTTGGTGTGACGGTCGCCATGACAGTGGGACTTGTCTATCTTATGGCTTTCATGCGCGATTTTCTGCGAGACGGTTATTTAAGAGACATTTTCCACCCCCGCATGTTGACGGTGGATGCCGATGTCTCCCCCCTGGTTTTTTTCCTGATCAACCTGGCTGTCGGCCTGGCCCTGGTCGCCTGGATGCTCAGGGCTGCCTGGAGATGCCAATCCCGGAACGACTGATAGTTACAATCCTTAACCACGGAGCTGAACCAATGCAGTCTGAAACACGCAACATCCTCATCATCGGCGGCGTGGCCGCCGGCATGAAAACCGCCGCGCGGCTGCGGCGTCTCGATCCTCAGGCGCGCATCACCGTTATCGAGCGCGGCAGCAAACTCTCCTACGGCGCCTGCGCCATGCCCTATGTCATTGCCGGCGAGGTGGATGAGCTGGACGAAATCCGCCGGACTCCCAACGGCACCCTGCGCGATGAAACCTTTTTCCAACGGGTCAAGGGGGTCGAGGTTCTCACCCGGTGTGAGGCGCTGGCCATCGACCGGGACACGCGCAAACTGCGCATCCGTCACCTGGCCGACGGCCGTGAGCAATGGCTGGCCTACGATGCCCTGGTTCTGGCGACGGGCAGCCTCCCCATCGTGCCGCCACTGCCGGGCGTCAACCTTGCCGGCGTCCACCCACTCAAAAGCATGGAAGATGCCGAGGCGCTGCTCGCCGAGGTTCAGCCGGACAGGCGGGCGGTGATCGTCGGTGGCGGCCTGATCGGGCTGGAAATGGCCGAAGCCCTGCGAAAACGGGGCATGGCCGTCAGCCTGGTTGAGATGCAGGACCAGGTGCTCAAGAATATTCTCGATGCCGACCTGGCCGAGCAGGTCCACCGAACCCTGAAACAGAATGGAGTGGCTTTGCGCCTCGGCGAAGCCCTGGAAAGGATCGAGGGAGAGTCCGGCCGGGTCAGCCGGGTGGTGACCACCGCCGGCGCCATCGAGGCCGACCTGGTGATTCTGGCGCTGGGGGCCCGACCCAACAGTGACCTGGCGCGTGAAGCCGGGCTGAACCTTGGTGTCTGCGATGCCATTGCCGTCGATGAGGGGATGCGCACCAGCGACCCGGCCATTTGGGCCGCCGGCGACTGCGTCCAGTCGCGCAACCGGATCAGCGGACAGCCGGTCTACCTGCCGCTCGGTTCCACTGCCAACCGCCAGGGCCGGGTGGCGGCCGGCAGCCTGTGCGGCCGAAAGGAGACCTTTCCGGGTGTTCTCGGCACCCTGCTGGTCAAGGTGTTTGCTCTCAATGTCGGTCGCACGGGGCTTTCCGAAGAGCAGGCCCGCCAGGCCGGATTCGATCCGGTCAGCATCCTGGCACCGGCCCCCGATCGGGTCCATGCCATGCCCGAAGCCCGGCCGATCCTGACACGCCTGACCGTCGACCGGAACAGCCGTCGCCTGCTCGGCGCCCAGATCGTCGGGCCCGGTGAGGTCGCCAAACGCATCGACGTGGTCGCCACCGCCCTGAGCTTCGGAGCCGACATTGACCAGCTTGCCGAGCTCGACCTGGGCTATGCGCCCCCCTATTCGAGCGCCATGGATCCCCTGCACCAGGCGGCCAACGCCCTGCGCAACAAGCTCGACGGCCTGGCTGACAGCCTGGCCCCGATGGAGCTGAGAGCAAAAATGGAAGCCGGCGAAGAGATCCTGCTGCTCGATGTGCGGTCCCCGGAAGAGGCGGCAGTCTCTCGCATCCCCGGCAGCGTCCTGCTGCCTCTTGGCAGGTTGCGCGGTCAACTGGAGCAATTGCCGAAAGATCGGCTGATCGTCCCCTTTTGCAAAATCAGCCTGCGCGGTTACGAAGCCGCCCGCATCCTGAAAGGGGCCGGTTTCGAGCAGGTCGCCTATCTCGAAGGCGGCGTCCTCGGCTGGCCTTATGAGCTGGAAACCGGCGAGAAGCGGTCGGCCGCCTGAATTCTTTTTCCCTTTCTGCCCCAAACAAAACAGCCCCCGTCGCAGAATGTGACGGGGGCTTCTTTTGGCAGGTCGCCAATTATCCCGTACGGGAAAACTTTGCAACTCATCCGACATTCCCGACAAAAAATATCCCGAACGGGAAAACAACCTTGTTTCAAGCCGTGCTTTATCGTAATATTTCCCGTACGGGAAAGGAGATAGACCAATGGTTCCGGTTCATTCCGCCGAAGAACTCGGTCACCTTCTCCGGGAAAGACGTCGCGGACAAGGACTGACCCTGAAGCAGGTTTCAGACCACACCGGGTTCTCGGTACGTTTCATTTCCGAGGTCGAGCGGGGCAAGCCGACCGCCGAACTTCAGAAAGTTATCGATCTCGCCGGCATGCTTGGCATTGACCTCATGGCGGTGCAGCGATGACAACGACGCCTGAAATCCTCGAAGTACGTTTTTTCGGCCGCCGTGCCGGGCTACTGAAAAAAACGCCGGCCGGCAGTGTTTTTCACTACCTGCCGGATTACCTCGAGAACCCGGACGCCATCCCTCTTTCGCAATCCCTGCCCTTGCAGACGGAAGCCTTTTCCCCGGAACAGAGCGCGGTCACCTTCGGCAATCTTTTGCCCGAGGGGGAGGTCCGCCGCTACTGCGAAACGGTACTGCGCCTGCCACCGGGCGACGACTTTGCCCTGCTGGCAGCTCTCGGAGGGGAATGTGCCGGTGCCATTTCCCTGCACCCTCTCCCCGCGGAGGACACACCCGATCCGGGCTACCGGGACCTGAACAGTCATGAGCTCAAGCAACTGCTGGAGGAACCCTTTGTCTTCCAGCCGATCAGCCTGGAACCGCCGGGCAGGCTGCGCCTTTCCCTGGCCGGGGCCCAGGACAAACTTCCGGTTCTGTTTCGCGACGGGAAGGTGTCGCTCCCCTGCAACGGTGCTCCCAGCTCACACCTGCTCAAACCGCGCAACCCCAGGTTCCCGGGGCTGGTCGAAAACGAGCTGTTCTGCCTCCGCCTCGCCCGCCAGGTGGGGATTCCCGCGGCGGAAGCGGAGTACCTTTCTGTCGGCGAAGGAGCGCTTCTCATCAGACGCTACGACCGGGACCAGCATGGAGATGAGCTGGTCCGGCTCCACCAGGAGGACTGCTGTCAGGCGCTGGGCTACCCGCAAAGCCGTAAATACCAGCAGCAGGGAGGACCGGGGTTCAAGGAGCTCTTCGGCCTGCTCAACCGCAGCCGGCAGCCGATCCTGGAGCGTCGCAAGCTGTTGCGCCTTGCCCTGTTCAATCTTCTGATTGAAAACTGCGACGCCCACGGCAAGAACTTTTCACTCCTCTATTCCGGCACATCTTTTACCCTGGCCCCGGCCTATGACCTGGTCTGCACCACTGTCTATGGCGGCCTCGACCGCAGGCTGGCGATGGCCTATGGGGGCATCGACCAGCTCACCCTGATCGACCGCGGTGCTATTGAGGCGTTCAGCCGCGAGGCAGGGGAACCCAGGCCCCGGTTCACGCTGGAACTTCTGGCCGAACTTGCCGATACCTGCCTGGAGCAACTCCCCGTTGTTCAGGCGCAGGTGTCCTCCTGCAGTCCTCACGAAATCCTGCCTGAAGTCACGCAACGTATTGAGCACCGTTGCCAGGTACTGTTGAAATCCTGCGGATAACAAAACAGCCCCCGTCGCAGAATGTGACGGGGGCTGTTTCA
>CAZCUR010000020.1:0-35756 GCA_964501815.1 uncultured Geothermobacter sp.
GAGTTGCCCCGAAAAGTAGCCGTCGAGCTGCCGGCGCGCCGCGCGAAAAACCGGGTTATCGCGCAGCCGGCTGCCGGGAAATGTCCGGGCCAGCTCCCTGGCCACAGCATCCGCATCGGCACGAAAAACAACCCGCACCAAAAGATTATCCACCGCCACCAGCGCCAGCGCGCCGCAGGGCACCCGCCAGGTTTCACTGACAGCGAATCCGATCATCGTCTCTTCCCTCGCAGGCGCGCCAGCACCAACTCGCAGGCCTCGCGAGCCTGTTCGACACGCAACAGCAGACAGATGGCAAAGTAGGTCAGTCCGCCGCCGGCAACGGCCCAAAGCAGAACCAGCGCCTTGAAACCCGTCTGTCCGGGGTCAAGCCAGTCCGCGCCGGACAGTATGGCTTGCACCACGCCGGCCATGACCGCAGCGGGAACCAGCAGCCGGACGAAAAAGCGGAAGTAGCCATCCAGCGCCAATCCCGACAGGCGCACGTTCAGACCTCGCCAAAGCAGCGTCGCGTTGAACAGACTCGCCAGGCTCAGGGCCAGGGCCAGGCCGACATGTCGGAACGGCCCCATCAGCAGCAGTCCGAGCCCGGCATTGACCAGCAGGGTCCAGAAGGAGATGCGCACCGGGGTGCGGGTATCCTTGAGGGCGTAGAAGGTCTGAGCCAGAAGACGACTGATGCCGACGAAGAGAAGTCCGGGGGCATAGGCCGCAAGGGCCAGGGCTGCCTGGTGAACATCTTCGGCGCCGAACCGGCCGTGCAGAAAGAAAAGGCCATAAACGGGCTCGGCGCACAGGACAAGCCCGATGGTCGCCGGCAGAATGACGACCAGCATCAGGGACAGGGCGAAGTTCAGTGATCGCCGCAGTTCGTCCAGGTCCTCGGCCGCCGCCTGCCGGCTCATGGCAGGCAGCACCGCCTGGGCCAGGGAGACGATAAAGACCCCCTGGGGGAATTCGAACAGCCTCTGGCCGTAATACAGGTAACTGACACTCCCCTCGGGCAGAAAGGACGCCAGAAGACGGGTCAAAATAACATTGATCTGGTAGATGGCGACGCCGAACAGGCCGGGCAGCATCAGCCGGGCGATGCGGCGGACCCGTTCGTCGCCGAAACGGAAATCGGGCTTTGGCAAAAAGCCGGCCCGGGCGAGTACGGGAAACTGCATCAGCAGCTGCAAGGCACCGCCCAAAAGAACACCCAAGGCCAGGGCGTAGATGGGCGGGTCGAACAACGGGGCCAGTGCCAGGGCACAAAAGATCATCGACAGGTTGAGGATAAGCGGAGAGACCGCCGGCATGAAAAAGCGCCCGCGCACGTTGAGGATTCCTGTGGCCAATGCCAGCAGGCTGGCAAAGAAGATATAGGGGAACATCCAGCGGTTCAGCCCGTCGGTCAGGGCCAGTTTCCCCTGAACGGAACCGAATCCGTAACCGATCCCCTTCACCAGCCAGGGGGAGGCAAGAAGACCGACCAGGGTGACGGCTATCATCACAAGGGTCAGCAAGGTCCAGCAGATATTGGCAACCCGGCGTGCTTCCGCCTCACCCTGCAGCTCACAGACTTCGGTAAAAGTCGGCACAAAGGCTGCGGTCAAAGAGCCCTCGGCAAAAAAGCGGCGCAACAGATTCGGGATGGTAAACGCAACGAAAAAGGCATCCGTGGCATACCCGGCGCCAAAGGTCCAGGCAACAACCATGTCCCTGACCAGACCTCCGATCCGGCTGCAGATGGTCGCCACACCCAGCACGACTGTCGACCGGGCTATGTTTCGTTTCTCGGACACCTCTGCGGTTTCTCCTTGCAACCAGCTCCCATGGCAAAGGGATTATTTTTATTTAATCCCAAATCTACCAACCACAACTGATTGTTTTTATTATTATTTCCCGTGACGATAAATATTTTTTAAACTTGACTGCGCGCCTGGGCGGTGTTATAAGTCGGCAACAAACAAGCGACTGAATGGAGGTAGAAACTTGGCTAACCACAAATCCGCGGAAAAACGCAACCGCCAGAACAAAATTCGCAACGCCCGCAACACCCATATCCGTTCGACCATGCGCACCTATGTGAAGCAGGTTCGCCAGGCCGTCGCCGCCGGCGACAAGGACGCGGCTGCTGCCGCCATGGCGCGCGCCGTCCCCTACATCGACAAGGCGGCTTCCAAGGGTGTGATTCACAAGGCCACTGCCAGCCGGAAGATCTCGCGTCTGACCAAACTGGTCAACACTCTTAACGCCTGAGCACAACCTCAATAAAACTGCAGCCCCCGTCAGCCGACGGGGGCTGTTTTTTTACCTGGACGCGCGCAATGCGACCAGATCAAACACCAGTCTTTCCAGCAAAGCTCTCGGTTCCCCCCCACCCGACTTGAGTCGGACATCCACCTCAAGCAAACGCTCCAACACCTGAGGAAAAACCTGCGGAGAAAAATGGCGCGCCTGCGCCACCAGCCCATCGACAAAATAGGGATTGATTTTCAGTTCGGCAGCCATTTGCTTACGCCCGAGCCCCTTTTCAAGTGCCAGACTGGCAGCCCACAACTGGCGAAAGTGCCTGGCGGTCATGGCCAGAATAAAAACAGGTGCCACCCCGGTTCCCAGCAACTGCCCCAGCAATTCCAGCGCAGGACCTGTTTTGCCCCGACCAATGGCGTGGGCCAAATCAAAAACTCCCTCCTCGGCAACGCGGCTGATAACCGCATCGACATCTTCGGCATCAGCACTGTTACGATCGCCGATAAAGGAGCGCAACTTGTCAAGTTCCGCATGAATTTCCTGCAGGTTGGTGCCGACTCTCCTGCAGAACAGCTCCATGGCGGCAGGCGTCATGCTCCATCCCTGGGCTGCCAGGGTCTGTTCAATATGGGCAGGAATTTCGTTGGCATACAGGGAGCGAAACTCCACCATCGCGCCCCGCTTGCCGAATTCCTGCCAGAACCGGCGGCGTTTGTCGATTTTGCCGGCGACAAGAAGCAGGATGGATTCGGGAACGGGATTTTTGAGAAGAGGAAAAAGGGCCTCCAAAGCTGCGGCCGAAAGCTGATCCGCCTCACGCACCACAACAAGGCGCCGTTCGGCGAAAACCGGCAGGGTCTGAAGCTGTTCGACAATGTCCCGACCGGAAGCCTGCTTGCCGTGATACTGGCTGAGATTGAAATCACGGGCGTCGTGCGGTATCAAGCGGTCGACAATGTAATCAAGCAGACGGTCCCGCTGCCACTCTTCCTCTCCATGCAGACAAATCAGCGGCGGGCAGGCGCCTGAGCTGATTTTTTTTCGGAGTTCGGCCGGTTTCAATCGCGCCTCTAAAAATTGTCCGTCAGGCGTTCATACAAATCATCGGCAAGATATTCCGCCAGGACACCTTGGGTTTCACGTTCACGGTCTTCCTGCAGGGCCAGGTTGCCGCTGGTGGTGAATTCTTCCTTGCGCTCAAGGCGTCCCTGCCACAGATGCCGCCCGCTATCGACCGCTTCCAGACGCACAGTTAGCGTCATTTGAGCCCGGTACTCGGAAACATTATCCTGACTGTCGTAGGAGACAGGCGAGCTCTGATAGCGGGTAACCGCTCCGGTCAGCACAGCCTCGGCCTGGTCACACCCGACCACCTGAAAGACCCGGCCACGCTGCAGCCGACGAATCACGGCATTGGTGACGCCCACATCCAAAAACGGTTCCGCCGTCCGGTTCCGGAAGGTATCGACACAGATTCGGCTCGCCCCCCCGGGCGGTGTGCTGCCCTGACCGGAAACATGATATCCGCAACCGGCCGTCGCCAGGGCCAGAGCGATGAGCAGGCCATTTCGAACCCAAACAGGGAGCATCAGTTGGCGACCACGTTGACCAGCTTGCCCGGGACGACGATGACCTTGCGCACGGTTTTGCCCTCGATAAAACGCGCGACATTGGGTTCGGCCAGGGCGCGTTTTTCAATCTCCTCCCGCTCAGCCTGGGCCGGTACCGTCAACTTGCCGCGGACCTTGCCATTGACCTGTACCACGACAAGAATCTCGTCTGCGATCAGGGCATTTTCATCCCACTTTGGCCAGCCGACCTCCTCCAGGCTCTGTTCGTGACCCAAAACGGACCAGAGCTCGGCGGTAATGTGGGGGACAAAGGGGCTCAGCAGCCGCACCACGCTCTCAAGGGCCTCACGAACCACTTCAGGACAGGCTTTTACCTCTTTGAAACCATAAATGGCGTTGACCAGCTCCATAATCGCGGCAATAGCCGTGTTGAAGTGAAAGCGGCCATCAATGTCCTCGGTCACTTTCTTGATGGTTTCATGAGTCTTGCGCCGCAATTCGCGCGCCGCGCCCTGAAGCTCACCGGTGACCGGGCCAGCCTGACGAATGAGGTCAAGGTTGTCATAAACGGCCCGCCACACACGGTTGAGAAAACGGTAGCACCCTTCGACGCCCTGTTCGTTCCACTCCAGATCTTTTTCCGGAGGCGCGGCGAACAGGGAAAAGAGTCGGGCGGTATCTGCGCCGTAAGTGGCGATAAGGTGGTCCGGATCGACCACGTTTTTCTTCGACTTGCTCATCTTCTCGGTGCGCCCGGTCGACACCTGCGCACCGCATTTTTTGCAGGCCCCGTTGTCGACCTCTTCCGGATAGAGCCAGCCATGCTCCGGGCAGGAGACGGTTTCCATGCACACCATCCCCTGGGTCAAAAGGTTGGTGAACGGCTCTTTCAGGTCCCCGGGCAAAAACCCGAGATCACGCATCACCTTGGTGTAGAAACGGGCATAGAGCAGATGCATGACGGCATGTTCGATACCGCCGATATACTGATCGACCGGCAGCCAGTAACCGACATCCTCCAGGTCCACAGGGGCGCGGTCAGTGTGCGGTGAGGCAAAACGGGCAAAATACCACGAGCTTTCGACAAAGGTATCGAAGGTATCGGTTTCACGCCGCGCGGCCGCGCCGCATTTGGGGCAGTCGACATGGACGAAACTTTCGATCTTTGCCAGTGGACTCCCCCCCTCACCGGTGAACGCGACATCGGTGGGCAGCACGACCGGCAACTGGTCCTCGGGGACCGGTACAATACCGCAGGAATCGCAGTAGATGACCGGGATGGGCGTCCCCCAGTAGCGTTGGCGGGACACACCCCAGTCCCGCAGGCGGTAGTTGACCGTGGAGGTTCCAATACCCTTTTCCTTGAGCCATGCGGCGATTTTCTCTTTGGCCTCCTCATTGTCGAGGCCGTCAAACGGTCCGGAATTGACCAGACAGCCGGAACCTGTCCAGGCTTCGGTCATGGTCTCAGGGTCAAGCGTTTCTCCTTCGGGCTGAATAACGACCGTCAAAGGCAATTGATATTTGCGGGCGAATTCAAAGTCGCGCTGGTCATGTGCAGGTACAGCCATGACCGCACCTGTGCCATAGTCCATCAGGACGAAATTGGCCAGAAAAACAGGAATGCGCCGGCCCGTGGCGGGATTGATGCAGTAGCTGCCGGTAAAGACCCCTTCCTTTTCATAATCGTCAGCGGTGCGGGCGATCTTGTCCATCTTGCGCACCTTGCGCACAAAGGCCTCGACCTGCTCGCGCTGTTCGTCGGTGGTCAGTTGGAGAGCCATGGGATGTTCGGGAGCCAGCGACATGAACGTAGCGCCAAAAAGCGTGTCCTGACGCGTGGTAAAAACCCTGATACAGGCATCCGCCCCCTCGACAGGAAAGTCGATTTCACAACCGACACTGCGGCCGATCCAGTTGCGCTGCATGGTCAGAACCGGCTCGGGCCAGCCCTGGAGACTGTCCATATCGTCGAGAAGTTCCTGGGCGTAATCGGTGATTTTAAAGAACCACTGCTCCAGTTCCTTTTCATCCACTTCACTGCCACAACGCCAACAGCAATTGTCTTCGACCTGTTCGTTGGCGAGCACGGTTTGGCAGTCGGGGCACCAGTTGACACTCGAACTCTTCTTGTAGGCGAGCCCCTTTTCCAGCATGCGCAGAAAAATCAGCTGCTCCCAGCGATAGTAGTCCGGGTCACAGGTGGCGATTTCCCGGCTCCAATCGTAGGAAAGTCCCATGCGCTTCAGCTGTTTGCGCATGTTGTCGATATTTTCCCGCGTCCAGATATTGGGATGGATACCATGCTGAATGGCGGCGTTTTCAGCCGGCATACCGAAGGCGTCCCAGCCCATGGGATGCAGAACGTTGTACCCCTGAAGGCCCTTGAACCGGGCGACGACATCACCGATGGAATAATTGCGCACGTGCCCCATGTGAATCCGCCCGGACGGATAGGGGAACATCTCCAGCAGATAAAATTTGGGTCGGTCCGGATCAGGTTCAACCTTGAAAACCTGCTTCTCCTGCCAGATTTTCTGCCACTTTTCCTCAACAGTCTGGGGATTGTAGCGTTGCTGCATTGACGCCTCCTGTCAAACCTGCCGGTCCCTGGGCGGCGGCAGGTCATTCGCCGATGAAACAGGAAAACCGGCTGACGCCGGCTTTCCTGTCACAACTTTTCAATGATGGTCCACACCCTTGCACCCTGAGTCCGTGCAAAAGTCCGGTACCTTATTTTTCCCGATAGGTAATTCTCCCCCGGGTCAGGTCATAAGGGGAAAGTTCCACCGTCACCCGGTCTCCGGGCAGAATACGGATATAGTACTTGCGCATCTTGCCGGAGATATGGGCCAGCACCATGTGGCCGTTATCCAGCTTGACCCGAAACATGGCATTGGGGAGAGGTTCGACGACTTCCCCTTCGACTTCAATTGCTTCTTCTTTGGCCAAAACGTCCTCCTTGCTGGGCCGATGTTCTCCAAACGAGTTGGGCTATTTAACTTGACCGGAACAGTTCTTGTCAAGGGTGCCGGCCAGGGCTAGAGCCCGAGCAGCCGCGTGGCCGCTTCGATAATCTTGTTGGTCTGAATCGGCTTGGTAATATATTCGTTCGCCCCCAGGGCCAAGGCGCGCTCCCGGTCCTCGTTGGCCCCCTCCGTGGTAATGATGACGATGGGCACCTCTTTGTATCCCGGGTCGTTACGCACCAGAGAAACCAGCTTGAGGCCGTCCATAATCGGCATGTTGATGTCCGTGAGAATCAGGTCAAATTTTTCCGTCGACAGTTTCTTCAGCCCGTCGACACCGTCGTTGGCTTCGACAATCTGCAGGCCGCGTAATCGTTTCAGGGCAAAAACGATCAGCTGGCGCATGGTCGGAGAATCTTCGACGATAAGGACTTTGTGGTTCGCCATAATCCCCTCCCCTATCTCGTCATCAGGTCAATAAAGCCCTGAATGGTCGAGAGCTTGCGCTCCGATTCGGAGTAAAGTTTGGATGAAAAAATCGCCGTGGCGGCATGCCCGGCCAGCAGGGTAAAGAGCTCGTAGTCGACTTCGGCGAATTTGTTCTTCTGTTCCAGCAGGGAGTAAATAACAATGACGCCAATAACATGCTCTTTGATCTTGAGCGGAATGCAGACCATCGGGCTGCGAAAGTCCTTCTGGTAGTTGGCGAGGTCATCGACAAAATAGTTTTCGCCTGTTTCGGCCATCTGGCCGATAATTCCTTCGCCAAGCCTGATTTCGGGCAGCTCGTCAACCTCGATTCCTTCAGCGGCAAATCCCTTGAGAATCTTGTTTTTCTCATCAAGCAGCATGATGGCGAACTGCTCGCCACCGATGAGATTGATGATGATTTCCAGAATAATCTGCAAAACCTCATTGAAATCAAGGGTCGAATGCAGCTGATAGCTGGCAATATAGAGATTGGCCAGCATGTTGTTTTCATTCTCTATGTCGACATAACGGTTGGCAAAATCGAGATTTTCCGCCTCGACTTCCTTGATCCGGTCAAGAATTTCCGATTTTTCCCGTTCCAGTTCTTCGATGCGCTTTTGCAGTTTCGCAACGATTTCACTGTCGGAACCGGAGGGAGCGCTCTTTTTCTGAGCCTCCTTGAGTTTGAGAATCTGAAAACGCAACCGCTCATTTTCCTTGAGCAGTTCCTGGGTAAACTCGGCACCCTTCTTGAAGACCTGGAGAAACTCTTCGGCCCTGCTGCTGGCTCTGCGGTGTTCCTCGTCGTTAACGGCCATGCTCATCTCCTGGCTGACAAAAATTTTAATCGGCTCATATTAGCAGGAAAAAAAAACCGATGCTACTGGTTGTCGACTCAGACACCACAGGCACGCAAAATTTCCCTGCAGATTTTGTCCAGCGGCGCGACCACATCGACATGCCCGGTGGCAATGGCCTCCTTGGGCATGCCGTAAACGACACTGGTTTCCTCGGACTCCGCGATGGCAAATCCGCCCCTCTTTTTGATCAGGGAAATCCCCCGCGCCCCGTCATTCCCCATTCCGGTCAGGACCACCCCAAGGACGGACATATCGGCCAATTCACTTGCCGAACGGAACAGGTAATCGACCGACGGCGTATATCTCTGGTCGGGTGCGGGTTCATGGACCTGGGCGACAATGTCATTGCCGATCCGCCGCAAACCAAGGTTGTGACCGCCCGGAGCAACGAGGACCCGGTCTGGCAGAAGCAGGTCACCGTGTTCTGCTTCCTTGACATCCAGGGCGGTAAACTTGTTGAGACGTTCGGCAAAGGCGCGGGTAAACCCGGGGGGCATATGCTGGGCAATGGCAAACCGCAACCCCGGACGCTGTTGCAGGGCTGAAAAGATGGTTTGCAGGGCCGGAGGCCCGCCTGTTGAGGCGCCAATGACCACCAGTTCATGTTTCAGGGGCTTGCCGGTCCGTTTCGCAGGGGCAACCCCGCCTCTTGCGACAGATGGCGCCGGACCCATCCGGGGCCGGGACTTGCGCAGGACCTTGGTCATGTCGGCCCCGGCGGCTTCACAAACCTTGCGAATCAGGTCTTCGCGAATATGGAACAGTTCCGGTGAAATCTGGGCGCTTGGTTTGGCGACAAAGTCGACAGCGCCAAATTCCAGGGCCTTGAAAACATTTTCGTCATCCGAACGGGCCGAGACCACAATGACCGGCGTCGGCCTGTTTTGCATCAGGATACGCAGAAAAGAAAACCCGTCCATCCGGGGCATCTCGAGGTCCAGGGTAATCAGGTCGGGCTTCAGGTCAAAGGCCTTGCGCAACCCTTCTTCTCCGTTGATGGCATAGCCGACCACCTCTATCCCTTCAACCTCTTCAAGAAAACGAATGATGGTCCGACGGTTGTACGCGGAATCGTCAACCACCAGTACGCGAACCCGCGCGGCCGTCATGGCAGACCTCCATTGGAAGCGGAAAGCGGCTTCTGATAAACCATGTCGTGCCTGAGATGCTTCAGCTCGAACAGGGTCGTGATATTCATCAGCGACTCGGAATGACCGAGCAGCAGATACCCCCCGGGAACCAGGCGCTGAAAGAAGGTTTCCACCACGCGTTTCTTTGCCGGCTGGTCAAAATAGATGATGACATTGCGGCAGAAAATCACATCCATACGCCCCAGCAACGCCACGCGCGGGGTATCAAAAAGGTTGAGGTGACTGATGGTCACCAGCCTCCGGACGCGATCGTCGATGAGCCATTTTCCGTCCTGGGGCCGGAAATATCTCTGTTTGTAGCGTTCCTCGGTCGAACGGAAGGAGCTCTCTCCGTAAAGACCTCGACGGGCCAGCTGCAAAACCCGCTGACTGATATCGGTACCAATGATATCAATGTGCCAGTCTCGAACCGCCGGGTTTTCCAACAGCAGCATGGCGATGGTGTAGGGTTCTTCGCCGGTGGAGCACCCGGCACTCCAGATGCGCAAACGCCGGTCGGCGCCGGCACTCAGTTTTCGTTCGCACAGTTCCGGAATGATTTCCTCATTGAAACTGCGCAGCTGGAACTCTTCCCGAAAAAAGTAGGTTTCGTTGGTGGTCAAAAGATTGATCAGTTCGGTCAGTTCCTGATCCCGCGCGCTGTTGTAGCGCAGATAATAATAATAGTCCTTGTAGGTGTTGAGTTTCAGCTCCTGCAGCCGCCGCCCGAGCCTTTTTTCCAGTATGTATTTGGAGTCCTCGGAGAAATGAAGACCACAGTACTGATAGATGAAGTCCCGCAGCAGCCGGAACTCCTCGAGCCCCATGGGTATTTCCGGAGCGAAAATCAGCATGATCAGCCTTCCCGCTCCTCCACCAGGGCGTCAGCGAGCAGACGCAGTTCCTTCTGAACAAGGTCTTCCGGCTCGACCAGCAGCCGCTCTTCCAAAAGTTTGAGACTCTTTTCGGCGCCGACTTCAACCAGGGTGCGCGCCGTGGCCAGCCGGACTTCCCAATGGGGATGCCCCAGCAGATGGCGGGCCTTTGCATCGACCCAGCTTCGGTTGCCGATCCAGCCCAGCTGCTTCAGTGCGGCGATGACCACATCCCGGTCTTCATGGTCCAGCGCAGCAAGCAGGCAATCCGGAGCATCGGGGGCTCCGGCCGCGACCAGGCTTTCCAGCCCGGCAATCACCACCAGACCGACCGGGTCGTCCAGCTGGTTGCGGATCAGCCCGACAGCTGTTTCACCGCCAATTTGGCCAAGGGCCCGAACCACCGCCGCACGAACCCAGATATCAGGGTCCTGCAATGCCACCGCCAGCGCATCGCAGGCATCCTCCCGCCCCGTAGCGGCAAGACTTTCCACCGCCATGCGACGCACTTCACTGCTCTCGTCGGTCAAGGCGAACAGAAGCTGCTGCCACAGCTCCTCGCCATCACGGCCGCGGCAGGCCTCAATGGCGGCGGCGCGCACGTCCATCGACTCATCCTTGAGCGCCATGGCGATCCGGCCTGAAATATCACGATCCTGAACATGGGCCAGAACCCGCACGGCCAGCGCACGAAAATGCTCGTCCTCCTGCTGCATGAGCCTGTCGACGGCGGCCATGACCTGATCAGGATACCTGCCTGCCAGAGCCGACAGGGCGCCGGCAGCAATATGGTCAACATCCTCCGGGTTATCCAGCATCATAGCGACCAGCCGGTCCGGGGTTTCGGTATCGCCGATACGACCAAGGGCATGGGCGGCAGCCTGGCGCAGATGGGCCGAGTCGACACGCAGCATCTCCAGCACCTTCGGCAGACAGTTTCGGCAGCCGGCTTCCCCCAGGACGTAAATGAGGAAAGCCTGCTGCTGAACCTCAACCTTGTCGAGCATCTGCAGCAAGGCGCCGCTGCAACGTTTGGCGATATTGACCAGTGCGTGCAGGACCATACGCTGCAGATTCTCCTGCCCGGCCAAATCCAGCAGGGCCGGGACCACTTCCGCATCGCCACACCAGGCCAGCAGCTGCAGGGAGGCCCGAATCACCTGCTGGTGCCGGCTGCCGAGCAGTTGGGCAAAAACGGATGCCACCCTGGCGGCCGCCTCTCCAAGGGCCTCGCTGACGGCATCCTCGTCCTTTTCCGCAAGGCGTGCCAAAGCGACAGCGGCCGCCTCGCGCACGTTCCGCATCTCATCGTTCAGTCCTTCTACCAGAACCGGAATCGCATCTTTGCCACCGACATGCCCCAGGCAGTCAAACAGCGCCTTGCGCAACAGCTTTTCCTCCCGGTAGGGCAGCAGCTCTGCCACCGGGATAGCGCTGTCGATCTGGGCGAGAGCCTCCAGAATGGTGAACCGGGTCATCAGATCCGCCTGACGCATGGCCGCAATCAGGGCCGGGACAGCGGAAACCACCTGCAGTCGTCCGAGATTTTCCGCGGCCGCGGCACGCACGTTGGCGTCGCTGTCTTCCAGAGCGGAAATCAGGCGCTCTCCAACCGAGGAGTCGCCAATCGTCCCGAGAATATCAATGACGAACTTGCGAACGTCCGGATCGGGACAGCCCAGCTCATCCAAAAGAACCGGTACAGCCTGGCGACCCAGACGCACAAGAATTTCCACTGCGGTGTTGCGCAGACCGGCGTTGTCCTCAGCGTGCAGCAGTTCGACAATCTCACCAGCCAAATCGCCAGCCCCCGGCAGGGCCAGAAAGACCTCGGCCGCCTCCTTGCGCACCCTCCAGGATTCATCTCCCATGGCCTGGTAGAGCAAAGGCAGGAATCCGTCGCTCCCGTCGTGCTGCAGAGCGCGCAGTCCCTGAAGGCGGTCCTCCTCGTTCGATGAACACAGAAGGTTTTTGATATCTGAATGATTCATAGCCGGTCTCGAGATTCTATGACGGGTGAAGATGGCCCTGGACCAGGTCCTGCAAAGTTTCGGTAACCAGCTGCCGGGCAAGGTCTTCATGGCCGGGGAAACGGTCGAGGAAAAGCCGTACGGCCTCCTCGATTTCTGCCGCAAAACAGGTTTCAAGAGCCTCACCGGCGCGCGCCAGCGACAATTTGTCATGATGGTACAGGGCAATGTCAGAGGCAATGATGCGCGCCAGCTGCCGGGCCCGATCCCTGACATCACCGCCTTCGATCTGCCGCTCGCCCGCTTTTTTCAGCTCTGCATTGACACTGGCCCACTGCGCCCGTTCCTGCTCGGACTTAGGCGGTCGCACAGCCGGAGGCTGCCGCCCATCGAGAAGAGCTCTGATTTTCGGGACGAGATCATCAGGGATATGGTGCAGCTCGATATAATCATCAGCTCCGTACAGGTCCGCCGGTTTGCGCTTGTAGGCGGTCCTGTTATAGACGGATGAAATCAGGATGATACCGGGACGGTCCTGGACGGAGAGAGACTGCACCTTTTCAACGACTTCAAAGGCGTAAAGCCCCGGCAGGGCCACATCCACCATCGCCACCTGAGGCTTCCAGCTGTGCATTTGGGCAAGCGCGCTGTCTCCGTCGTGGCACTGGCGGCATTCCAGCCCCTCGGCTGCGACAACTGCCCCGATGGTCTGACAGACGGCCGGATCCGAATGGGCCACCAGAACGCGGACACGGCTTGACGAAGGTGCCTGATGGTCCTTGCCGGGAACGTCGGCAACCGCAGGCGTACCGCAGGAGGGGCATTTGAATTTCAATTTGCGGCCGGCAAGGCGATTCTGCCTGATACGGACCCGGGCCTTGCAGGAGGGGCATTGAAGAATCATGGAGCCAATCCAAATGAATTATTGATCGGAGATCGCGGCACCGATAGCTTCGAGATCGATACGTTCTTCCGAGGTCAAAATCTTTTCCAGGTCGAGAATCATGACCAGATCATCCCCCCTGCGGCAAACCCCCAGAAAGAATTCGGCACCTCGCCCCTTGATGAAGTGGGGTGCCGGCTGAATCTCGCCCCGCCCGTAGGTTCGGACTTCGGCCACCTCGTCGACCTTGAGACCGATAATGCGCCCGTAAACAGCGCATATCATGATACGTGTGCGGCGGTCGTCCCTGGGCACGTCCAGGTCAAACCTCCGGCGCAGGTCGACCACGGGAATGACCGTCCCGCGCAGGTTGATGACCCCATCCACAAAGGCGGGCGATTTCGGGATGGCGGTAATTTTCAGCGGGCGAATGACCTCCCGGATGCGCAGGATGTCAAGACCGTAGAACAGGGCGCCGACCCGAAAACAGGCGAGCTGGATTTCCTGCCTTGCTTCCGTTTCGCCGGCAGAGTTTTTGGAGGGTGTCGTCGCGCCCATCACCGCGCCAGAAACCTCTGAATTGTCTCGATCACCATGGCTGACTTGAACGGCTTGGTAATATACCAGTCCGCCCCCACCTCTTCACCGCGAGCCATATCCTCACGGCTTTTTTTGGCGGTCAACATAATCACCGGGATGTGCCGGGTCTTCTCATTTTCCTTGATGCGCCTGCAAACCTCGAAACCATCCATTTCAGGCAGCATGATATCAAGCAGGACCAGATCGGGCGGTTCTTCGGTAATCACCTCCAACGCCGTATTGCCGTTGGAAACCCCGCGGACATCATAGCCCTTTGAGGTCAGCAGAATACTTTCCAGTTTGAGAAGACTTTCCTCATCTTCCACAATCAAAATCTTCTTTCGCTCCACGGCCAACTCCTCTTTGCGGACGGTTCGGCCCGTGAAAGGCCGCTGCCCGTTCAGGCGGTTACATGTTCCAGATCCAGGACCTGTTCGACGTTGAGCAAAACGACCATACGGCCCTGAATCCGCCCTACCCCCTCCACCATATCCCGATCGAGACCGGTCAGGACGGCCGGTGGCGGTTCGACTTGATGTTCAGAAACATCCACGACCTGGGCGATCGTGTCGACCAGAAGTCCGGCGATGCGATCACCCAGTTCACAAACGATTATTCGGGTTCGATCACTCTGCTGCGTCTCCCCAAGACGCAGACGTCGAGCCAGGTCGATAACAGGGACGATGATTCCCCGCAGAGAAATGATCCCGGGCAAAAAATCGGGCGTGCGCGGAACCTCGGTGACTTCGCGCGGCTTGATGATTTCCTTGACCTGTTCAATATCAACGGCATACTGCTCCCGGCCGATGAAAAAGGAAAGCCAGCGCCGGCGAAGGGTGTCTTCGTCTTCCGTGTCGGCCTGCAGGGCCTTGAGATAGGCCTCTTCGGTGGCCAGAGCGAACTCGCCTTGAGCCGAAAAGAGCCGCTCCAGACCATCGCTCTGCTCAAAACCCTCCGCCACCGCGGTCGGGCCCGGCTCTTCCCCCGTTTCGGCCACCAGCCTGTCAGCACGGGCGTCATCCCTGGGTTGTCCCGGTTCAAAAGCGGAAGCCGGCGCCTCCTTTTCTTCAGCAGCCGATGCGCTCCTGTCCTCAGACAGAACGCAAGCTTCCGTTGCGTCACCCGCGTCAGACCGTTCCTGCGGCGCGCGCTCCGGTTCATTTTCCGGCGCCTGGGCTGCAGCCTTCCGTTTCTTTTGAGCTTTCTTGCGTATTTCAACCAGGTCCATGAATCACTCCCGGAAGCTCAGATAGCCTCATCCAGTTCGATACGCACCGCCTCCAGCACGTCCCGGCCAATCGATGCCGCCTCCCGGCCGAACCCCTCAAGCAGTGCCAGCGAAGCTATCTGGTTGATACGCCGGGGAATGCCTCCGGAAAAATCGTAGATAACATCGACGGCCTCGGAACGAAACAGCCCCGCCTGTCCTCCGGCCACCTGCAGCCGATGGTCGAGGTAGTCCCCGGTTTCCTCCCGGGTAAGGGGCCCCAGATCGAACTGTATCCCGATTCGCTGACGCAGGGCCTCATAGGCCCTGTGCCTGAGCCGCTGCCGAAGTTCAGGCTGGCCCATCAGCACCACACAAATGAGGTTCTGGTCGTCGAGCTGAAAGTTGGTCAGCAACCTGATTTCGTCAAACAGCTCCTTGTGGGGCACCAGCTGGGCTTCGTCAACAACCAGAACCGGACAGGTCCCTTCTTCGTAACAGCGATAGAGCTGCCGGCCGATCTGTTCGAGCAGGTCGGCCTTGCTGCGCGCCGGCCTGGCAACTCCCAACCGGGTCGCCAGGGTTTTGAGGAACTCCATCGGTGACAGTCTGGGATTGATAAACAGAATGACCTGATGATTCTCCTCAAGTTCATCAATCAGGGCGCGCGACAGGGTTGTTTTGCCGCATCCGATGCCACCGGTCAAAAGAATCATGTCCCTTTCTTCCACAGCATAGAGAAGCCGCGCCAGGGCTTCCCTGTGACTGCGGGACAGATAGAGAAATCTGGGGTCCGGAGTCTTGCTGAACGGCCTTTCCTTCAGGCCGTAAAAATCCTTATACATAGGCGGCGACCTCACCTCGCAAGGCTTCGCTCATCAGTCCGCCGACATCAAGAACCAGAATGGTCTTCTGGTTGCCGAGGTCAGCGGCCCCGGCGATGCCCTTGACAAAGGAAAGAGCCGAGCCAAGGCTTTTGATGACCACATCCTGCTGGCCGGCCAGCTGGTCAACCACCAGACCAAGACGTTTTTCGGCCATCCCGACAACAGCCACAAACTTGCGCGTGCGACGTTCGGCGCGACCATCCAGCTCAAACAGCTCATCGATACGCAGAAGAGGCAGGGTGCTGTTGCGCAGCTCGATGACTTCCCGCCCCTCGATGGTTTCAATGGCGTCCGGTTCAAGCATCAGGGTTTCCAGGACCGAATTGATGGGTATCGCATAGGTCCGCCCCGCCACCTCGACAACCAGAGCCTTGATAATGGCGAGCGTTATCGGCAGGGTGATGCTGATACAGGTCCCCTGCCCCGGTTCGCTGTCGATTTCGATCATGCCCGACAAGGCGGAGATGTTGTTTTTCACCACATCCATCCCGACACCACGTCCGGACAGGTCACTGACCTGGTCCCGCGTGGAAAACCCGGGGCGGAACAGCAGGTCAAACAGCTCATCTCTGCCCGGCTGGGCATCGGCAGCCAGCAAGCCCCGTTCAATCCCCTTGCGCCGTACCGCCTCAAGATCAATCCCCCTGCCGTCATCCCGGACCTCGATGACAACATGGTTGCCGCGCTGCATGGCATGCAGGGCAATCACCGCTTTTTCCGGTTTGCCGAGCGCTCTGCGCTCCTCGGGCGGCTCAATGCCGTGGTCAATGGCATTGCGGATGATGTGCATCAGCGGATCGGTCAAATCCTCGACAATCAGCTTGTCCAGCTCTGTCTCAGCACCGCTGATTTCCAGATGCACCCTTTTGTGCAGTTCGTTGGCCACCCGCCTGACGATTCGGGCCATTTTGTCAAACAGCTGCGCCACCGGCACCATCCGCACATCCATGACGGCGCCCTGCAACTCATCCAGACGACGCTCCAGGCCCTTGAGAGCCTTCTGCATATCCGTCAGCAGCGAAGCGGGAATCCTCTCGGCAATTTCGGAGGTTATCCGGCCAAGCGCCCCTTTGGACAGGACCAGCTCGCCAACGATGTTCATCAGATTGTCGAGTTTTTCGATATCAACCCGTACGGTGCGGCTGAACGAACGCAGAGATCCCGCGTCATCCAGGCTGTCACCTGTCTCCGGGACCTCACGGGTCGGGGGCGTTGCTGCTGCAGGCGGGGACGTGGTGGAGGAATCTTTTTGGGGGGACGGAGTGTCCGAACGATCCAGCAGGGTGATATCGGCAGGGTCCCGGTCAATGGCACCGGCCAGCTCGTCCACCCCCAGGTCAACCCCGCACAGGAGCCTGAAACCGATCTTTTCGGGATCGGACCCGGGGCTCGGCAGGGTGCTGATAACTTCCCCGTGGTTTTTGAGTCGCGCGGTGAGAGCTTCAAGCTCCTGATCAAAACTCGACAGATTGAAGGCGGCATGAACCAGAACCAGGCGCCGGCCGCGCTCCAGATTGGCTTTAAGGCGGGCTTCCTCGTATTCCGTCAGAACGTTGCGGACATCATCCGGCAGGGCAATGGTGGCAAAAGGATCGGCCGGCGCGGCACCGCCCCCCGCAATCAGACCGGCGATACGGTCCATGGCAGGGCCAAGATCCAGGGTGAAGGTTTCGTCCTGACCTTTACCGGCCACCAGAGAGGTCAGCAGTTCAAGTCCGTGAAACAGCACTTCGAAAAGCTGCCCGGACCAATCGAGTTTTCCCAGCCGCAGGCGGTCAAGCAGATTTTCCAGTTCATGGGCCAGGCTTGAAATGTCTGAAAATCCGAACATACCCGACAACCCTTTCAGGCTGTGGGCACCTCGAAATATGGCATTGACCAGATCGGGGTCGGGCTCCCCGTTCTCCGCCTGTTCGCTGAGCAGAGCCACATCGAGATTGAGCTTTTCCAGAATCTCCTCAGCCTCGGCCAGAAAATCCTTGAGAGCCCTGGACGACTGGTCGCTCACTGCTCCCCTCCTTCACCGAGGTAGCGATGAACCAGCTCCTGCAGTTCTTCCGGCGCAAAGGGCTTGACGAGATAGGCGTCGGCCCCCAGCGCCAATCCCTTGCTGCGGTCCTTTTCACTCGATTCGGTGGAAATGATAAAGAGCGGGGTGTCGTTGTAATTGGGGTTGTTTTTGATGAAGCTGATGAGTTCAAGGCCGTTAATGTCGGGCATGTTGATGTCGGTGATCACCAGATCAACCTTTTCCCGCGGCAGGATACGCAGCGCCTCAAACCCGTTGGCCGCTTCGATGATATCGTAGTCGCCCGCTGCCGCCAGGGTCGACACAATCAGGGCCCGCATGGTGGCAGAATCTTCAGCTATGAGAATTTTTCGGGCCACACCATCCCCCTTGCAATCAGAAACACATCAACTTCCGTTTCGCCCCTGCAACTGCAGGCGCCTTTCCAGAAGTGCCTTTTCCATCGCCAAACCGGCCTGCGACAAAAAGATTTCCAGGGCTTCGGTATCTCCGACCCCCTGCTGGGCCGGCAAGTTGTCCCCGTAAAGCAGGGCGACCACCCTTCCCTCACTGAAAATGGGCCCGATGAACGCTTCTTCCGGTCGTTCTCCACCCAGCTGTTCCTGCAAATAACGGTCCCACTCCGAATCACTGAAAGGGAGTCGGACCGCCGATTTGGCCTCCAGGGCGCGGGTCAGCACCGACGGTTGGTCGAGCGGCAGTTTCATCCGGCGGACCTTGCGGTCAGCATCGGCGACACACTGCTCCAGGCCGAACTGCCCCAGACCGACAATGGCATCATCCCGCACCAGAAAAACGACGGCCCTGTTCATGATTTCACTGGCAAAGCGCAGCACCAGCAAAATCACCCCACCGCCGAGGGTCGGGTTGTTCAGCTCCTGCAACATTCCCTTGAGCAGACTCAGCCCTGGAGACGAGGTGCTGCCCGGCCGATCCGTCCCCGGCTCGCCCATCCCCTCTTCACCTATTTCAGAAAGTAGCTCCCGCCCAAGATGGACCAGTCCTGGCGGCGTTTTCACAGCGTCTTTTGGCTTTTTGCCCAAAATGGCGGCAATCTGTCCTGCAAGGCGATCCAAAGCCGCCAACCCCTGTCGGGTATTCAAATCATCTTTCTTCGGCTTGCGCAGCAGATGCCGAACGCCCTTGTCAGCAAGCATTTTTTCGGCCTCGGGGTTGGCATGGTCAGTCAAAACCACCAGTGGATTGCCAAGGGCATGGTCCGAAGTCCGCTCAACCAGCTCCAGGCCACCAAGAATTCCGCTGCCGTCAATCCGGGGCATAATGAGGTCAACCACAAGGTGTGGGCGGGGGGAAGCCTCTCCCAGGTTTTCAAGACCTGTCAGGCAGGCACGCCCGTCAGGAAACGTTGACACGGCGAAGCCGTGGGCCTTCAGCGCATCGGCAAGCAGACGTCTGGTCCTGGCATCATCATCGACCAGATACAGCAGCGAGCCACTCCCCAACCCCTCAGCACCCGTATCGGAACCCGGGGGAGGTGCCTCCGGGGGGAGCACCTGCTCCGGCACGTAATCATCACCCTCAGAAAGAACAGCGGCTCCCCCCTGCCCGGCTTCCTGTTGCTGATGCCGTTGTTCATCCAGACGCCTGCTCCCTTCCATGGCAAGCCATTGGGGGTTGATGCCGCGATCGAACAGGGATTCCGGATCGGCTTCTCCCTGAATCTCTTCGGCTTCATACAACTCGAAGGCAAAGGTCCCTTCGGTCCAGGAGAAAAAGGAGTAGACGATCTGTTCAATCTGTTCGCGCAGAACCTGCTCGACCACGTCCTGATCGATCTCGTACCGGTCCGTCAGAACCTTGCTCAAAGGTTCTCCGCTGGCGCGGCTCTGATGCTGGGCGTCACGCAGCTGCCCGGCGCTGATCAGCTGGCGCTCAACCAAAAGCTGGCCAAAATCAGGGTGGGAATCGCTGGATGTCGCCTGAACGACCTGCCCGTTAAAAAAAACGATGGTCCCGGCGCGGTCGCCACAGCGCAAATGCAGAACGCCCGATTTGCGGCTCAGGCTGACAATCTGCAGAATGTCACCGAGGCCGAGATCTTCCAGATTTCCAACTAGGCTCATGGCAAACAGCCGGAGAGGAAAGAGTCAACATATGAAAATTTCAGTAAAATGGAATATATCCCACCCCTGTGGACAAGTAAAGCGATAACCCCAGGATTTCCGGGTCAATGCTCCCGGCTTTGATACCGGACGCGCAACGGCGACCCGGTCAACCCCAACGCCTCCCTGAACTTGTTCGCCAGGTAACGCTGATAGCTGAAATGAACCCCTTCGGCGCGACTGACAAAGACGGTGATGGTGGGCGGCCGCACCGCAGTCTGGGTCGCATAGAAAAACTTGAGCCGCTTGCCCTTGTAAAGACTTGGCTGGTGGGCTTCAACGGCTTCACGCAAAACCTTGTTGACGGTGGCCGTCGGCAGCCTCCGGTTGAATTCATCCGCCAGCTTTTCCACCTCGCCCATGATTTTCGCCACCCTCTGCCCCGTAAGGGCCGAAACGAACAGGATCGGAGCATGGGCCAGAAACCGGAAGCGTGCGCGCAGGTCCTTGACATAACGGCCCATGGTGGTGTGGTCCTTTTCCACCAGGTCCCACTTGTTGACCACCAGGATAATGGCCCGCCCTTTTTCCTCGGCATAACCTGCTATGGTCAGATCCTGATCGGTCACCCCTTCGCGGGCGTCGATAACCATCAAAACCACATGGGCGCGCTCCATGGCCTTGAGCGCCTGAACAACACTGTACTTTTCCAGTTTCTGGCTCACCCGGCCCTTGCGGCGAATGCCGGCGGTATCGATGAGCAGGTAGGGTTTGTGGTTATAGGTGAAGGGGGTGTCGACCGAATCCCGGGTGGTACCGGCCATGGGATTGGCCACAACGCGTTCGTAACCGAGAATCCGGTTGACCAAAGAGCTTTTGCCGACATTGGGCCTGCCGATAATGGCCAGCCGGGTCTGTTGCAAATCCGGATTTTGGGACCGACTTTCCGGCAACAGCTCCTGCAGGTGCAAGGCCAGCTCGGACATCCCATGGCCATGTTCCGCGGAGATGCACAGGATTTCGTCGAACCCGAGCGCGTAAAATTCGGCCGCGTTCGCCTCGTCCCGCGGCCCGTCGACCTTGTTGACCAGACATATAAGCGGCTTCCGGTAACGTCGCAGGATGTCCGCGACCTCCTCGTCCGCCGGTGTCATGCCCTGCTTGGCATCCAGCACAAAAAGGATGACGTCGGCTTCTTCCACGGCCAGCTGGGATTGCTCGCGCATTTGAGCCAGCAGCCGGTCTTCACTGACAGGTTCAAAGCCACCGGTGTCAATAAGCAGAAAACTGCGGTCAAAACGGTCGACCCGGGCATAATTGCGGTCACGGGTCACGCCGGGGATATCTTCAACAATCGCCTTGCGCTGGCCGCAAAGACGATTGAACAGGGTCGACTTGCCGACATTGGGCCGACCGACGATGGCAACAACTGGTAACATGGTGCAACTCCTGACAAAGCCCGGAGGCCGATAAAAATCAATCGTACCCGAATTCGCGCAACAGGCGGTCCGACCGGGTCCAGTTTCGATCAACCCGGGCAAACAGATGCAAAAAGACCCGGGTCCCCAGCAGGCGTTCTATGGCCTTGCGGGCGTCGGCACCAATGGCACGGATCATACGCCCCTGCTTGCCGACCAGGATACGCTTGTGTGATTCCCGCTCCAGATGAATCACAGCGTGAATGACCACCAGGTCGCGCTGCTCGTCCTCTTCGAAACTCTCCACCTGCACGGCGACACCGTAGGGGATCTCCTGTTCCAGCTTGCGCAGCACCTGTTCCCGGATCATCTCGGCGACAAGAAACCTCTCCGGCAGATCGGTCACCATATCGTCCGGGTAAAGGGGAGGACCTTCCGGCAGATACCCGGTCACAACGCTGACAAGACGATCAACATTGTCTCCCGTCAAAGCCGAAACCGGCACGATTTCCGCGAAATCCGCTGTTTTACGCCATGCGTCAATGACCGCCAGAAGGTCAGCAGGAGTCACCCGGTCAATCTTGTTGAGTACGAGCACAACCGGCCTGCCCGCCCGGCCGAGGCCCTGCCGGAGACGCTCCTCCAGCTCAACCGGCCGGTCCGCTTCAACCAGCAGCAGGATGACATCCACATCCTCAAGGGCGGCGAAGGCCTGTTCAACCATCCACCGGTTGAGCTTGTTCCCCCTGTGGCTGTGAATGCCCGGCGTATCGAGAAACAGAATCTGGGAGCTGTCCTGATGGCAGATCCCGAGAATGCGATTACGGGTCGTCTGGGGCTTGGGTGAAGTAATGGCGATTTTCTGGCCCAGAATCCGGTTGAGCAAGGTCGACTTGCCGACATTGGGTCGGCCGACCAGAGCTGCAAAACCGCTGCGGAACCCTTTGGTATTCATCAGACAGACACCTCGATATGGGCTAGCTTTTCAACAACATCATCGACCCTGAAGCACAGTCTGGGCACGTCGGCATCAGGCCGAAGCCGGACACAAGTCCCCCTGCCGGCAAGCAGCTTGAGGTTACCCCGTTGAAAGCCGATTGCGTCACTCAAATCGGCGGGGTTGACCCAGACCTCGACGTCACCAGAACCGGCCGCCGCACGAGCCAGACCATGGTACCACAGGCGGCTTCGCACCAATTGGCCAAAGGCGGGATGCCATGGCCCGGCGACGGGCGGCTGCTCAAGAGGCGGCAGTCCCATACGTAACACGGAAACACCAGAACGCAGACACAACAACCAGAGCCGCGCACAGGTGGCGACCGCATGTTCCAGTGTCCAGGGCCGGTACCGACCGGACCGGTACGCATCAGCCAAAGCCGTCCCCTCCAGCACGATGACCGGATAAAGGCGGACCTGGCGGATGCCGAGCCCGATCACGGTGCGAAGCGAATGCTCGGCCTCCACAGCGTCCGCTTGCGGCAGCCCGGGCATCAGCTGGGCCACAACATTCCAAGGTCTGTCCAGCAACCGATGGAGTCCAGCACGCAGCTTTGAGGAAGAGTAGCCCCTGCCTGCTGACCTTAGGACCTGGTCATCGAAACTCTGACAGCCGACCTCAACCGTCGATACCGGAAACTGTGCGAGAAGGTCCAAATGCTCCGTCTCAAGACCAAGCGGATGGGTTGAAAGGCGAATCCCGCCACAGCGTCCCTGGTCGACGAACCTGGCGGCATCCTCCAGCAGCCGTCGCTGAACAGCCGCCGGCATAAGGGTGAAACTGCCGCCATAAAAGGCAATCTCCCCCTGCCCTTGTTCAGGAAGCATCTGGTCCAGCTTCGCAACAAAAGGGGCCCACGCATCGTTCGCCTGGACTCCGGAGAGGCGGGTCTGGTCACAATAGATACAACGCCCCGGGCAGGCGGCATGGGGCAGAAAGACCGGATAAATAGTCAAGATGTCTCGTCAGTCAAACGTGCCAGAGCAGCGCGGGCGGCACTCTGCTCCGCCTGTTTTTTGGTCCGTCCGGTCCCGCTGCCGATGGCGACACCGTCAAAATGGACTTCAACATGGTACCGCCGGGCGTGGTCAGGCCCCTCGCTGCCGACAAGCACATAACGAGGCAGCCGGCCTTCACGGGCCTGCAGCAGCTCCTGAAGCCGCGTTTTGGCATCAAGACCCGATTTTTCCCGGGCGGCAGCCGCGATGCGCCCGGCCATCCAGCGGTCCACTGCCGCCCTGGCGTTATCGAATCCTCCGTCCAGAAAGATGGCCCCAAGAATGGCCTCCATGGCATCGGACAGCAGACTCTCTTTTTCGCGCCCGCCCGTCAGCTCCTCGCCACGCCCCAACAGCATGTGGTCCCCCACCCCAAGCTCCCGCGCCACAGCGGCCAGACTCGGTTCGCTGACAACCTCAGCCCGCACTCGGGTCATCTCTCCCTCGGCAAGCCGGGGTTCCTGCGCAAAGATGGTTTCACTGACAGCGAGATCCAAAACCGCGTCCCCGAGAAATTCCAGGCGTTCATTGTCACGGGCGCCCGCATCCCGGTGTTCATTGGCATAGGACTTGTGGGTCAATGCCTTGACGAGCAGATCACGGTTGCTGAAACGATATCCAAGGGCTGTTTCCAGTTCGCAGAGTGACTCTTCCATATCCTGACCGTTGCATGCAATCGAGAACCACAGGGCTGTACCGGGTGCCGGCAAACGTCACCCTGAAAAAGCGTTGGAAGTATAGCCCTTTTGCCTTTTGCAGGCAACGGCCGCACAGGGGTTTGTCCTTGATAAAAAAGGGCGCCGTTCTCTATAATGCTTCCCTCGTTCGCAGGGCTGTTCATTCTACCGGACCCCACGGGGCAATTTGGCATGACCTTCGACCAGATTATAGGGCACCAGCAGCAGAAGGATATCTTTCGCCGGGCCATCCAGTCCGGCCGTCTGGCCCACGCCTATCTGTTCGAAGGCCCTGAAGGGGTCGGCAAAAAACTGATGGCCACGGCCATCGCCCGGGCCCTGTGCTGCCACGAACAGGTCGGGTGCGGCAGTTGTGCCGCCTGTCGCAAAATCGACCACAGAAATCACCCCGACATGCACCTGGTCGAGCCCGAGGGCAATGGCATCAAAATCGAACAGATCCGCCGGCTCATCCGGGAACTGAACTATCGCCCGGTCGAAGCGCGCAAAAAAATCTGCATTATTGACCAGGCCGACAGCATGAACCAGGCAGCGGGCAACGCGCTGCTGAAAACCCTTGAGGAGCCTCCTGGTGATGCGGTGCTCATTCTGTTGAGCAGTCATCCTGAACGGCTGCTGCCGACCATCCGTTCACGCTGCCAGCGGGTGGCGTTTCAGCGGCTTGCCCAGCAGCAGGTTCTGGAGGTTCTGAACGAACAGCTTGGGATCGACGAACAGGAGGCGAGCGTTCTGGCCGCCGTGTCCGAAGGCAGCTTCGCCCGCATCGCGACCAGGGATCGTGAAGGTTTCAGTGCATTACGAAACGAGGTTTTCAGCTGGTTTTCCAACGGTTCGCTGGCCGATGCCGCGCCGAGGATGCGACTGGCAGAAGAACTTGATCGCCGCAAGGAGGACATCCCGGGGATTATCGAAGTGCTGCAGACCCTCTACCGGGATGCCCTGCATCTGATTCTCGGCCGGGGAGACAAAGCAGCCAACGTCGATGCCACCGCAATCATCACGCAGCTGGCGGGACAGGAAACAGCCCTCTCCCTGCTTGACAAAATTTCGGCCCTCGATTCGGCACGACGCCAGCTGGAACACAATGTTAACCGCCAACTTGCCCTTAACGTCCTGCTGGAACGGCTGGCGGCCTGATTTGGAGGAATCTCATCCCATGCGGATAGTCACCATAAAATTTCGCCCCGCGGGCAAACGCTACGACTTCAACGCTCAGCAATTCGACCTGGCCGTCGGCGACCAGGTGGTTGTGGAAACCGATCGCGGACGCGCTCTGGGAGAAGTTGTCCTGCCGCCCAGAGAGCTTGAAGACGATGAGACGAGATCCCTGAAGAACGTCTTGCGCCCGGCGACGGAAGAGGACCTGAAACTGGCGCGCGTCAACAAGGCGCGCGAAGACGAAGCCTATCGCTTCTGCCTGAAACGGATTGAAGAACGGCAGATGCCGATGAAACTCGTTCGGGCCGAATACCAGTTCGACGGCTCCAAAATCATTTTCTACTTTACCGCGGACGGCCGGGTCGATTTTCGCGAACTGGTCAAGGACCTGGCCCACCACTTTCACACCCGCATCGAAATGCGCCAGATCGGTGTCAGGGATGAGGCCAAACTGGTCGGCGGTCTGGGTATTTGCGGTCGGGAACTGTGCTGCTGCACCTTTTTGACGGAGTTCGCCCCCGTTTCCGTCAAAATGGCCAAGGAGCAGGGGCTGGCCTTGAATCCCGGCAAGATTTCCGGTCAGTGCGGGCGGCTTTTGTGCTGCCTGTCCTACGAATTCGAAACCTATTGCGAACTCCGCAAAGGGCTGCCCAAATGCGGTAAAAAGGTCGAGTTCGAAGGGCAATGCATGCACGTTTGCGATGTCAACATTCTGCGTCGGGAAATCACCCTTGCAACCCAGGACGGAGAACGCTTCAAAATTACCGGCAACCAGTTCGAAAAAGGACGGCGCGAACCGGAAAGTCCGCCGCCTGAGCCACAAGCCGATACAGAACAGAGCCTCCAGGCGGGAGACGCCGGAAGCCCGCCCGAGGCAAAACCTGCGGAACCGCAGACCAACAGGAAGCGCCGCTCACGCCGGAGACGCAAGCCGAAAAGCGCCCAGTCCCAGGCCGAAACAGCCAGACAGACAGGTCAGCAGAAGAAGACCGCACCCCAGACCGGTGACAAAGGCGCCAACCCGCCGGACGGCACCGGCACCCCAGAGGGGAAGCGCCGCCGCAGCAACCGGCGCAGGAGACGCAGAAAAAAACCGTCAAACGACAACAGTCCGTCCCAATCCTGAGGCCGGGTTGCCAAATCCGGAAATTCAGGAGGGATTGCAGTTGATGGCGCGCAGCCCGACGCGCGCCCGTTTCAGGCAACAGGCAGCCAATAACTGAGGAGTCGAAATGGACAAGACCTTTTACATCACAACGCCGATCTATTACGTCAATGACGTGCCCCACATCGGCCACGCCTACACCACCGTCGCCTGTGATGTCCTGGCCCGCTACAAAAAGGCCCGGGGCTACAAGGTCTTCTTTCTGACCGGTACGGATGAACACGGCCAGAAGGTCGAAAAGGCCGCCCTGGCCCAGGGAGAGACCCCGCTGGAACTGGCCGACCGGGTCATGCAGCGTTTCCAGGGGCTGTGGGAGAAGCTGAACATCGACAATACCGACTTCATCCGCACCTCCCAGGAACGCCACAAGCGCGGCGTGCGCCACCTGTTCGAAATCATCCAGGCCAAAGGCGATATCTACCTGGGAGAGTACGAGGACTGGTACTGCACTCCTTGCGAAACCTTCTGGACCGAAACCCAGTTGATGGACGGCAACTGCCCCGACTGCGGCCGGCCGACGGAAAAGCTGAAGGAAGAGTCCTATTTCTTCCGCATGAGCAAGTACCAGGACGCGCTGCTCGAGCATATCGAGAAAAACCCCGATTTCATCCAGCCGCGCACCCGGCGCAACGAAATCATCAGCTTTATCAGGGAAGGATTGCGCGACCTGTCGATATCGCGCACCACCTTCAGCTGGGGCATCCCGGTGCCGGGCAACGACAAGCATGTCATCTACGTCTGGTTTGACGCCCTGTCCAACTACATCACGGCATTGGGCTACCCGGATGATACCGACGGCAACTTTGAACGTTTCTGGCCGGCCGATGTCCACGTTATCGGCAAGGACATCCTGCGTTTTCACACGGTCTATTGGCCCACCTTCCTGCTCGCCGCCGGCATCCCCCTGCCGAAAAAGGTCTTCGCCCACGGCTGGTGGACGGTTGAAGGACAGAAGATGAGCAAAAGCCTGCGCAACGTGGTCGAGCCGAACATGCTGGTCGACAGGTACGGCGTCGACCCGATCCGCTACTTTCTGCTGCGCGAGGTTCCCTTTGGGCTCGACGGTGACTTCTCCCACGCCGCCCTGGTGCACCGGATCAATTCTGATTTGGCCAACGATCTTGGCAACCTGCTCAGTCGGACGACGTCCATGCTGCACAAGTATTTTGGCGGCGTTCTGCCCGGGCCTGAAACCGAAGAAGAACTTGACGCCGCGCTGAAAGCCAAGGCGGAAGCCACAGTTGCCGAAGTCGACCGGTTTATGGACGAGCTCGCCTTCAACAAGGCCCTGATGGCTATCTGGGAGCTGATTCGCGCCGGCAACAAATACATCGACGAAACCACCCCCTGGGCCCTGGCCAAAGACGAGAGTCAGCGCCCCCGTCTGGCCACCGTGATGTACAATCTGCTGGAACTGCAGCGCCTGACAGCCCTGCTCATCGCCCCCTTCATGCCCGAGACGGGCGAAAAAATTCTGTCCACCCTGGGGCAGGACAAGCCGGACACCCGGCTGGAGGAACAGGATGACTGGGGCCGGCTCGTCCCGGGGACAACCATTGCCAAGGCGCCCCCCTTGTTCCCGCGCATCGAAACCGAGTAATATTCTTCTACAACACCACAGGGGCGCCGCTGGCGCCCCGTTCTTTTGGGAGAACCATGTCCGAAAGTCTGCCTCCGCTAATAGATACCCACGCCCACCTGGACAGCGGCCAGTACCGGGAAGACCTCAACGAGGTGCTGCAACGGGCGTCCGATGCCGCCATCCAGCACATCATCACCATCGGCTGCGATCTGGACAGTTCACGCACGAACGTCGAGCTGGCCCGCGACAACAGCCGGTTATCGGCTGCGGTGGGCATCCATCCGCACGATGCGGTGACCGTGGATGACCATGCTCTCGACCAGCTGCGCCAATGGGCCCGTGAAGACGCCGTGGTCGCCATTGGCGAAATCGGTCTTGACTACTACCGGGACCGCTCACCGCGCGATGTCCAGCGCGAGGCCTTTCGGGCGCAGTTGCGCCTGGCCAGAGAGCTGGAGCTGCCGGTCATCATCCACGATCGCGACGCCCACGAAGATGTCGTGTCCATTCTGCGGCAGGAAAAGATTGGAGAGATCGGCGGGGTGATGCACTGTTTCAGTGGTGATGCCGACCTGGCCCGAACCTGTGTGGAGCTGGGCCTGCACATCTCCTTCGCCGGGCCGCTGACCTACCCGAAGAACGAGGCTCTGCGTCAGGCGGCCCGTGCCGTGCCAACCGAATTTCTGCTGGTGGAGACTGACTGCCCCTACCTCAGCCCGCAGCCCTGGCGCGGCAAGAGAAACGAGCCGGCGCGGGTGCGCGCCACAGCCGAGACTCTGGCGGAAGTCAGGGGGCTGACTGTCGCCGACATCGCCCGCATCACCAACCTGAACGCCTTCAGGCTGTTCGGCATCGGCGACGTTGATCAATCGGCCCGCATCGCCTATGTCATTCGCAATTCCCTCTATCTCAACATCACCAATCGCTGCACCAACCGCTGCCGTTTTTGCGCCAAGTTCCGGGATTTTCAGGTCAAGGGGCACCAGTTGCGCCTTGATCGAGAACCCGATTTCGACGAGGTTATGGCGGCCATCGGCGATGCCACCGGCTATGACGAAGTGGTTTTTTGCGGCTATGGCGAGCCGCTGCTGCGATTGGATCTGGTGAAACAGGTTGCCAGCCGGCTCAAGCAGCAGGGTCTCCGGGTGCGCATCAATACCGACGGCCAGGCCAACCTGGTCCACGGCCGCAACATTCTTCCGGAACTGCAGGGGCTGGTGGACGCCATATCCGTTTCCCTCAACGCCCCGGACGCGGCCACCTACCAGCAATGGTGCCAGTCTGACCTGGGGGAAGCAGGCTTCGAGGCGATCAAGGACTTTCTCAGGCAGGCGCCCCGCTACATTCCCGAAGTCACCGCCAGTGCCGTCACCCTTCCCGGCCTCGATATCGAGGCCTGCAGGCGCCTGGCAGCATCACTGGGGGTCCGCTTCCGGGAACGGGAATACAACCAGCTGGGTTAACTCCGATGTGAACCGACAGATGTGGCCGGGAAAGCAGGAGGGACTGCGGCCGGGGAGAAAGGTCAGTGGTCGCGACCCCAGGTACGCGGGTCAATGATGCCGTGCCGCAGGGCATAACGGACCATTTCAACCGGATTGGAGACCTCGAGTTTGGCAAAAACCGAAGCCCGGTGTTTTTCCAGGGTCCGGCTGCTGATACAGAGTTTTTCGGCAATCTGCTGATTGCCCAGACCTTCCAGCATGAGCAAAAAGACCTGTTTTTCCCGCTGGGTCAGCCGGTCGTAACCGTTTTCTTTTTGGGCAGGCTGGTCCGGACCGTTCATGAACAGGCGCACCACTTCCCCCTGCAGTCTGCGGCTGAAAAAGTAGCGCCCATCCATCACCATGTTGACCGCCTGACGCAATTCGGCAACCTCGTCCCCCTTGAGAAAATAACCGCGCGCCCCGGCATCGAGGGCCTGACGCAGATAGTCTTCACTTTCATGGCCGGAAAATACGATGACCCGTGGAGGTGTGCAACTGGTTTGCAACTGCCGGGTGAGGGCAATCCCGTCCAGACCGGGCAGGTCGATATCGAGCAGCACGACATCGGGGGTCAGTTGGCGGCAGAGATCGAGTGCAACAAGACCGTCGCCTGCTTCGCCGATGACATCAAACTCCGGGCTGCGCGCCAGAATGCGCCGGAATCCTTCCCGGACAATGGGATGGTCATCGACAATGATGATGCGAATTGGAACCACAAACCCTCCGCCAAACGAAACTGTTTGACGTCATTATAACATGAAAATAAATTTCAATATCGCTTGCTCAGCCAAACCGCTCGTTCAGGTCCGCGCACAGGGCCCGGTAGGCCTCTTCGCCATCAACAAAACGCCGAATCTTGATGCCCATCCCTCCCTTGACCCGTGTGAGCAGATTGGGGGGAACTTTCTTGGCCCAGCGGATGCGACCTTCAAGCCGAACCGTATCGCCTGCCGGCGTGACAAGTTCGATTTGCAGAATGGTCCCCGGTTTCTGCACCAGGGCTGATTTGATGAAAAAACCCTCGTCGGAGACATCTTCGGTAAAGGCGATCCGGCTGGGACTGTCGACCCCGTAACGCACCTGAATGCGCTTGCGATGTCTGGGCCGTGTACGATTTTCTGCCATAGGGTCCCCCCTTCCGTAAAACTATTCTCATTTCATCGACGTGTATGAGTACCCTGAACGGGCACAGCTTGTCAAAACCTCATCCAGGCTACTGCCCGAGCAGACTCTTGAGCGCATCCTGCAACAGCTGTTTTTCCGGGCTGGAGGATGTTCCGGGCCCCTCTGGAGCAACTTTTTCCAGCAACTTTTTCTTCAGAGTCTCCCTGGCCTTCTGCCTTGCCCGGCGCTTGAGTGCCTTGTCATCCAGCTTGACCGAAGGCGCCTCAATCCGGCCGGCAACCTTGAGCGGCACAAGCGTCCAGCCGGCATCGTCCTTCAGCAGAGCCCCCATCAGTCCTTTCAAGGTCAGGCCACCGGCAAGGCGCGGCGCCAGCCACACGGGCAGGCTGATTCTGACCGGGCCGCGCAAATCGACGACTCCGGCGGGTTCGAGGCGCAGATCCTGCCCTGCCAGCACCCCATCCAGACTGGCCAGACCATTTTTTATTTTCAGGTTGAGCTCACCCTGTTCGATATCAACCTCGTTCAGTTGGACCATTCCGAGCAGACCGACCAGGCCACGGCTGAGCTTGGTGCCGCTGACAACGGTCTGCTGCAGCTCGATCCGCCCTTCTCCGCCAAGACTGGAACGGATCTGGTCTTCAGACAAACCACGCCCCATCAGGGACAGGTGACCGGTGACCAGCCCGGTCGCGCTTCCCTGCATGTCCGGCGCCGTCAGCACAAGCAGCTTGTCGACCGGGAGGCCATCAAGTCTTACGGTACTCTGCCAGGACGGACGAAGCTGGTTCAGGTCACAGCGTAGGGTCTTGACAAACATTCCCTTGCCGAGACGCCCCGTCAGCGGGTCAATGGTCAGAACTCCCTTTTTGAGCAGCGCCTTCGCGCGAAAATCACTGATGACCACGCCGCGACTGACCAATTCTCCGGCCCTGACTTCAAGGGTCCCTTCGACAGGCAGACTGATTTTTCCACTCTTTCTGTTTTCTGCCTTGCGCCCCGCAGGTTCCGGTGTTGTGCCGCCGGTCATCGCGGTGGACGTGCTTCCGGCTGTGGATTCTGTTTCGCCCCCCTGAGGCAGCAGAACGTCCATATCAAGTCTGTCGGCGCTGACCAGTGCATTGATGACTACCGGCGGCTCAAGAACCTTTTCCAGCGACAGGTCAAGGTTGACCGTCTGTTCCCCAAGACCGACTTTCAGACCTTTGCCCTCAAGCCGATTCAGGTCACCGGCCAGCCTGCCGTCAAGGCCGTAACGAGCCTGGCCGTAATTGAAGCGCAGCTGCTTGAGTTCGACGGCCAAACTGCGAATGGCCTCCATCGGCCGGCGCAATCCGCCGTTCAGTTCGGCACTCAAATCAATGACTCCGGCGGCATCGTAGGGACGCAAGGCTTCGGCCAGTCCGGATGGCAGGATGTCCTGCAAACGCCGAAGATCGACGTCGGCAAACCGTGCCTTGGCCTGGATTCTGCCGGTGGAGCCGGGTTCGTCAAGGGTGCCGGCCACAACCACGGCCAGGCCGTTGTAGTCCAGTCTTGCAGATGTCAGCTCAAGGTGTTCAGCATCGGGTTGCCAGGAGGCATCAAGATTCAGGGACAGCTGACCGTCACGAACGGGCATATCCGGTAAGGCATTGAGGGTCAGTCCAAGCTGATCGAGGTGGACAACCCCTTTCAGCCGCCACAATCCCTGCTCTCCTTTCAGCCGCAGGTCCGCCCCAAGGTGGCCACCGGTCAGTTTTCCGGGAACAAGGGACTGTAAATAGGGCAAAAACGGCGCCAGGTCGACGGCATCGGTCTTCAGGACCAGGTCGTGGTCAGGGCCCGCCGGATCGACCTGCCCCTTCAAGCCAATGTCGGCGTCACCGATACGGGCCGACAACGCGACCGGAAAGGCCCGGTCAAGCGTCAGGTCTTCGACGGCAAGGCGCAGCCGTTCCAGGCGCAAAAGGTAGGGCGTTTTCGGATTGAGTGCGCGATCGTACAGTTCGACGCGACCATCCTCGATGAGCACGCGCCGCACGGCAAGATCGATGTCAGCTGAGCCCTTCGCGTTCTGGTCGTCGCCCAACTTCCCACCAGGCTTGCTGATGCTCTTTTCAGCCTCCGGTTTACCAGGGCGATCTTCTGCCTGCCACGGCAGCCGCAGTCGCCCGTCGGGCAGACGCTCCAACCGCACATCAGGATTTTTGATGTCTACCCGGTCGACCATAACCCGTCCGAAAAGCAGCGGCCAGAAACGGTAGCGCAACACCACCGACGCGGCTCCCAGAACCGGGGTGCCCTGATCATCGACCAGCCGGACCCGGTCGATGTGGATACCCGACAGCAGGGATACGTCCAGGTTGTCCAGCTGCAATGTCCTGCCGGTCTTTTCCTTGACCAGCGGGACCAGGTAGTCGCGTACCCGCTCAGGGGTCACCAGGACCATGGCAAGCACGGCCACAGCCACCAGAAGAGCCAGCAGCACACCGCCGACAACAAGAGCAATGCGTCGTCCCCGTTTCATCGTCTTCACCTTACAGGGAGCGGATCGGACAGACCGGCCACCTCCAGGACGGCCTGCCACTGCGCCCCGGTAACCGGCTGCACAGACAATCTGTTTCCTTTTCTTAGGACATCCATGGTCGCAAGGACCGGATGATCTGCGAGGAAATCGCGCGTCAAGGGCTCAGGAAGTTTCACCAGAAACCGCACATCCACCATGTACCAGATCGGATTGTCTTCGCTGGCGCGCGGGTCGAAATGATCACTGTTGGGATCGAGGGCGGTATGGTCCGGGTAGCCCGCGCGCACCACTTCGGCCAGGCCGACGATGGCGGGTTTCGCGATATTGCTGTGATAGAAGAGCACGCCGTCGCCGACCTTGATGGCGTCACGCAGAAAGTTGCGCGCCTGGTAGTTGCGCACCCCATCCCAGCAGGCGGTCTGGTTCGGCTCGGCGGCCAGATCATCGATGCTGAAACAATGCGGTTCGGATTTCATCAGCCAGTAATGTCGCTGGTACTTTGCCATCAGATTCCCCAGGAAAAATTCAGGTTTTGATGTGCGTCAAGGATTGGGACCCCCAAACCGGTTAAGGTACGCCCGTCAATCGGGGCCATTATAGCTAATTTCAGCACTTCGGCCAGCGGTTGCAAAACCGAAACAGGCTGTTACAACTGAGGACGTCACATTTAACGCCCATCAACCGAAAGGAGTTCGCTCATGTTCTGTTACCAGTGTGAAACCGCCGCCAAAGGAGTCGGATGCGACAAGGTCGGTGTCTGCGGCAAGCAGCCGACCACCTCCGATTTGCAGGACCTGCTCGTCTATGCCCTCAAGGGAATCGGCTTCTGGGCCGACAAGGCGCGCGAAAAAGGTGCCAGCGACAACGCCATCGACCGCTTTGTCATCGAGGCCCTGTTCACCACCGTGACCAATGTCGATTTCGACGACGAATCGGTCGCCAAGGTGATCGCCGAGGCGGTGGCCTACCGTGACAAGGCCCGCGCCATGGCGGAAAAGGCGGGCGTGCAGGTTGACACTATTCCCGAAGCCGCACAGAGCTGGGAATTCCCGACCGACCGGGCCGCCCAGCTGGCTCTGGCCCAGCTGCACGGCATCAAGGAAGAGGGTGTCGATCCGGATATCCAGTCGATGCGCAGCACCATCCTGTTCGGCATCAAGGGCTACGCCGCCTACGCCGACCATGCCATCATCCTTGAGCGCGAAAACGACGAGATTTACGCCTTCACCCACAAGGCCCTGGCCCAGCTGCTCGACGACAGCCTCGGCCTGATGGATCTGGTTGGCGTCGCCATGGAAGTCGGTCGCATCAACCTGGTGACCATGGAGCTGCTCAACAAGGCCCACACCGAACGCTACGGCCACCCGGTGCCGACCCCGGTTCAGCTGGGAACGAAGGCCGGCAAGGCTATTCTGGTTTCCGGCCACGACCTGCGCTTCCTCGAGGAACTCCTCAAGCAGACCGAAGGCAAAGGCATCAACATCTACACCCACGGTGAAATGCTCCCCGCCCACGGCTATCCCGGCCTGAAGAAGTACAGCCATCTGGCCGGCAACTACGGCGGTGCCTGGCAGGACCAGTACAAGGAGTTCCAGGATTTCCCCGGCGCCATCATCTTCAACACCAACTGCATCCAGCGCCCGGCCGACAACTACAAGGACCGCCTGTTCACCTGGGGCCGCGTGCAGTACCCCGGCGTGCGCCACATCGATGGCTGGGATTTTTCTGAAGTCATCGAATGCGCCCTCGCCCATGAAGGCTTCGAAGACAATCCCGGTCAGGAGATCCTCACCGGCTTCGGTCACAACGCGGTACTCGGCGTGGCCGACAAGGTCATCGAGGCGGTCAAGTCCGGCGCGGTGAAGCACTTCTTCCTGGTCGGCGGCTGCGACGGCGCCAAACCGGGCCGCAACTACTACACCGAGTTCGCCGAAAAAGCGCCCAAAGACACCATCATCCTGACGCTGGCCTGCGGCAAGTATCGCTTCAACAAGATGGAATTCGGTGACATCGGCGGCATCCCGCGTCTGCTCGACGTCGGCCAGTGCAACGACGCCTACTCCGCCGTGCAGATCGCCTTGGCCCTGGCCGATGCCTTCGATTGCGGCGTCAACGACCTGCCGCTCTCCCTGGTCCTTTCCTGGTACGAGCAGAAAGCGGTCGCCATCCTGCTGACCCTGCTGCACCTGGGCATCAAGAACATCAAGCTCGGTCCCAGCCTGCCGGCGTTCATCACTCCGAATGTGCTGAACTTCCTGGTCGAGAACTTCAACATCGCCCCGATCAGCACACCCGAGCAGGACCTGCAGCAGATTCTCGGCTGAATCAGGACCCAGGCCAAAAAAGAGGGGGCTGTCATGGGCAGCCCCCTCTTTTTTTATCGGCGTTGCAGCAATTCCAGCAATCCTCGCAACAGCTGTTCAGGTGTTGGCGGACAACCGGGAATAACGGCATCGACCGGAATAACGTTGGAAACGGCGCCACAGCTGGCATAGGATTCGCCGAATTCGCCGCCACAACCGGCGCAATCACCCATTGCGACAACCAGTTTCGGCGCCGGAGTCGCAGCCCAGGTGCGCCTGAGCGCCTCTTCCATATGTTTTGAAACCACCCCGGTGACCAGCAGCAGGTCGGCATGCCGCGGTGAGGCGACAAAGTGAATACCAAAACGCTCAATGTCGTAGAAGCTGTTGTTGAGCGCGTGCATTTCCAGTTCGCAGCCGTTGCAGGAGCCGGCATCGACCATGCGGATGGCCAGCGAATGGCCGAATTTGCGCGCGATCTCCTTCTGGCACGCCTCTCCCAGCCGGGCAACCTCGGCATCGAGGGGTGCGAGCGGTTCGGTCAGCCTTCCAGTACGGCGGATACGGTCGAAGATCCTGAACAT
>CAZCUR010000021.1:0-6754 GCA_964501815.1 uncultured Geothermobacter sp.
GACGGACATAACTCAGACCTCGGACAAGTGGTGTCCGGCATGATGCCCTGAACCGATGCCATGGTCAACCGGTGACCTCGACCAGGGCGGGGTGAAGCAGGTCGGAGGTGCCGGTCCGGTCGGAAAGACCCTCTGAGGCCCGTTCAGCGACCTGTTCAAGGCCGACGGTGATTTCGAGCCAGACCAGGGTCGGCAGGTGGCCGTAGAGGTTCAGGTTCGAAAGGGCCAACAGCTCCTGCTCCAGTTGACGGGCCTTCTCCAGCGGTGCCAGCAGGTAATGGGTCGGCAGCGCCACCAGGTTGGTATCGAGGCTTTCGAGAAACAGTCGGCGTTCGATATCCGGCAGGGTGGACAGGTCCAAACCGCACCAGTCCGCGGGGCGGGTGGCCAGCAGGGCCCGGCAGGCAAGGGGCCGGTGGGCGTGAACATCGCAGTGCTCGTCCGGGCCGAGGAAGGGGCATGGCCCCAGTTGCTGCGGGTGAAGGCGGACCAGATCCTGACGGTCTGCGATGGCCGGGAGCAAGGTGCGCAACCGGTCGATGTAACGCTCAAGGCGTTCCCGGTCTGACTCTGTTATCCTTCTGGCCAGGACCCTGGCTTCGGCCGCCGTGGTCATGACAGCCAGGCGGCAGCAGTTGCCGCAACCGGCCCGGCAATGGATGGTGCCGCCGGCCTTTTGCAGCTGGGTCCGGGACATTGCGATCGCATCAGCCAGGTCTTGCCAGGCCGACATCACACTTTGGTCCGGCATCAGTCCGTCTCCTGTTCCGGCGGCAGGTGCAGGGCCAGCCAGACCGTGGCCTGTTTTGGGTCGGTCCAGCTGACCCGATGCTTGCGGCGGGCGGGGATCAGCAGATGGCTGCCCGGTATCAGATCAATCTCCTCTTCAGGATCGTTCAGAACCAGGCGTGCATGGCCGCTGAGTAACAGAATCCATTCGTCGTGGTCCTGGTCGTACCAGGTCCCATCGGGGGTTGTATGGCCGCGGGAAATGATGCGCTCCAGCTTCAGGCGGCCGCGCTGCAGCAGCGGCGTGAACAGTTCCAGCGGCAGGTCGTCGGGAAGATTGCTGAGCAGGTTCTCGGCCGTGGTGTCGCGCACGGTTTCGACCCACCAGATCTGTTTGTGACCGCGCGCGCTGAAGCGGTCACACATGGCCTGGGCCTCATCCAGGGAGGCAAAGGAAGCAACGAGAAACTGGATGCCGTTGTCGTCCTGACGCCACAGTTGATAGGGAAGTTGTTCTGCCATGGTTTCCTCCCCGCGTAAAATCAGGCGCGGTTCAGCTCGTCGATCTGGCTGTTGAGGGTACAGAAATCGTAGACGAGTCCAATCAGAAAGAGCCCGCCGGTCAAAAGCCAAACCAGCCCGGAGAACCATTTGCCGAGATAGAAGCGGTGAATGCCGAAGACGCCGAGAAAGGTCAGCAGAATCCAGGCAACGTTGTAGTCGAACGGGCCCGGCGCAAAGGTACGATCCGCTTCGGCGTCCATCACCGGGATCAAAAACAGGTCGACCAGCCAGCCGATAAAGAAGAGCCCGAGGGTGCAGAACCAGATGACACCGCTGACCGGCCGGCCGTAGTAAAAGCGGTGCGCCCCCATGAAGCCGAAGATCCAGAGGATATAACCGATGGTTTTGCTGTGGGTATCGTGATTCATTCGGAAAACCTGCTGTCTGTGTGCTTTATCTTGCGCCGCAGCGTCTTGACGTCCGCGCGTCGCTTCTTGGTGTTGAGGCGTTCCTGTTGCGAGGCTCGGGTCGGTCGGGTCGACCGGCGGCGGGCCGGTTCCACCATCGCCTTTTCAACCAGATCACGCAGCCGGGCCAGGGCTGCCTGCCGGTTTCTGTGGGCCGAGCGGTGCTCCCGGGCGGCCAGCACCAGGATGCCGTCAGCCGTCATCTTGTTGCCGGCCAGCCGGGACAGGCGCTGTTTGACCTGTTCCGGCAGCGGTGCCGCTCTGAGGTCGAAGCGCAGCTGGACAGCGGTCAGACTGCGATTGACATGCTGCCCACCCGGACCGCCGGCTCCCATGGGCCTGAAGTCGACCAGGTCTTTGGGCACCACGAGGCCGGGAGCGATTTCAAGTTCTTTGCTGTCCGTCAATCGTCAACCAGGCGGATGTCATCCTGCCGGTTCGGCACCAGGCAGATGAAGCGAAACGGTTCGTTGTCGAGGGTGCGGTAGGAGTGTGGCAGCCCGGCTGGAATGAAAACCACATCACCGGCTGCCACCGTGCGGGTCTCGTCCCCGAAGCGAACTTCCGCCCGTCCCTGGAGCACGTACTGCTCGTGTTCCACGCTGTTGGTGTGCAGCGGCATGAAGCCGCCCGGTTCGATGGTGAAACAGCGCATGGCGAAGTTGGGCGTCTCCTCGGGTGAGAGGAGCATCTGCATGCTGGTTTTCTCACCGGCCGCAATCGCTGAAGCCGGCTGGTCGGCAAGTTTTTTGATTTGGAATTTCGGCGCCATATGCCGCTCCTTTTTACCGTGCGGGCCAAAGCCCTTTCTGTTCAAGTTCCCGCAGCAGGGATTCCCCCTGGGCGAGGCTGTCGAAGATGATAGCCGAGGTCATGGTGGCCGAGGTGACAGCGTCGACTTTCGGGTCAAAGACGGGCGGGGCCGTCAGGGTGCTGCCAACCACTTTTTTTCGCATGCGTTCCACTTCAGTGCTGTCCCAGTTGACGTTGCCCCATTTGGTCAGCTGGATCGGTTCAAAGGCAACAACGCGGGCCTGACTGTCGAAAACGTAAATGAAGTGGACATCATGGCAGATGTCGCAGATCGACTGCCGGCTGGTAACTTCGGCGAACAGCCGCACCAGCTTGTCGCCCCGGCGCAGGGTGGCTACGTAGACCCGGCGGCCGCTGGGCAGGTCAACAGGACGCATGTCCAGCAGGATGCCGCCCGCATCGACAAAAGCCGTGCGCACGCGGTATTCGAGTTCCTCCGGGGAGAGGATCGGCTCGATGGCGGTGCGCACCGCACTGGCCCTGCGTCCCTGGCGCCGCAGTTCCTGGATGTCCGTGTCCGCCAGCCGTTTCAGCTCGCGGAACACCTGCTGGTAGTGCGTGTTCAGTCCCAGGTGGGTGCCGACGACGAGCGGGGCGCCGCCGGTCGGGTCCAGACGGATGTAGATGGTGAAGGGGGTCGCTGTACCGCCGATGGCGCGCCAGGCGGAAAAGCTCCGGTCGGGCAGGACCGGGAAGGGGACCCGGAAGGCCTGGCGGAAAGCGGCGACCTCGTCCGGCACGTTGCCGATGGCCAATCCCAGCATCAGGATGCGTCCCCGGGTGCTGTCATCCTGCTGAATCAGTTTGAACAGCTCATTGTAGGACGCGGTCTGCATCTGGCAGTGCGGACAATGGACATTGAGCATCTCCACCACCAGCAGGTCGGCATGCAACCGGGTCGGGTTGAAAGGTTTGCCAGCAGCGACCCCGAGATAGACTGCATCGGAAGCAGCCTCCGGAGCTGTCAGGGTGAGTGCCGGGAAAGTGTCGCCGAAGGCAACGGGCTTCCGGGCTTCAGCGGGGGCGGCCAGCAGGCACGCAAGGCCCGCAAGCAGCAGCATGACACGCATCATTGCATTCCTCCGGGAGGGTCGGGTGGTCAGGCCCTGGTTCCAAAGCCTTTTTCTTCGAGCAGGGCGAGAATCTTCGGAGTACAGCGTTTGCCTCCGCAGGGTCCGGAACCGGCCCCGGTGGCGGCGCGCAGCTCTTCAAGCGTGGTTTTGCCCTCGGCAATATATTTGAGAAAAACGCGTTTTTTGATGTTTTTGCACAGGCAGACAGGCTTGAGCCCTTCAATGATCTCCTGCTGGTCCATGACACATCCTCGTAGAGAAAGAGCTGAAATGGAAAGTGATTGCTTGCAGACAGAGGATACCATAATCAGGTGGAAAGGTGGCCTGTCCCGGAGAATGAAAAAAGGCCGCCCCCACAAGGGGAGCGGCCTTTTTGATGACCCTGTTGTCAGGCGGTTCAGAGCTTGACGATGCGGGTGGCCTGCGGGCCTTTCTGCCCCTGGGTCACCTCAAAAGAGACCCGGTCGCCTTCGGCGAGGGACTTGAAGCCATCGGCCTGAATTTCGGAGAAATGCGCGAAGACGTCAGGACCGTTGTCCTGCTCGATGAAACCAAAACCCTTCGCATCGTTGAACCACTTGACTGTACCTTCTGCCATTGTTTTGCTCCTTGTTCCTTCCGTTTCCTGGTGAGGGAAGGTTGTGCTGGGTCGTGGACGAACAGACCGGAAAATGAAAAGCCGCAAGGCCAAGAAATCGGCCCTGCGGCTTTTTTCTGTCTACCCTATGTACCAGACGGCGCTGCTACGTCACACGATCTTTGAACTGCGACCACCGTAACAGCACCTGTTTGCCAAAGCAAGGAAAAAAGTTCGCCCGGCTTTGAAAAAAATCAGGCACACTCCGAATAGCCACAGGCGTGGCAGACGCAACAACCGCCTTCATGCTCCACCGGACCGCCGCAATCCGGGCAGGCGCCGCCATTGCCGACTACTTTGGTCGGGGCTTCTCCCTCCGGCAGCATGTGCAGTTCGATGGCCTTGGCCACAGCGTCGGCACAGGAGGTGATGCGATTGGCGCCGAAACCGGCCGGTTTGTGGCAGGAAATGCCGATCAGCTGCTTGACGGCGGCGCGGGCCTGGACTCCGGAGCGCCACGCGAGGGATACCAGTCGTCCAATGGCTTCGCACTGGCTGGCGGCACAGCCGCCGGCCTTGCCCATAGTCGTGAACAGCTCAAAGGCGCCCTTGTCATCTTCATTGATGGTGACATAGAGGGGGCCGCATCCCGTTTCCATCTGATAGGTGGCGCCGCGCAGGGCCCTGGGCCGTTCCCGCTTGTGCGACTTTTTCGCCGATTCGATGGGAAGCTCCTCGACCTTGTCGTCCTTTTTCACCGACAGAACCTGCTGGTCGCGGGAGCCGTCCCGATAGATGGTGACCCCCTTGCAGCCGAGCCGGTAGGCCAGACGGTAAACGGTGGCGACATCTTCGCGGGTGGCACTGTTGCAGAAATTGACCGTTTTGCTCACCGCGTTGTCGGTGTATTTCTGGAAGGCCGCCTGCATCCGGATGTGGTCCTCGGGGGTGATGTCGTGGGCGGTTACGAACAGGCGACGGACATCTTCGGGAATCTCTTCAATGCCCTGGACGGTGCCGTGCTCGGCAATCTTTTCCATCAGGGCTTTCGAATAGAAACCACGCTCGCGGGCAATCTGCTCGAACAGGGGATGAACCTCCACCAGCTTGTCATTATCGAGCACCTGACGGATAAAGCTGACGGCGAACAGCGGTTCGACCCCCGAAGAGGTGTTGCAGATGATGGAAATGGTGCCGGTCGGAGCGATGGTGGTGCAGGTGGCGTTGCGCAGCGGCTTGCCCCCCTTGACGTCGTAGACGCTCCCCTTGAAGTTGGGGAAGGGGCCGCGCTCTTCCGCCAGCTCCACCGACATCTGATGGGCCTCGTCGTTGATGAACTTCATCACCTTCTCGCCCAGGGTGATGGCCTCTTCGGAATTGTAGGGGATGCCGAGCAGGATCAGCATGTCGGCCCAGCCCATGATGCCCAGACCGATTTTGCGATTGGCGCGGGTCATCCGGTCGATTTCCGGAATCGGATAATTGTTGACTTCGATGACGTTGTCGAGGAACCGGGTTGCCAGGCGCACGGTTTCACGCAGGCGCGCCCAGTCAACCTCCCCGTTGTGGACGAAGCGCGACAGGTTGATGGAGCCGAGGTTGCACGATTCGTAGGGGAGCAGGGGCTGCTCGCCGCAGGGATTGGTGGCCTCGATTTCACCGACCTGCGGGGTCGGATTGTCGCGGTTGAGCCGGTCGAGGAAAATGATGCCCGGCTCGCCATTGTGCCAGGCCATGTCCACAATGCGGTCGAAAACCTTGCGAGCCGAGAGTTTGGTGACCGGTTTGCCGGTGCGTGGGTTGACGATATCGTAGTCGCTGTCCGATTCGACAGCTTCCATGAACGCCTCGGTCAACCCAACGGAGATGTTGAAGTTGGTCAGCACGGTCTGGTCGCGCTTGGCCATGATGAAGTCCATGATGTCGGGGTGATCGACGCGCAAAATCCCCATATTGGCGCCGCGCCGGGTGCCGCCCTGCTTGATGGTTTCTGTGGCCGCGTCAAAGACCTTCATGAAGGAAATCGGACCCGAACTGATGCCCTTGGTGGAGCTGACCACATCGTTGGCCGGACGGATGCGCGAAAAGGAAAATCCGGTACCGCCGCCGCTTTTGTGGATCAGGGCGGTGTGCTTGATCGACTCGAAAATTTCTTCCATCGAATCACCGACAGGCAGCACAAAACAGGCGGACAACTGACCGAGTTCGCGGCCGGCGTTCATCAGGGTCGGAGAATTGGGCATGAATTCCAGGCTGGTCATCATGCGATAGAATTCACCTTCGAGTTTTTTGGCATCGACGCCCGTTTTCAGCCTGGTTTCCGCCGAGGCGATGGTCTTGGCGACCCGACGGAACATGTCGACCGGGGTTTCGAGAACCTTGCCTTCCTCATTGCGCTTGAGGTAGCGGCGTTCAAGAACGGTGACGGCGTTTTTTGACAGCGGCAGATTTTGCACTGCTTTTTTCGTGGCCATAGTGTCCCTCTTCTTTCATTTTAGCTCGATTTGGGTATGAAACGGGAATTTCGGGAGGATATCCCCCCCCTTTTAACTGTATCGCTGCAAAACATAACATGCTGTGGTGTGGTTGTG
>CAZCUR010000021.1:6854-35139 GCA_964501815.1 uncultured Geothermobacter sp.
TTTTAACTGTATCGCTGCAAAACATAACATGCTGTGGTGTGGTTGTGTTTAAACCACAAGATGTTGTGGGGTGTCAACCCCGTATTGCGTGTCTGTTTTGTCCGGAACGCTAAGGCGTTAAAATAAAACCAAAAAAGTCACATTTGAGGACAAGCAAAGGAAAAAGGAGGTCTTCCGCTGCACCCTTGATCGGCTGCTCCGGAAGCCGGTTCGGCTTTACAGTGGGGCGTGAGAATGTTAATAAATGCTCAATTTGACCCGGCTTCTTCAGGAGGGCTGCGTGTGCAACCGGTGCAAAGGCCTTCGTCTCTTGTCCGGGTTGCGTGACCTTTTTCCCGTTCGAACGACAAAACGGAGCTGACTGCCAGTGGGCGAACAACGACCGGAACAGAAAACCTGTCTTGAGGAAGAGCTGCACGGTCTGAAGACCCTGGTCAACGTGGCCCAGGTGGTGGTTTCTTCACTCAACCTCGACGAGGTGCTGGACAATATTCTTGTCAGTGCCATGACGATGCTGGACATGCCTGCAGGCAGCATCGCTCTGTATGACGAATCGACCTCCAGCATGCATTTGAAGCTGGCCCATGGTCTTAGCGAGTCGTTCACCGCGCGCGCTTCCTGGCAGGTGCGGCCCGGCGGGTTGACAGCGCATATCCTGGACAAGGGGCAGGTTTATGCCATCGAGGACACCCGCTGCGCCGAAGTTTTCAGCAATCCTCTGGCCCTGGCGGAGGGCATTCGCTCCTTGGTGGCGGTCCCGTTGAAAATACAGGAGAAAATCATCGGTATTCTCTATGTCGATGACTTCTCGCCGCGGCAGTTTTCCAAAATCCAGCTCGAAACCATGGCGATCCTTGGCTCCTTTGCCTCCATGAGCCTCGATAATGCCCGATTGTACGCCCGAACAGTCGAGCTTGCCTGCACCGATGGCCTGACCGGAGTTTTCAACCACAGGCATTTCAAAAAGTGTCTGGTCGATGAACTCGGACGGGCGCGGCGTTACGGGCAGTCTTTTGCCCTGTTGATGTTCGATATCGATGATTTCAAATCCTTCAACGACCGGTTCGGTCACCCGGAGGGGGATCGGGTTCTGGTCGCTGTCGCCGATATTCTGCGGGACACCCTGCGGGACTGTGACCGGGTGTTTCGCTATGGGGGCGAGGAATTTATCGCGCTCTTGCCGGAAACCGAAATAACCCAGGCGCTGGCGGCCGCTGAGCGCTGCCGCATCCGGATTGCCGGGGAGGCCGCGCAGCGCGCCCTTGGTGCCGGCGACGAGCAGATAACCGTCAGTGTCGGTGTGGCGGTCTTCCCTCGAGACGCGGAAACCTTCGATGGCCTGTTGAAGGTGGTCGACCAACTGATGTACCTTGCCAAGAAACGCGGCAAAAACAAGGTGCACCATCAGTGCTGAACCGTGGCAAACCCACTCTTTGATCCGGAAAGACCAAAGCCGATGGCTGGAGAAAAGATACTGATTGTTGATGACGAAGAAGGCATGCGCAGGCTGCTGAGCCGCATCCTGGTGAAGGAAGGTTACGAAACCTTTGCGGCTGCCAACGGTCAGGATGCGCTGCAGGCTGTAGCGTTGGATGAGTACGACCTGGTCATTACCGATCTGAAGATGCCGGGAATGGACGGGCTGACTCTGCTCGGCGAACTCAAGGACTACGACCCGCGTCTGCCCATCATTGTCATTACCGCCTACGGCACGGTCGAAAACGCTGTCCAGGCCCTGCGCAAAGGCGCCTTCGACTACATCACCAAGCCGTTCGAAGCGGACGAAATCCGCCATACGGTGGCCCGCGCCTTCGAGCGCCAGCGTCTGCTCGAAGAGAATCGCTATCTGCACCAGGAACTGGAGCAGCGCTACAGCTTTTCCGGTATCGTCGGCACCTCCAGGGCCATGCGCGAGGTTTTTGATATTGCGGCCTCGGTGGCTGATTCCAACGCCAATGTCCTGATAACCGGCGAATCCGGTACCGGCAAGGAGCTGGTCGCGCGCTCGATTCACTTCAACAGTTCCCGCAAGGACAAGCCTTTTGTCGTCCTCAACTGTGCCGCACTTTCGGAAAGTGTGCTTGAAAGCGAGCTTTTCGGCCATGAAAAAGGGGCCTTCACCGGTGCGTTGCATCAGAAGAAGGGACGCTTCGAACTGGCCGACCAGGGAACGCTGTTCATCGATGAAGTCGGCGAGATGAGCCTGGCGGCCCAGGTGAAGCTGTTGCGTGTCATTCAGGAGCACGAATTCGAACGGGTGGGCGGCAATCGCACCATCAAGGTGGATGTGCGCATTGTCGCCGCCACCAATAAAAACCTGGAAGAGGAAGTCAAGGCCGGCCGGTTTCGCGAAGATCTCTTTTACCGGCTCAATGTGGTGCAGATCGAATTGCCGCCGCTGCGGGACCGGCGCGAGGATATCGAGCCGCTGGCCATGCACTTTCTGCAGAAATACACCCGCGAGACCGGGAAGAAAATTGACCAGATTTCCCCCAAGGCTCTGGCCTGCCTCGTGGCGCACGATTGGCCGGGCAATGTCCGCGAGCTTGAGAATGTCATCGAGCGTGCCGTGGTTCTGGCCCGTGGTGAGGTCCTGACCCCCCGGGATTTCCCCCAAGGGATTCAGAGTCGCGACCAGATCTGCCTCAATCTGCCCGAATCAGGCGGCAGCCTGACGGAAATTCTCGAAGACCTGGAAAAACAGCTCATCATCCAGACCCTCAACCGGGAAGGGCGCTCCCAGACCCGGGCGGCTGAAGTGCTTGGCATCAAGCGTACGACCCTGCGTTACAAGCTGGAGAAATACAATCTGCTTGGCAGTGGCGAAACCGCGGACGACGATCCGGATGAGGAGGCGTCCCCCCATCCCGGGTGATATCCTGGTACATCCTTTGCTTTGGTGAACTCCTTCCAGTCCGGGCCGGTTAACTGTCGGCCCCAGATGAAAGGATACCGGATGCGTCTGTTGGTCCTGCTGTCACTGCTGTTTCTGGCACCTTGTCAGGGGTGGAGCTGTTTCGGACCCAAACTCTATATCGCCGCGGATACCTCCCCCCAACAGCAGGTCCTTTACGGTCTTGTCAGCATTTACATCCGGGAGAAGACCGGTATCGAATCGGAGCTGGTCCCCCGTGACGGCGCGCCGGTGGGTGAACTGATTCGCCTTGGCCGGGCCGACCTCGAAGTCGGTTCAGGGCCCGCGCCCCAACACCCGATATGGCAGGTTGCGCAGACGGCCTGGCTCATCAGCGGCCCCCGTCCTGTGAACGAGCTGCAGTTCAGTCTTGTGCCACGCGCGTTAGAGCGGCTCGAACAACGCCTGACCGGCCAGCAGATCGCGGTCCTGGTGAATCGCGTCGCCGCCGGCGAGCCGCCCCTCGCCGTCGCGCGGGATTTTCTCCAGAGGCAGGACTGGATCTGATGCGGCCGGTTGTTCTGTTTTGCCTGCTCATTCTGACCGCCTGCTCGGCACCGGGCCCTGAGCTGATCGTTCCCGAGCCTCTGCCTGTTCTGGCCGGTCCGGTATCCCGTTCTGCCACGCTGTCCGGTGATGTCGTTTTGTCCGACGATGTCCGTGTTCTTCCCGGCGTTGAGCTGGTTCTGGCACCGGGGACCACCGTCTGGGTACGGCCCGCCGGGTCGACGAAAATCGAGCCGGACCAGCTGTCCGCACGTACCGAAATTTTGGTCGAAGGTTCGCTGGTGCTGGCCGGGCGCCCTGGGGCGCCGGTGCGTTTTCGCCTTCTCAAGCCCCCTTTGCCGGTTCCGGACGATGATCCTCTCTGGGGAGGCGTGCTGGTTCTTTCCGGTGGTCAGGTGCGCATGAGCGACGTGGAGATCGACCGTGCCGAACATGGTCTCTGGCTGTTGGGAGGCAAGGCCGAAGTAACCCGGCTCGATGCGCGCAACTGTCGCTATGGTCTGGAACTGGGGCATCAGGCGGGGCTGACTCTCGAAGAGGGGCGGATACAGGGAGGGGAGCTGGGCCTTTTCTGTACCGGCTCCGCCCAGGTGTCCTTGGACAGGATGGTCTTTGAGGGGATGGATGAAGCGGGGCTGCATCTGGCGTCCGGCTGCAGTCTGAAGGCCAGGCAGGTTGTTGTCCGGGACAGCCGGGTTGGTCTGGTGGCGGAGGATATTCCCGATGGGGTCCAGCTGATGGGTAACGGTCTCGACCTGATTCGCCCCGGGAGTCGACGGTGAGGCGGGCGCTGGCCTTCTTCTTTTTGGGGGTCCTGCTCGTTGGGGCCGGTGTTGCCCGGGCCGAGCTGTTGTATCAGGGGGAGCAGACCCTCTGGCAGGATACCGTCTGGCAGGGGCGGGTTGTTGTCGACGGAATCCTGACGGTCGCCCCTGAGGCACGGCTGGAAATCCGACCGGGGACCCGGATTCTGCTGCGGTTCAACGACAGCAACGGCGATGGTCTGGGAGAGAGCGAAATTTTTGTCCAGGGGCAGATCCTCGCCCTCGGTTCCAGGCAAAAGCCCATCCTGTTTGCCTCCGACCGGCCGGAGACGCGGCCCGGGCTTTGGGGAGCCATCAATGTCATGGGCAGCGACAGGGGCAATCGCCTGAGTTACTGCGTCATCGAAGGCGCGACCATCGGTTTTCATGCCCATTTCGGTCGCGCCGAGGTGGACCATTGCGTTTTTCGCGGCAACCTCAGAGGGCTGATGTTCCAGGATTCCACCGTGACCCTGGCATTCAGTCGACTCGAGGGGAACCGCAGTGGCATGCAGTTCCGTGATGCCACCGTTTTTCTGCGGGACATCATTGTTCGTCAGGGTTTTTGGGGCATTCGCGCCACCTACAGCCAGGTGGACATGCTGGGAATCCTGGTGGCGGACAACCGTGTCAATGGCATCAGCCTGCGCGATTCCACCCTGACGGCGCGCAACTGTCTGATACGGGGCAACAGAAGCGGTGTCTATGTTCAGGGCGGGCAGGTTGAACTGAGCGACAACCTGGTGCTCGACAACAGTGAGCATGGCATTCTTCTTGAACAGACCGAGGCGCGAGTGTTGCGCAACCGCATCAGCGGTAACGGCCGGTCGGGTGTTCGCTGGATCGACGCCTCCGGCGTTCTGGCCGACAACGATCTGACCGGCAATGCTGAATATGCCCTGGTCAATGATGGTGTCTCGGATCTTGCCCTGGGCGGCAACTGGTGGGGGACGACCGATGACCAGGCGGTTCACCGTCTGGTTCGCGACCATGAGGATCGTGCCGATCGGGGCCGTGTAACCTTTTCTCATCCGCTTGACGACAATCCGGTGGCTGTTGGTGCGCGCCGGTGGCGCACGCCTGTGACCCCCTGAAGAAGGACCGATACATGCTTGTGCGTTTCCTCGTCCTGATACCGATGCTGGTTGCCCTGCTGGTTGCGGGTTGCCATACGACTGAACCGGACGGTCCGGTCTACAAGATTGGCTATATGAACTGCAACAGTGAGACGGAGACGGTTCAGCGTTTTACCCCTTTGACCCGCTACCTGGAACAAAAGGTCGGGGTGCGCTTTGAGCTGGTTCCGGTCGACACCCAGGATTTCGAAGAGCGGTTCGTGAAGGAAAAATTCGCCTTCGCCCACACCAATTCGCTCATCTATCTGGTTCTGCACGAGGATCACAACGCCAGGCTGGTGGCGACGGAAAAACGCGGACAGTTCGGTGCCCGCACCGCCGGCACCATCATCGCCCGCAAGGGGAGCGGTATTCGGACCCTGGCCGACATCAGAGGCAAGAGGATGTTGTTCGGTCCGCAGCTTGCGCCCTCAGGATTTCTGGCCCAGTACGACCTGCTGCTGCAAAACGGCATTGACCCCGAAACGGACCTGGCTCTTTATGGTATCCCCCATGGTTCGTACAAACACGAAAAAGTCATCTACGGGGTCTATTTCGGCGCCTGGGATGTTGCAGCCGCGCCGGCGCTCGATTTGGAGCTGATGATACGGGACGGCCGTATCAGCGCCGACGATTTCAATGTCATCGCCCAGAGCGAGATTTTTCCCTACTGCACCTTTTCCGCCGCCGCCGATGTGGATGCCTCCTTGGTTGCCAGGGTGCGGCAGGCGCTGCTCGAACTGACCCCGGCGACGACGGTCGATTTGGACGGAGAACAGGTCAAGGTGCTCAAGGCAACCTGGGTCGACGGTTACGAAGGTCTGTCCGACAAGGACTACGATATCCTGCGCCAGATGGCCAGACGCGCCAACATGCCACCCTATCAGCAGTTTTGAGCCATGAATCTGCCAGACCGTTTTACCCTGTTTCATCTGTCTGTCGTTGCCGGCGCCCTGGCCGGGTGCCTGCTGCTGGTTTTCGGCGCCTCTCCCGCCAGTCAGGCCCGTACGGGGTCGGGCCGGCTGGAACGGGATCTGGCCCGTCACGCCCAGGTTCAGTTTCTCAAGGAAATTTACGCCCCGGTGGAACAGCTTTCCGAGCAGGGCCGGCTGCAGCAGGCGCTGCTGAAGCTCGAGGAGATCGGCCGGCGTTATCCCGGCGAGCCCTACGGTTTGCTGCTCAAGGGCCGGTTGCTTTTTGAAGCGGGGGCTGCCGACGAGGCCATTGCCGCATATGCCGCCGCCGTGCGGGGCAACCCCGATTTTGTTGAGGCCGCAAGTCCCCTGACAGCCCGGGAGGAAATTGAACGCCTGGTGGAAAGCCAACTGGAAGGGGTGCGCCTGCGGATGAAGCAGTCCCGTCCCGGAGCATCCGTGCGGAAAACCATGGAGCAGTTGCGTTATCTGCAAAGCCGTCTTGCCGGAGGATGTGAGTAGTCGTATGCCTGTGCTGGATCGGCAATTTTTCACCGTCCTGCTCGCCAGTGCCCTGCTCGGCCTGCTCGGCGTGGCTCTTGCGCTTTGGGGCAATCCCGAAAACTCGGGCATCTGTATTTCCTGTTTTCTGGAAAACAGCGCCGGCGCCCTCGGTTTGCATGCCAATGAACGGATGCAGTATCTGCGTCCGGAACTGCTCGGTTTTATTCTCGGCGCTCTCGCCAGTGCCCTTGCCGGCAAAGAATTTCGCTCGCGGGGCGGAAGCGCGCCGCTGCTGCGGCTGCTTTCGGGCATTTTTCTCATGGTCGGCTGTGCGGCCTTCATCGGCTGTCCCATCAAGCTCTTCCTGCGGCTGACGGCCGGGGACCTGACCAGTCTGGCGGGATTGGCCGGGTTGGTTCTGGGCGTTTGGGTCGGTCTGAAGGGGCTTGCAGCCGGAGTCGGTTTGACCCGGCCGGTCCCCTCTGCGGGCCATGCCGGTTTCTGGTTGCCGCTCTTTGCTCTTGCGGCGGTTTCGGTTTACTGGCTGCGCCCTGAATTTATCCATTTCTCTACCCGGGGCAGCGGTGCCCAGCACGCACCTGTGCTGTTGGCGCTCGGCTCGGGGCTGGTGCTGGGGGGACTGGCCCAGCGCAGCCGCTTCTGTGTCACCGGTTCGCTGCGGGATACGCTGATTATGGGGCGCCGTAACCCTTTGTTGTGGGGGCTTGCGGCTTTTGTTCTGGTGGCACTGGTCACCAATGTGGCCAGCGGACAATTCCGTCCCGGTCTTTATGGTCAGCCCGGCGCGCATCATGACTACCTTTGGAGTTTCCTCGGTATGCTCCTGGTCGGCTGGCTTTCGGTCCTGATCGGCGGTTGCCCTTTCCGGCAGCTTATCAAGGCGGGAGAAGGGGATGCCGACGCCGGTCTGGTCGTTGTCGGGATGCTGCTCGGCGCCGGTCTTGTCCAGGCCTGGGGCCTGGCTGCGACGGCGGCGGGTGTTCCTCTGTACGGCAAGATTGCGGTCCTGGTCGGTCTGGCCTTTACCGCCATGAACGTGCTGCTTGCGCGGGGGGCGGCGGAATGAAGGAGAAACATGTCATGAACAGTGAAAGCCGTCCGGTACGGCGCGGTGACATCGTCTGGCGGCACGAAACCCGCCGTGAACAGGAACTGCTGGAAGCCCAGGAACGGGGCGAGGATATCTCCGATATGGGGACCGTCATTCTGGTTGCCGATGGCGCCATGCATCAGCTCAATCTTCTGGGCGGGGAGATCTGGCGTCGTTGTGACGGCACAGCCACGGTCGGCGAGATTGTTCGTGCCCTTGCGGGCGAATATGACGTTGATGCCGCTGAACTCGATGCGGATGTCCGGGAGTTTCTCACCGATTTGCAGCAGAGAGGCTGGATAGACTATGCATGACGCCAATACGGGGTTGCTCAGCGCTCCACTGACCTTCAACTGGACCCTGTCCTACCGCTGTAACTTCAGCTGCAGCCATTGTTACAGCCGTGAGGAACAGGCGGAAGAATTGCCGACCGACGCCATTTGTCGCATCGTCGACATTTTGGCGGAAAAGAAGGTCCCGTTCATCAATTTCGGTGGCGGAGAACCCCTGATTCGCGAAGACCTGTTTGATATCGCCACCTATGCCAGCCGATGCGGCCTGAATGTATCGATGAATTCCAACGGCTGGCTTATCGATGCCGACGCCGCCGACCGCATCCGGCAGAGCGGCTTTCACAGCGTCGGTATCAGTATCGACAGCGCCGAAGCAGATCTGCATGACCAATTCCGTTGCATGCCGGGGTCCTGGCAGAGGGCGGTTGCCGCACTGGAGCACCTGCGTCGGGCGGGAGTGCGCCTGACCATGAGTTCGGTTATCTCCCGCATCAATTACCGGCAGTTTCGCGAGCTGATCGACCTTGCCCGGGCCCATGGTGTGCAGACCCTCTATCTGCACAATTTCAAATGCAGCGGCCGGGGGTTCAAAAACCGGGAAGAACTCGACTTGAGTCCGCAGGAATGGAAGGATTTCTATCTGGAGGCGCTGGAGGTCAAAAACAGCCTGAATGATCTGAATCTCTCTTTCGACGACCCGGTGATTGCCTCGCTGCCCGGTTACGATGCCGATCCCATGGTCAAGGGGAGCAGCTGTGGCAAGCTCAGTCTGCACCTGCGTCCCAACGGCGATATCACCCCCTGCGGTTTTATTCCCCTGGTGGTCGGCAATATCCTCGAGCAGGATTTTGACGAAATCTGGTACAACTCGCCCGTGCTGTTGAAAATGCGCCACAAGGAGGCCAAGGGCAAGTGTGCCGGCTGTTCGGCCTACGCCGACTGCCTTGGTGGATGCACCGCCCGGGCTTTTGCCACCACCGGAGATTTTTCCGAACCCGATCCGCACTGCTGGAAATAGCTTTTCATGGCCATTGACAGGCTTGACGCCCCGATACGACTGACCTGGACCTTGCAGTCCGGAGTGCTGGCACCCTCCGACCTGGAGGTGCTGGCGCGCCGCATTGGCGAAGCCGGTGTCTTTTTCGTGACCTTGCGCGGGGACTTTCATCGCGACCCAGTAACGCCTGCGGTCGTCGAGGTGCTGCGTTCTTTCGGGCTGGCTCCGGTTCTGATAGTGCCAGGGGGGGCGGCAGGTGACGCATGCCTGCCGCAGGGTGTTTCGGTGCATCTCGACCTGACCGCCCAGCTGCTGGAGGGGCGTCATGCCCCTGATGGCGTTGGCCGGTTCTGCCGGACGACGCCCTGCAGCGCCCTGTCATTGGTCCCCCTGCGTCCCCTGCTGAGGCAGGTCCCCGGGATTCTGGCCCTGGCCGGGCAACTTGGGGTGGCGGTGCATTTGCCCAATGTCCCGCTGGTGGACGATGTCGATGGCCTTGCCCCGCTTGTGCCGCGCGCTTCGGACCTGGCGGTTTTGGCTGAGGCCTTGCAGAACGTGGACCGGTCCGTCTGGCCGGATCAGATTGTCGCCCATGACCTGTTTGTCTGGGAGCTGCTTTTCCCCGGGCGCGACCGGGAGCATTATCTCGGCTGTCAGGCCGGAAACAGCCTGGCCCATCTCGCCTGTGACGGGACTCTCCATCCCTGTATCTCCTGGCCTTTGCCGCTGGGAAGTCTGTTCGATTCGGATTTGCCGACGCTTTGGTCCGGCGCAGGGAGACGGGCTGTTCTTCAGAGCCTGGCACAGACGCCGGACGGCTGCCATTCCTGCCGGATGTTGCCACGCTGTCACGGCGGGTGCCGCGGACTGGTGCAGACCCTCGCCGGGGAAAACCAGGCTCCCGACCTTTTGTGTGCCGGCCCTGTTCCCGACGGCAACACGTCTTGAATGACGGTTTGTCCTGCAGGCGGCGGAGAGATTTCCCTGAAGATTTTCTGCTGGCAAATCCTCGTTAATCCAGTATCATGACTCCCTGATGGCCATCTATCTCGACAATGCGGCGACGTCCTTCCCCAAGCCGGAGGCGGTCTATCAGGCCGTCGACTCTGCGCTGCGTCACGCCGGCGGCAATCCGGGGCGCGGTGGGCACAGTCTGACCCTCGAAGCCGCTCGGGTTGTGCTGGAGGCGCGCGAGCGGGCCGCCGCCTTTTTTTCCGTCAAAAATCCGGAACAGGTCGTGTTCACCGCCAGCGCCACCGAAGCCATCAATCTGGCGCTGTTCGGGTTGTTGCGACCCGGCGACCGGGTGCTGACCAGTTCCCTGGAGCACAATGCCGTGTTGCGGCCGTTGCATCAGCTCGAGCAGCAGGGGGTGGAGGTCACGCCCCTGCCGGGCGACGGAGTGGGGCAGATAGATCTGGAGGAGCTGCGCCGGCAGGCTGAACGGGGCGCGCGCCTGCTGGCCATCAGTCATTGTTCCAATGTGAGCGGCACGTTGCAGCCTTTGGACGCAATTGCCGCCATCTGCCGCGCTTGCGGCGTCCTGCTGCTGGTGGATGCCGCCCAAAGCGCCGGACATGAAAGAATCGATCTCGATCGAACCCCCATCGACCTGCTCGCCGTGCCGGGGCACAAGGGACTTCTGGGGCCGTCCGGTACCGGCCTGCTGGTTATTCGGGAAGGCCTGCATCTCAGGCCGCTCCTGTTCGGTGGGACCGGGGTCAACTCCACCTCCCTGGATATGCCGGAACATCCACCGGAGAGATTTGAAGCGGGAACGCCCAATGTCGCCGGGCTGGCCGGTTTGGCTGCGGGCCTGGCCTGGCTGGAAGAGCAGGGCAGAGACCTGGTCTCAGCCAGGTTGTCGGCCCTGACCGCCCGCCTTGTCAGAGGATTGTCTTCGCTTGACCGGGTCAAGCTGTTCGGCCCGGGCGCCGATAAGAAAAGGGGAGCCGTGGTGTCGTTTGTCGTGGAAGGGCAGGATCCGTCGGTCACAGCCTTTCACCTCGACCGGGAATATGGTATCTGTGCCCGCGCCGGGCTGCATTGTGCTCCCAGGGCGCATCGGGCGCTCGGAACCTTTCCCGAAGGGACCGTACGGCTCAGCCCCGGACCGTTCAACACCGAAATCGAAATCGATCAGGCCATTGAGGCCGTTGCGGATATCGTCCATCGGAACTGAATCATCTTGCCACGGGAGGCGAAACATGCTCACAAGGATTCTGCCGGCCCTTCTGCTTCTGCTGCTGACCGCCTGTTCCATTCCGCCGGACAAACCGGTCACCCGACAGGAGCTGATGGCCACCCGAATCTACAACTTCTATGTCATTGAGGAATCCCCGGAAATGATTCTCAATGCCCTGAATCGCGATGGTGAGGTCGTCATCGCCACCAAGCGCAACATTCCCGGAAAGGAGTATCCGGTGCATTTGAAGCTGCTGGCCACTTCCGAGGGGATTGAGGTGGTCGATTACGACCGGTAAGGCTGTGGCCGGGCCGCTCCTTTATGTCGGGGGCTTGTGCCCCAAGGCCGTTTTTCGCTCCTGTCCGGGGGGATGACACACGATGCGCAAAAAGATTTTTGTTCTCGACACCAATGTCCTGCTTCATGACCCGGCCGCCATCTACAAGTTTGAAGACAATGATGTCGCCATTCCCATTACCGTCATCGAAGAGATCGACGGATTCAAGAAAAGTCTGAGCGAAACCGGGCGCAACGCCCGACAGGTCAGCCGCCTGCTCGATGCGCTGCGGCAGCAGCACCGGCTGACTCAGGGGGTGCCCCTCGAATCGGGAGGGACCCTGACGGTTCAGCTCTACACCGAAGACGCCCTCAAGCGGCTTCCGGCCGAGCTGCGCACGGAACGGGGCGACAACCGTATTTTGGCTGTTGCTCTCAAGCTCCGTGATGAGCGCCGGGAACCGGTTGTCTTTGTCACCAAGGATACCAACCTGCGCATCAAGGCCGATGCTCTGGGTTTGCGGGCTGAGGATTACGAGTCCGACAAGGTTTCCCTGGAGGAACTCTATTCGGGAGCCGCCGAGGTGATGGTTTCCGGCGATGAGGTCGATCGCTTCTACAGTGACGGCTATCTTGACCTTGAAGGCGATTACCATCCGAACCAGTGCCTGACCCTGGTCGATGCCGCCAACCCTTCCCATACGGCTATCGGCCGCTATCAGGCGGCCCTCAAACGGGTGCTGCCGCTGGTACCCGTTCCCAAGGAGGGGCTGTGGGGCATCCACCCGCGCAACCGCGAACAGCAGTTCGCCTTTGACATGCTGCTCAACGAGGATGTGCAGCTGGTCACCCTGGTCGGCATGGCCGGAACCGGCAAAACCCTGCTGGCGCTGGCGGCCGGATTGCACATGACGGCGGACGAAAACCGGTACAGTCGGCTGCTGGTTTCCCGCCCCATCTTTCCCCTTGGCCGGGATCTCGGTTTTTTGCCGGGGGATGTCGAGGAAAAGCTGGCGCCCTGGATGCAGCCGATTTTCGACAATGTCGAGCTGCTACTCGGCTCGGTGGACGAGGGGGGCAAACGCAAGCGCGGCTACCGGGAACTGGTGGACCTGGGCCTGCTCGAGATCGAAGCATTGACCTATATCCGCGGCCGGTCGATTCCGCACCAGTATCTCATTGTCGACGAGGCGCAGAATCTGACTCCGCATGAAATCAAGACCATCATCACCCGGGCCGGAGAGGGGACCAAGATTGTTCTGACCGGCGACCCCTATCAGATCGACAACCCTTATGTCGATTCCTCCAGCAACGGGCTGACCTACGTGGTGGAAAAATTCAAGGAGCAGGATATCGCCGGGCATATCACCCTGAAAAAGGGCGAGCGCAGCTGCCTGGCCGAGTTGGCCGCCAATCTGTTGTGATTGTTTGTGTCATGGTTGTGCAGACGTCTGTTTTTTTGACCGTGTTGTTATGAACCTCCTCTGTATTGAATCCTCCTGCGACGAAACGGCGGCCGCGGTTGTGCGGGATGGCCGCAAGGTCCTTTCCAGCGTTGTGGCTTCGCAGGTCGATATTCATGCCCTGTACGGCGGCGTGGTCCCCGAAATCGCCTCGCGCCGGCACCTGGACGCCATTCTGCCGGTTATCGACCAGGCCCTGGAACAGGCCGGTCTGACACTTGACGACATCGACGGTATTGCCGCCACCCGCGGTCCCGGCCTGGTCGGCGCTTTGCTGGTCGGTCTGTGTACCGCCAAGGCCCTGGCCTGGGGCCGAGGGCTGCCCATGGTTGGCGTTCACCATATTGAGGGGCACATTCTGGCGCCGTTGCTCGAAACCGAACTGGAATTCCCCTATATCGCCCTGGCGGTGTCGGGCGGGCATACCCATCTCTACCGGGTTGACGGCATCGGCCGCTACCGGCTTCTGGGCCAAACTCTCGACGATGCCGCGGGGGAGGCTTTTGACAAGGTCGCCAAACTCCTTGGCCTCGGCTATCCCGGCGGAGCCGTTATCGACCGTCTGGCCGCGGCGGGAAATCCGGAGGCGGTGCGCTTTCCGCGCCCCATGCTCAACCGCGACAATCTCAACTTTTCCTTCAGCGGTATCAAGACCGCGGTGATGAACCATGTCCGCAGTCTTGCCGGTGTCGGTCCGGAGGATCATGCTGATATTGCCGCCTCGTTTCAGGCGGCTGTCGTTGAGGTTCTGACCCGCAAGACCTTTGCTGCCGCCGAAAGGGAAGGCGTCGGCAGGATTGTCGTTGCCGGAGGGGTCGCCTGCAACAGCGGCTTGCGGCGTAACTTTCTGGCTGAGGCCGGGCAACAGGGGCTTGAGGTGATTTTTCCGTCTCCGGAATGGTGTGGCGACAATGCCGCCATGCTGGGGGTTGCAGGTTGCGCCTATCTGCAACAGGGGCTGACCTCGGATATGGGTTGCAATGCACTGCCGGTCTGGCCGCTGGAAAAGGCCGGCATGAGGGAGTAGGCGCGCATGTATCGTCGCTGGGGGGTTGTCAGAGCTCTGAAACTGTTTCTTATCCGCTTCGTGCGTCTGAAGGGGACCCCGCGCGAAGTCGGCAGGGGCTTTGCTCTCGGCATCGCCATCGGCCTGACCCCCACGTTCGGGTTTCAGATGATTCTGGCCGCTGTTGCCGCCTGGCTGCTACGGGAAAGCAAGGTCGCGGCGGTCCTCGGTGTCTGGATTACCAATCCTCTGACCGCTCCGGTCATTTACACGCTTGAATACGAAACAGGACGCACCATGCTGCAGATGCCGCATGTCGCATTGCCCCAGACCTACAGTTTCGAAACCCTGGGGCGCCTCGGATGGGATTTTCTGGTTCCTCTTTGCCTCGGCAGTCTGGTATGGGCGGTGCTTGGCTGGCTGGGGGCCTATTTTCTCTGCCTGCGTTTGGCTCCGACCCTGCGAAAAATCCGCATTGCCCGCTGGCCACGTTCCAACGGACCGTCATGAATACTTTCCGTCATCAGCCGCGCAAAAGGTTCGGGCAGAACTTTTTGCGGGATCAGGCCGTTATTGCCCGCATCTTTGCCGCCGCCGACATCGGTTCCGGCGATTGCGTCCTGGAAATCGGGCCCGGTACAGGCGCCTTGACCCGCGGGCTGCTGCAGCGCGCCCACAAGGTGGTCATTATGGAACTCGACCGCGACCTGGTGGCTTTCTGGCGCCAGGACCCGGCCGAAAACCTGGAGGTCCTCGCGGGGGACGCCCTGACTATCGACTGGAACCGGCTGGCACCGCTGGCGCCGCTGAAACTGGTGGCCAATCTCCCCTACAATATCTCATCCCAGATCCTGTTTCGTATTATCGAAAACCGCCGGCTTTTTTCCCGGCTGGTGCTGATGTTTCAGAAAGAAGTTGGCGACAGGCTGCTGGCGGAACCGGGAACCCGTCATTATGGTATCCTTTCCGTCTGTGCCCAGCTTTGGTTCAACATCCGCCGGGTTTGCCACGTTCCGCCGCAGGCTTTCCGGCCGGCTCCCAAAGTCGATTCAACGGTGCTGCTGTTTGAGCCCCTTGGCAGCCCCAGGGTCGAAGTTCCGGATTTTGAGCTGTTTGACCGCCTGGTGCGCGGAGCCTTTCGACAGCGGCGCAAAACCTTGCGCAATTCTCTTATGGGGGCCGGGTTCGCCGCGGAACACATAGACGCCGCGCTGGCTGCGGCCGGAATCGACCCCACCAGGCGGGGGGAAACCCTGACCCTTGATGAGTTCTCTCAATTAACCCAAATATGGCTGCGGACAGCCGCCGGCTGACCGCGGCGACAGGAGAAACCGTTATGTCAAACCGTACAGAATGGGTTGCCCGGGTCAATGGCACGCCCATTACCCGCTTTGATCTCGAAAACGCCATGCAGGGGTATGCGATGCAGGAGTACCGGCAGTCCCTGGAGCAGCTGGATGCGGAACAGCGGCATGAGGCCGAGGTGTTTGCACTGGAGAAACTGATTGCCAGGGAACTGATTTTTCAGCAGGCCCTGGCTGAAGGGGTTGTTGCCGATGAGCAGGCCGTGGCTGAGGAGATGAAAAAAATCATCGACAATTTCCCCAGCGTCGAGGAGTTTGAGGGAACCCTGCAAAAGGCCGGTCTGGATCTGGCCGATTATCAGCGCATGCTGCGTCAGGATGTGACGGTCAACATGATGTCGGAAAAAATGGTTGCCGACCTGCCTGAGCCTTCAGAGGAGGACATAGAGGCTTTCTACCATGCCAACACCAGTCGGCTGAAGCGGCGCGGTCGTGTGCGGGCCAGCCATTTGCTGGTTAAAATGGATGCGGATGGCCGTGACCAGGCGCTTCAAAGAGCCCTGGAACTGAAACAGCAGGCCACGCCTGAAAACTTCGCCGATCTCGCGCGGCGCTACTCCGCATGTCCCAGCGCTCCCGGCGGCGGTGACCTGGGGTATTTTCGTCGTGGAGATATGGTTCGCAATTTCGAGGAGGTGGCCTTTTCGCTGCCGGTCGGCACCATCAGTGAGCCGGTGGAAACACAGTTCGGTTTTCATCTGGTTCTGGTCACCGACCGGGAAGAGGATGTCCCGTTGACGCCGGAGGAAGCCCGCGGACAGATTGTCGCCTTTCTCAAGCAACAGGCCGGGAGCGAGCGGCTCAAATCCTGGGTCGAGGCGTTGCGCGCCCGGGCGAACATCGAAATGGCCGGATAATTCCAGGCCCGAACCCGGTACCTGACAGCATCCAACCTGGGGACACGGAGGAGACCGTGGAAATCATTGTCGACCATCATGGGAACCGGTTGTCCAGACAGAAAATCGAAGAAAAACTGAGCACGGCCCTGCTGCTGTTGACTCAGCGTCACCGGCAGGAGTCGGACCGCATCCGCAACCTGGCGGAAATCCTGCGCGAGCACACGCCGATGGGCTTTTTTGTCACGCCGACGACCGACAGACTTGCTCATTGGGTCGAAACCTTCTGGCAATTCCTTCAGCATCGTCCTGATGCCGTTGCCGTTCGCTGTCTGCCGCTGCGCACCGGGCAGAGGGCCTTTCTGCTCTGCAACTGCGCCGATGCCCCCTATCTGCTGCATACCCTGCAGTTGGTTCTGGCCCGGATGCAGATAAGGTTTCAGGTGGTTTGTCACCCGATCTTCGGCACCCGTCGTGAGCAGGGACGTCTGGTCATGCTGGGGCCGCCGGACAAGGGCGACCTGGAATCCTTCATGGTCATCGAGATGTTCGAGGTGTCTCCCGAGCGCTTTGAAGAGATTGAACAGGAGGTTGCCCATCATCTGAGTCTGGTGCTGAAAGTCGAGGCGGACCGTCCTGTCCTGCAGCAGCGGCTGGAACAGATGGCGGCTCTTGCGGAAAGCAACAGCGCCTTCTGGCAATGGCTGGCAAAGGGCGCCTTTTTGCCCTTTTCCTACAAGCGTCTTGAGTTTGAAGGGGAGGGGGACCAGGCCTGTCTGGTGGAAACAACCGATGCCGGCTGTGGATTGCCCTGGGAGGTGGTCCAGTTTGATGTCGGTGTCCGGAAGCCGTTGAAGGATCTCCCGGAGCGTTTTCGCACGCGCATTTTGCGGCCGGCGCGCGAAGTGGTCGAGGCGAGTGAGCGTACCAGTCCGATTTTCCGGGACGAACGCCTGGTTTACATCGGCTGCCGCAGTTGCGAAGACGGCAAACAGGTGGAACATGCGTTCCTCGGCCTGTTTGCCCCCGATGTCAAGGATGAACCGGCCCTGGCGGTGGACATGCTCCGGGAACGTCTGCAGGGCGCCCTGGAGCGCCTGTGTATCCCCAAACGCAGCCACGACCACCGCAAAGTCGTCGAAATCTTCAACACCTTTCCCAAGGTCGAGCTCTTTTTCTTCAGTGACGAGGAACTGGACCGGCTGATTCACTCCTTTACCCAGATTTACCGGCACGAAACCGTCCATCTGGTTCCGGCTCACAGTCTGGCCGTGCGCGGCCTGACCCTGCTGCTGATTATGCCCGCCGATTTCTACGGCCCGGTGACCCGGCCGAGACTGGAGGGGTTTCTCAGACGCTTTTTCGCCACCGACCAGCTGGAAATCAGGGTGATACATGTCTCGTCCAACTACCTCAGTCTCCACGTCAGTGTTGAAACCAGCGACTTTGACATTGCTTTCGATGAAATCCGGCTGGAGCGCGGGCTGACGCGCCTCTGCCGCCCCTGGCCGCTCCAGCTTCGCCGGCTTCTGGAGCGCGAAGAACCGAAGCGGGCGCAGTCCCTGTGGCAGCGTTACAGCAGGGTTTTCAGCGCCGAATACCAGCATCTGTTTCACCCCCGTTTCGCCTTGCGCGACATTCGTGCCATTGAAGGGCTTTTGGAAGACGGCCTGGAGCGTTTTGCCGTATGGGGACCGATGCCGGGTGGAACAGAGACCTACAGGCTGCAGTTTTACAGCCCCAGGCAGAGTTACCTCAATGCCCTGATGCCCTATCTGGAAAACCTGGGTGTCAATGTCCTGGACGAGGTCGATTTTTGCTTTGAAATCGGCTCGCAAAAGGTTTACCTGAAGAGCTTTTCCATTCGGGCGGCCAAAGGGTCTTTGCCGCTATCGCCGCTGCGCGGTCAGCTGGTCGACGCCCTGACGGCATTGCGTCGGGGCGAACTGGAAAACGACTACCTCAACCGGCTGCTGCTGCTGACCGGACTCGACTGGAAGCAGATCGATGTCTTTCGTGCCTACCGCAACTACTACTTTCAGCTGGGATCCCGTTATTCCAAGCGCCGGGTCGCCTTTGCCCTGATCAACAATCCGGAGGTCGCCAGGCTCCTCTATCGCTACTTCGAGGCCCGTTTCAGTCCCGACCTCAATCTGGCCGACGCCACCAGCCGTGAAGAACAGGTCCTTTCGCCCCTGCGCCTGGAGCTGGCCGCGGCGCTGGAGAAAGTTCGGGATGCCAACGAGGACGATATTCTCAGGTTGATGTTCAACCTCATTGACTCCACCATCCGGACCAATTTCTTCCTGCGGCGTGACCGCGAGGACTACTTTATCGCCTTCAAGATCAGTGCAATCGGCATCATTGAAATGCCCGCTCCGCGCCCGATGTATGAAACCTATGTGCACAACGCCCATATGGAGGGGATTCATCTGCGCGGTGGCAAGGTCGCGCGGGGAGGAATTCGCTGGTCCGACCGGCCGGACGATTTCCGCACCGAAATTCTGGGACTGATGAAGACCCAGATGACCAAAAACGCCCTGATTGTCCCGGTCGGTTCCAAGGGAGGCTTTATCGTCAAGGACGCCTGGCAGACCCGGGAAGAGGGGATGGAGCTGTCCAAACGCGCTTACCAGACCCTGATGCGCGGGCTGCTCGATTTGAGCGACAACCGGGTGGGCGACAAAATCGTCAGGGCCGAGGGGCTGGTTGCCTGGGATGGCGACGACCCCTACCTGGTGGTGGCGGCCGACAAGGGGACGGCACACCTGCCCGATACCGCCAACGCCGTCAGCGCCGAATACGATTTCTGGCTTGGCGATGCCTTTGCCAGCGGCGGCTCCCACGGCTACGACCACAAGAAGCTCGGCATCACCGCACGCGGCGCCTGGGAATGTGTCAAACGGCATTTTCGGGAAATGGGTGTTGACGTGCAGAACGAACCCGTTTCCGTGGTCGGCATTGGCGACATGAGCGGCGACGTGTTCGGCAACGGGATGCTGCAGTCCAGGAAGATTCGCCTGCTGGCGGCCTTCAACCACATGCACATCTTTCTCGATCCCGATCCCGATCCCGAGACCAGTTGGCAGGAACGCAAGCGGCTGTTCGAGCTGCCGCGCAGCACCTGGGAGGATTACAACCCGAAACTGATATCCAAAGGCGGCGGCGTTTTCCGACGGGACGCCAAGGAAATCCCGCTGTCGCCCGAGGTGCGCAAGTGGCTGGGCGTGCGCCATGAAAGCATCGATCCCAACGGCCTGATTCGTCTCCTGCTCGCATCTGAAGTCGATCTGATCTGGAACGGCGGCATTGGCACCTATGTCAAGGCCAGCTTTGAAAAGCATGCCGATGCCGGGGACCGGGCCAACGATCCGGTGCGCATTGATGCCACCGAGCTGCGTGCGCGGGTTGTCGGGGAGGGTGGCAATCTGGGTCTGACCCAGCAGGCGCGCATTGAATACGCCCTGCGCGGCGGGCGTATCAACACCGATGCCATCGACAACAGCGGCGGAGTCGACTGCAGCGACCATGAGGTGAACCTGAAGATCTTCCTGCGTCAGGTTCAGGGGAGCAAGGAGGTCCCCGACCAGAAGGCCCGCGACCGCATTCTCGAAGAAGTGACCGATGAGGTTTGCCGGCTGGTTTTGAACAACAACTACACCCAGAGCCTCTGCCTCAGTCTTGACGAGATTCGCTGCCAGGAAGATGTCGGTCCCTTTCTGGACCTGACGGACCGCCTTGTTGATGTGGGCCTGCTGGACCGTGAAGGCGAGGATTTGCCTGCGGCCAAGACGGTTCTGGCCCGAGCCCGGCGTGCTCTGGTCCGTCCCGAACTGACCAAGCTGCTGGCCTATGCCAAAATGCAGCTTTACCAGGCCCTGCTTGAGAGCGATTTGGTTGCCACCGATTTGGCCTACGAGGATTTGCTCTCCTATTTCCCCGAGGCGGTACGGAAAACTTTTGGCCGCAAGCTGGCCAAACATCCGCTGGCCAGAGAGATTGTCGCCACCGTTATGACCAACCGGATTGTTGACCAGGCCGGCGCCGCTTTTTGTGACCGGCTGGCGCGCGCGACCGGCAGTTCCCTGACCGAAGTCGCCGGGGCCTATCTGGTGGCGGATCGGCTTTTTGAAGCCGCCCGTTTGCGCGCCTGGATTTTTGCCCAGGATAACAGGATGCCGGCCCGGCGCCAGCATGAGCTGCTGCTTGCCATCGAATCGGCGCTGAACCGTTTTTGCCAGCGGGCGCTGGTTTCGGGATTTGCCCTGCCGTACCGGAAAAAAGATCTGGCGACTCTGAAAAAACAGCTGGACGCCTACCTGCAGCAGGCCGAAGTCGTCGATGAGTTGCCCACCGAATTGCCGGATGAACTGCGGAAGGCTTTTACCGCCTTGCTGGCGGTCGATCATTTTCTGCCTGTTGTGGTTTTGGCGAACCAGGTCGGTCGGGCTATCAGCGAGGTTCAGCCGCTTTATCTGGCGGTGTATGAGCGTTTTGAGGTTGAGCGCCTGTTCAGCCTGCTCGACCGGATACCGGTCCGTGACCGCTGGGACCGGCTGGCGCGTGAGTCCGTAAGGGCCCAGCTGGTGAGTCTGGTGACCGAACTCACTGCGGATATTTTGACCGAAACCGGCGGGGACCTGCGTGCCTACCTTGAGGCGCGACGGCCGCTGGTGCAGGTCTACCGGAACCAGCGCCGCCGCCTCGGTGACGGGATGCTGGAAAACCTGCATCCCCTGATGGTCCTTGCCGGAAGTCTCGGCCGCCTGTTACGCAAACATTCCTGATTCAAGGTGAGAAACACTATGCCCCTGAAAAAACGACAGCTTGGCCCCTGTGTCACCTTTTTCCCGCAACCGACCACCCTGATTGCAACCGTGGCCGGGGACGGACGACCCAATCTGATGACCGCTTCCTGGGCCGGTGTCGTCAGCAAAACCCCTCCAACCATGGCGGTGTCCCTCAACAAGGGGCGGCTCAGTTACGCAAACATCCGTCAAACCGGTTGTTTTACCGTCAATGTGGTTCCGTCGAGCCTGGCGGTCGAGGCGGACTACTGCGGCATTCGTTCAGGCCGGGATGCCGACAAGGCGGAGAAAACCGGGCTGACGTTGGTCCCGGCGGAACAGGTTGCGGCCCCGCTGGTGCGCGAATGCCCTCTCAATGTCGAGTGCCGTCTGACCGGTGAAACAGAACTGGGTGACTATCGTCTGGTGCTGGGTGAGATTGTGCAGATTCATGCCGCCGAAGAGGCTTTTGACGAAGAAGGCGGCATGGAACCGAATGCGTTTGACCCCCTTGTCTATCTTGGCGGCATACGGCAATACTGGTCCCTGGGAGGTCCAATCGCCGATGCCTATCGCGACGGACTGTCGCTGGACAAAAAGGAACCGGCAGAGGACTGAACGGGGTGGCGGATTAAAATTTGTCTGGACCGCCTCAGTCCCCTGTGGTATACGCTAAAACGCTTTTTTGCCCGGGGCAAACAAACACGGAAGAACGCCCCGCCAGGGCCCTGCGACCCGGCCCGGAACCTTTATGGTCTGGAGCCATTGTGGTCGGCGGGCCCTGAAGTCAACAGACCGCCTGGATCCGCGGACCGGGACGGAAAGGATTTGCCGGGTGCCTCTTCCCGTGCCCCCGCACGGATAACATTCGCCTGCGCCTTTCGGTCCGCCGAAGGCGCATTTTCTATTTTGGAGCAGTTCGAACCATGGCACAGAAGACGATTCTGGACCTGCGCAGGATGAAGGATGAAGGCGAGAAGATTACCGTGCTCACCGCCTACGACTATCCTTTTGCCCGGCTGATGGATGATGAGGGAATTGACGCCATCCTGGTGGGGGATTCGGTCGGTTCGGTCATCAGCGGCTATGACACCACGCTGCCGGTGACCATGGACGAGATGGTCTATCACACCCGGGCGGTTGTGCGCGCCGCGGCCAGGGCTTTGGTCATCGCGGATATGCCCTTTATGTCCTACCAGACCGATGTGGTCGAGGCGCGCCGCAACGCCGGCCGTCTGATCAAGGATGGCGGCGCCCAGGCGGTCAAACTCGAGGGTGGAGAGACCATGGCCGAAACCATCCGGGCCCTGGTCGATATTGATATTCCGGTGGTGGGCCATATCGGATTGACGCCGCAGTCGATCCACCGTATGGGCGGCTACAAGGTCCAGGGGCGCAGGGAAGAACAGGCCGAACAGCTGATTCGAGACGCCCGGGCGGTTGAGCAGGCGGGCGCCTGTGCTGTTGTGCTGGAGGCCATTCCCGCTTCGCTGGCGGAGCAAATCACGTCCATCCTGTCCATCCCGACCATCGGTATCGGCGCCGGGCCCGGTTGTGACGGCCAGGTCCTGGTCATCCATGATATCCTGGGGCTCTGTGAAAAATACTCCCCCAAATTTGTCAAACGCTACGCCGATGCTGCCGGCCTGATTCGGGGGGCGGTCCGGGATTACATCGATGAGGTCAAACAGGGTGCTTTCCCGAAAGAGGAGCACAGTTTCAAATAGTCCGTGACGAGTGAGCCTGATATGGAGATTGTTCGTTCGACAGCCGCGATGCAGCGCCGGTGCCTGGCCCTGCGCGAGGCCGGCAAGCGCATTGCCTTTGTCCCCACCATGGGCTGGCTGCATGAGGGCCACCTTTCTCTTCTGCGCGAAGGGCGCCGGCGTGGGGATGTTTTGGTGCTTTCCATTTTTGTCAACCCGACCCAGTTCGGTGAAAACGAGGATTTCGACAGCTACCCGCGCGACCTGGACCGGGACGCCGCCCTGGCGGAATCGGTTGGTGTCGATCTGATCTTCGCCCCCGAAGCCCAGGACATGTACCCGCGTGGCTATCGCACCTTCGTCGATGTGACCGGACCGATGACCGAGGTTTTGTGCGGGGCCAGCCGTCCCGGGCATTTCCGTGGCGTTACCACCGTGGTGACCAAGCTGTTCACCATCGTCCAGCCCCATGTCGCCCTGTTCGGCCAGAAGGACTTTCAGCAGCTGGCGGTTATCCGGCGCATGACCGCCGACCTCAATTTGCCGGTCGAGATCGTCGGCATGCCCATCGTACGAGAAGCCGACGGCCTGGCCATGAGCAGCCGCAATGTCTACCTGAGCGACGGACAGCGGCGCCAGGCCTTGTCCCTGTACCGTTCCCTGCAGACGGCGCGTGAGCTGGCCGCTGCGGGCGAACGCGACCCCGGCAAAATCATTGAAAAGGTGCGTTCCCTGATAGAGGCCGAGCCGGAGGCGCGCATCGACTACGTCAAAATCTGCGATCAGGACAGCCTGCAGGATGTGGCCGACATTGATGAAAAGGCCGTTTTGCTGCTTGCCGTCTTCGTCGGCCAGACGCGGCTGATTGACAACGGTCATCTCCTTGGTCCTGCGGGACAGGTTGACTGACGAACGGGATTGCCCATGACACCCAAAGAGGCGGCGCGCGCCAATCTGGAAAATCTCTACCGTATTTTCACCATCCCCGAAGCCCCCGATTCGACTCTGGGCAGGATTGACCGGGAAATCACCGAGGATGTCGCCGGATTTCTGCAGGCCCACATTGTTGCTCTGGAACGCAGTCTCGAAGATATCGAAAGGGATTTTGCCGACCCGGACATCCCCGAAGAGCCGACTTTTGTTTCCGACTACACCGAGTTTATCAAGGAAAAGCTGGTCGCCCATTCGGTGCACACCGCCGCGCCCGGTTTCGTCGGTCACATGACCTCGGCGCTGCCCTATTTTATGCTGCCGCTTTCCCGCCTGATGACCGCCCTGAACCAGAATCTGGTCAAGGTGGAAACCTCCAAGGCCTTCACGCCGATGGAACGTCAGGTTCTGGCCATGCTGCATCGGCTCATTTATGGCCAATCGGGGGATTTTTATCGCCGCTGGATGCATGACAGCACCCATGCTCTCGGCGCCTTCTGTTCCGGCGGCACGATCGCCAATGTCACCGCCCTGTGGACCGCGCGCAATTTGCTGTGCGCCCCCGGTGACGGTTTTGGCGGTATCGTTCAGGAAGGGTATGCCGCCGCCCTTGAGCACCTCGGATGTCGGGGGCTTGCGGTTCTGGTGTCCCACCGGGGGCATTATTCCCTCGGCAAGGCGGCCGACCTGCTCGGCATCGGTCGCAGCAATCTGGTCCGGGTCGACACCGACAGCCATAACCGGATCGATCTCGATGCCCTGAGACGGGAAATCGACCGTCTCTTGCGGGACAACATCCGCCCGCTGGCGATTGTCGGTATTGCCGGGACCACCGAGACCGGCAACGTCGATCCGCTGAACGATCTGGCCGACATCGCCGCCGAGGTCGGCTGCCATTTCCATGTTGACGCCGCCTGGGGCGGGCCGACCCTCTTTTCCCGGCGACACCGGCATCTGCTTGCGGGCATCGAACGGGCCGATTCGGTGACGCTCGATGCCCACAAACAGCTCTATGTCCCCATGGGGGCCGGCATGGTGCTGTTCCGCGACCCGGCCTCGCTGCGGGCCATCGAACATCATGCCACCTATATTCTGCGCGAGGGGTCCAAGGACCTGGGAAGCCATACCCTCGAAGGGTCGCGTCCCGGCAAATCCATGCTGGTGCATGCCGGTCTGTGTATCATGGGACGCAAGGGCTATGAGTTGCTGATCGATATGGGGATCGAGCGGGCGCGGCAGTTTGCCGGTCTGATACGGCAGCACCAGGATTTTGAGCTGATGACCGAGCCGGAGCTGAACATCTTTACCTACCGGTACGTCCCGCACTGGGCTGCGGCCGCCCTTGCCGATGCCGAAGCAAAGGTCCGCATTGAGGCCAACAGGGTACTTGACGAGCTGACCCGGCAGATTCAGAAACGCCAGCGTGAGGCCGGCAAAACCTTTGTGTCGCGCACGACCCTTCAGGCGCCGCGCTACAACCGGCAGATGGTCACCGTTTTTCGGGTGGTGCTGGCCAACCCCCTCACCACCGAGGAGATTCTCCAGGATATTCTCAAAGAGCAGGTCGCCCTTGCGGACCATCCCGAAGTCCGGCCGCTGCAACAGCGCCTGGCCGAAGTCCTTGGGGTTGTCGCCCCCGCCATGTGAACCGTTATGACCCGGCTGGTCACCGCACGGTATCTGGTTCCCATCGGTTCGCGGCCCCTGGAAAACGGGGCCCTGGTGATCGAGCAGGGGCGGATCTGCGCCGTCGGCAAGCTCAGGGAACTGCGCGCCCAGGTGGTCGGCGCGCAGGTTGTTGATTACGGCGACCGTGTCATTCTCCCCCCGCTGGTGAACGCCCACACCCACCTGGAGCTGACCGGCTTTCCTGAATGGCTGGCCGAAGGAGAGGGGTATCTGCCCGATGGGGATTTCACCGCCTGGCTGCTGCGGGTCATAGCGGTGAAGCGGTCCCTGGACCTCGACGCCCACCGTCAGGCCATCCTTGACGGCCTTGAGATGTGCCTGCGCTCTGGTACCGGGGCCATCGGGGACTTCCTCTCCGTACACAGTTTGGCTGATTCCTATCTGCTCAGTCCGCTGCTGGGCAGGGTCTACTTTGAGGTGCTCGGGCAGGATGAGCAGGCCTTTTCTGGAGTGCTCGGCCATATCTCCCGGAAACTCCGGCAGCAGCCCGGTCCGCATCTTTGGGCCGGACTGGCCCCCCACGCCCCTTATACCCTCAACCGCAAAACCCTCACTCTGGCGGCCGACACCGTGCGCCTCGGCGGGCTTGCGGCCAGCATCCATGTCGCCGAGTCCGCCGCGGAGACCGAGCTGATACGTTCGGCGAAAGGTCCCCTGGCCGAACGCATCTATCCCCTGGCCGGATGGCAGGATTATCTCGGCAGCGGCGAAGGGGTTTCTCCGGTCGCCTTTTTGGATGAATGCGGCCTGTTGCAGCCCGGGGTGGTCCTCGTCCATGGCGTTCAGGTCAACGGCGACGATATCGAACGGATCCGCCGGCGCGGCTGTGCCATGGTTCTTTGCCCCCGATCGAACGAACGCCTTGGCGTCGGACGGGCGCCAGCCTTCGATTACATCCGGGCAGGCGTCAGGGTCGGACTCGGCACAGACAGCCTCGCCTCCAATGACAGCCTTTCGCTCTGGGACGAACTGGCTGCAGCCGCCCGAATCTATCCTGAACTCGCTCCGGAGGAGCTGCTGGATATGGCGACCCGGGGCGGGGCCGAGGCCCTTGGGATTGGCGAAAGGATCGGATCTCTGGCCGCTGGGAGGGAGGCGCACTTTCAGGTGGTCCAAGCCGATACGTCAACCTGGTCGGACAGCATGGTTCTGGAGAGTCTGACTGCCGGCGGTGACCGTGTCCGGGTCGAACAACTGGTTCTGCACGGCAGCGAAAGGTTGCCAGGCTCGTCCCATCCGACCTATAATCCCGCCTCCATTCGGGAATGTTTTGGGGATGATTGAAGAGACCGGTATAGTTGTCGACGTGACGGCGAACGGAATCGCCCGGGTTCGCTGCGTGCGCAGCAGCGCCTGTGATCATTGCGATGCCAAAAGCGCCTGCCACGCCGGCCATGGCCGCGAGGAGAGGGTTGTCGAGGCCCTCAACGGGCCGGGAGCGCGGATTGGCGACCGGGTGGTTATTGCCATCGGCAGCGACACGCTGTTGCGATCCTCTTTTTTGGTCTATATCGTACCGCTGGTCGCCCTGGTTTTCTGCAGCCTGGTGGCAAAGGCACTTGCGCCCCGGCTGCTCCCGGATGTCGATCCGGAACTTGTAACCGCGCTCAGCGGTATCAGCGGGCTGCTCCTTGCTCTGGTCGGGCTGAAGCTTCGCCAGAAACGATTTGACGCCGAAAGCTATCTGCCCCGCATCGTTCGGGTGGAAAGCGGCAGAGACGGATAAACTTCATGGGTATCAAGGTCGTCGCCAACAACAAGAAGGCCTACCACGACTATTTTATCGATGAGACCTGGGAGGCCGGCCTGGTTTTGCAGGGGACCGAGGTCAAGTCCCTGCGTGCGGCCGCCGTCAACCTGCGCGACAGCTACTGCCGGATCAAAAACGGCGAAGTGTATGTCGAGAACATGCACATCAGCCCCTACGATTTTGGCAACCGGGAAAATCACGAGCCGCTGCGCAGCCGCAAGCTGCTGCTCCATGCGGCCGAAATCGCCAAGATAACCAAAAAGGTTGAACAGAGCGGCTATGCGCTGGTGCCGACCAGGCTCTATTTCAAGAACGGCCGCGCCAAGCTGGAAATCGGCCTTGCGCGCGGCAAGAAACTGTACGACAAGCGCCAGAGCCTCAAAAAGAAGCAGGATGCCCGCGAGGTCGAGCGCGCCATGCGCCGCAAAGATTATTGATGCGCATCGGAAACCTTTTGTGGCATAATAGGTTAGCTGCCATTAGCTGAAACATTTTCCAACCTTTTACCTCGAGCCTCTGGTCTCGAGCCTGACCTGACGGGGGTGACACGGTTTCGACGGGGATCGGAAGCCAAGGTTGCATGCCGGAGTGGGCTGGCTCCGTAAAAAAGCCCAAACCAAACAAACGCCGACAACGACGTTCGTTACGCACTGGCTGCTTAATTGCAGCCACGTCCCTTGACCTATCGCCCGTGTAGGGCCTGGGACGTCAATTCAGCGGGCTAGCTGACGCGGAGGCCTGTGTCGCGGCAGCGAAACCAAAGCAGGCTACCCCGAAGGAAATCCTGTTCGTGGGAGTTCCGAGGGTGAAGACAAAACACGAACTAAGCATGTAGACGCCTTGAGTGGAAGGTTTCCGGACGCGGGTTCGATTCCCGCCACCTCCACCAGATTCAAAAGGACGCCCCCATCTGGGGGCGTCCTTTTGTACATTTGCGGGCGGGAATCGAAGCGAAGCGAGCGCGTCCAGTGGACGAAAAGCGGCCAGGGATGGCCGCGTCAGCGAGCGGAGGGGAGCCGACGCAGGGATCGCCGTGACGGCGAGACCGTAGTGGGCGATTCCCGCCACCTCCACCAGTCTTCGCCCCGCAGGCAAAGCCTGCGGGGCTTCGCCTTGGCAAGCCATGATTGCCGGG
>CAZCUR010000022.1:0-33799 GCA_964501815.1 uncultured Geothermobacter sp.
ACTCTACATCGTCGGACTTGGCCCCGGTGACACCGCCCATCTGACTCCGGCGGCGCGGGCCGCCATCGAGCGGGCCGATGTGGTCACCGGCTACAAGACCTATCTGGAACTGATTCCGGAGCTGGTGGCGGGCAAGGAGACCTTTGCCACCGGCATGCGGCAGGAGACCGAGCGCTGTCGCGAGGCGCTCCGGCGCGCCGCCGAAGGCGCCGTGGTGGCGCTGGTCTGCTCGGGGGATGCCGGCATCTACGGCATGGCCGGACTGGTGCTGGAACTGCAGCAGGTCGAGGGACCGAAGGCGGTCGAGGTCGAGGTGGTCCCCGGGGTCTCGGCGGTGCAGGCGGCCGCGGCAAGGCTCGGCGCGCCGCTGATGCACGATTTCGCCGTCATTTCCCTCTCCGATCTGCTCACCGACTGGCAGCTGATCCGGCGCCGGCTTGAGGCCGCCGCACAGGCCGATTTCGTCGTCGCCCTCTACAATCCCAAAAGCAAAGGGAGGCAGACCCAGATCGAAGAGGCGCAAGCCCTTCTTCTGGCCCATCGCGATCCGACCACGCCGGTCGGTATCGTGCGCAATGCCTGCCGTGCCGAGGAGGAGGTGACCGTCTCCGACCTGGCCTCTTTTACCGGCGAAACCATCGACATGTTCTCCCTGGTGATCATCGGCAACAGCACCACCTTCGTCGATGGCGCGGGCAGGATGGTGACGCCGAGAGGCTATCGCCTCAGGAGACAGGAGACAGGAGACGGGAGACAGGAGGAAACGTCCAAAGGCAAAAGCCGAAGTCATAATCCGACCCCGGCGCTGTTTGTCGGCGGGACCGGGTCGGATGTCGGCAAGAGCGTGCTGGTGGCCGGTCTGGGGCGGCTGCTGGCGCGCAAGGGGATTCGGGTGCTCCCCTTCAAGGCGCAGAACATGGCCAACAACGCCGCGGTCTGTGCCGACGGCAGCGAGATCGGCCGCGCCCAGGCGCTGCAGGCGCTCGCCTGTGGGTTCGAGCCGGTGGCGCAGATGAATCCCATCCTGCTCAAGCCCAATTCGGAGACCGGCAGCCAGGTGGTCGCCCTCGGCCGTCCGGTCGGCAACATGGATGTGCATGCCTATCACGCCTGGCGGGATACCGGCTGGGCCATCGTCGAAAAGGCCTACCGCCAGCTGGCCGAGCGGGCGCAGGTGATGCTCATCGAAGGGGCCGGAAGCATCGCCGAAATCAACCTGCGCGACCGGGACATCACCAACCTGGCGGTGGCGCGCATGGCCGATGCCGGCGTGCTGCTGGTGGCCGATATCGAACGCGGCGGCGTTTTTGCCTCCATTCTGGGTACCCTGCAGCTGCTCGACCCAGGCGACCGGGCGCGGGTGCTTGGCGTGATCATCAACCGCTTCCGCGGCGATGCCTCCCTGCTCGAACCGGGCATCCGCGAACTCGAGGCGCGCACCGGCGTGCCCGTGCTCGGTGTCGTCCCCTGGCTCGACCTGCACCTGCCGGCCGAGGATTCCCTCTCCCTCGACAACCGGGTGCGTTCCTCCGAGGGGGTGGTGCGTATCGGGGTGGTGCGCCTGCCGCGCATCGCCAACAGCACCGATTTCGAGCCTTTTGAGCAGGAGCCGGGGGTGGTGCTGCAGTACCTGACCCGGCCCGAGGAGCTGGCCGGCGTCGACCTGCTGATCCTGCCCGGCACCAAGAGCACTCTGGGGGATCTCGACTGGTTGCGGCGCACCGGCCTGGCCGAGGCGATTCGCGCCTGGCACGCCTCCGGTGGCATGGTTGTCGGCATCTGCGGCGGGTTCCAGATGCTCGGTCAGCGGGTTACTGACCCGGACGGGGTCGAAGGGGCGCCGAGCGAAACCGAGGGGCTGGGCCTGCTCGATATCGAGACGGTGATGCGGCCGGTCAAGCAGACCCACCAGGTGGAGGCGACCTTCCTCACCGCCGCGGGCGCGGCCGGCTTTGCCGGATTCGAGCGGATTCGCGGTTACGAGATTCACGCCGGCGAAACCCGTTACGGTATTCTGGCGCGCCCCCTTTTGCGCCTGACCCGGCGTTCGGGCGAGGAGGTGGCTATTGAGGACGGCGCCGTCTCCAGCGACGGGCGCGTCTGGGGCAGTTATCTGCACGGGCTGTTCGACGATGAGCGCCTGCGCCACGCACTGCTGCTGCCGCTGTTTCTCGCCAAAGGGATCGAGCCCGAAGGGCAGCAAAGCACAGACCTCGACAGTGAACTCGATCGCCTGGCCGGCCATCTGGAAACCCATCTCGACCTGGAGCCGGTCTGGCGCCATCTCGGCCTGGAGAACGTCTCATGATCTGGCTGCCCGGCGCCTCCTTCGCCCTCGATCTGCTGCTGGGCGATCCGCACGGCTGGCCGCATCCGGTTATCGGCATCGGCCGCTTTGTCAAGCGCCTGGAGCTGGTGCTGGCGACCCTGTTCGACAACCGGCGTCTGGCGGGCATTGTCCTTGCGGCGGTCACGGTGACGGTCACTGGGCTGTTTACCTGGGCGGTGATACGGCTTGCCGGCATCATCCATCCCTGGCTGGGGCTGGCGGTCACCGTCTGGCTCGGCTACACCACGCTGGCGCTGCGCGCCCTGCATGTCGAAAGCCGGCAGGTGGCGGTGCTGGTGGAGCAGGGGCGGCTGGAGGAGGCGCGTCGCGCCCTGAGCATGATCGTCGGCCGGGAGACCAGCCAGCTGGACGAGGAACAGATTCTGCGCGCCTGTATCGAAACCATGGCCGAGAACACCTCTGATGGTGTGGTCGGGCCGCTTTTCTATCTCTTTCTCGGCGGTCCGGTGCTGGCGATGATGTACAAGGCGGCCAGCACCCTCGATTCGATGGTCGGCTATACCGACGACCGCTACCGGGAAATGGGCTGGGCCTCGGCGAAACTGGACGATCTGCTCAATTTGCTGCCGGCGCGGCTGACCGGGCTGCTGATGGTGCTGGCCGCGGTGCCGCTCGGTCTGAACGGCTGGAACGGTCTGCGGGTGATGCTGCGTGACGCGCGCAAGACCAAAAGTCCCAATGCCGGCTTCCCCGAATCGGCCGCCGCCGGCGCCCTGGGGATTCAGCTGGGCGGGCCGGCGACCTATTTCGGCGAAACCGTCGACAAGCCGACCCTGGGCGATGCCGACCGGCGTATCGATCTCACCAGTTACCGGCGCATGGTGCGGCTGATGTATCTCACCTCGATTCTGGCGCTGCTGCTGGGAGGGCTCCTGACGTGGCCGCTGAGCTGATGGGCGCCATTCACGGCGGCCGGGTGTTCGAGCTGGCGGCCCGTCTTAATCTGGAGCCGGGGCAGATCCTCGATTTCTCCGCCTCCATCAACCCCCTGGGGCCGCCCCCCGGGGCCATGGAGGCCGCGCGGCAGGCGCTGGAGCAGGTTCAGCACTATCCGGAAACGACCGGCGACAGCCTGCGCCAGGCCCTGGCCGAGCGCCATGTCCTGGATCCGGCGCACCTGCTGGTCGATGCCGGTTCAACGCCGCTGATCTACCGGGTCATCCGTCTGCTGGCACCGCAATCCGCCCTGGTGGTGGAACCGGCCTTTGGCGAATACCACCGGGCCCTGAGCCAGGTCGGCTGCCGCATCGAGCCGCTGCTGGTCCGGCCCGGGACGGCTTTCGATCCGGATCTTGTCCTGCGTGCCGCTCAGGACGTCGATCTGGTCGTGCTGGCCAATCCCGGCAACCCTTCCGGAGAGCTGATCGCCAGGGAGCTGCTGGAGCGGCTGCTGTGCAGGCTGCCCAACGGCGTGCAGCTGTTGCTGGATGAGGCTTTTGTCGATTTCTGCCCCGGCGCCTCACTGGTCGAGGCCGTGGGGACGGCCGGCAACCTCTGGGTGCTGCGCTCGCTCACCAAGTTCTATGCCATTCCGGGCCTGCGGGCCGGCTGGCTGGCCGGGCCTGTGGAGGGGATTCGCAGGCTGGAGGCGCAATCCTGGCCCTGGGCCCTGTCGACCCCGGCGCTGGCGGCCGCGCGCGCGGCCCTGGCCGATGAGGATTACGCCCGTCGGACCCTGGCCACGGTGCCGCTCTGGCGGGCCGATCTGGCGGGAGTTCTGGGGCGCCTCGGTTTCGAGGTGGTTGAAGGCGCCGCCAACTACCTGCTGGCGCGGCTGCCGGCGGGGGCGCCGGACGCCGGTTGCGTCAGCCGCCGGCTCGAGGACAGGGCCATCCTGGTGCGCAATTGCGCCAGCTTTTACGGTCTGGACGCGCGCTGGCTGCGCCTGGCGGTCCGGACGCCCGCGGCGCATGCGCGCCTGTCTGCGGCCCTGGAGGCGGTTCTGAAAGGACAAGACTGACCATGTCGGAGCAAAAGTCTCAGACCAAGGCCCTGAGGGTGCCTGATCTGCTGATTTACACCGCACTGCGCGGGTTTTCGCTGCTGTTGTCCCTGGTGCCCGAAAGCCTGGTGATGGCGTTCGGCGGTCTGCTGGGACAGGCCGCCTGCCTGCTGCTGCCCGGCCGGGTGCGCCTGTGCCGCCGCAATCTTGAGCGCGCCGGATTTTCACCAAACCTTGCCGCAACCGTCTTCCGGCATCTTGGCCGAATGGCCATGGCTTCGATGCGGTTGCAGCGCCTGGGTATCGAACAGCTGATGGCGCGGGTGGACGTGGTCGGGATGCACAACTACCATGCCGCCCGCCAGCTCTCCGAGCGGGTGCTGGTGGTGACGGCGCACATGGGCTTTTGGGAAATTCTGCCACCGGTCCATGTCCACCTGACCGGCCGGCCGGTCAGTATCGTTGTTCGGGCCCTGGAGAATGCCGGTCTTGACCGGTTTGTCGAAGAGGGGCGCGCCCGGTTTGGTGTGTCCATCCTGGAAAAGAGCGGCGGCCTGAGGCCGATGATCAAGGCGTTGCGGCAGGGCCACGACCTGGGGGTGCTGATCGATCAGAAGGTGCGCCCGGGCCTCGGGGTGCCGGTACGCTTTTTCGGCGAAGTGATGCCGGCGGTGCCGGTCGCCTCGGTGGTGGCGCGCGCCGCCGGCGCCGTCATCCTGCCGGTCCTGACCACGGTGCAGCCTGACGGCCGCCACCGTATCGACTACTTCGAACCCTTTCTTCCGTCCGGTGATGACACTGCCGACACCCAGCGGCTGACGACGCTGCTCGAGCAGGAGATCCGCCGCTGCCCCGAACAGTGGTTCTGGGTGCACGACCGCTGGAAATGGGCCGGATATGATGTTCAGGCCGCCCAGAAGCCTGCCAGCCAGTAAAGGAGCATGCCGACAAGGACGGTGCCGCCCAGAGAGCGGAATTTCAGGGCGAACAGGAAGACCGGCACCGCAACCCAGAGTTCGCGCCGGGTCGGGTCGAGCTGACCGTCGCTGAGCAGAAGCTGCGGTGCCAGCAGGGCGGCCAATATCGCCACCGGAATCAGTTCGAGCCAGTCGGTCAGCCAGCCCGGCAGATTGCGCTGGGACAGAAACAGCAGCGGCAGCAGGCGCGGCAAATAGGTCACCGCGCCCATGCCGAGCAGCAGAAGCAGGTAGGTGCTGAAGCTCATGCCCCATTCCTCCGTGCCTGCCTGACCTGCCTGCGCACCAGGCAGCCGCCGGTGGCCGCCAGCACCGCGGCGCCGACGATATAGGAATCCCCCGGAATCAGCAGTTTCCAGAGAACCGCCAATCCGGCGGCCAGAACCCCGGTCAAGACATAGGCCCGTCCGTGCAGCTGCAGCACCAGCAGGGCGATGAACATCCCCGGCAAAGCGAAGTCGATGCCGAAGGCGCCCTGCGGGATCAGGCTGCCCAACAGGCTGCCGAGCACGGTGGCGATGACCCAGGTGGTGTTGGCCGCGTGGTGTACCACCAGGGCGCGCCAGCGGTCCCAGTCGCCTTCCCGGAAACGGGTCATGTTGACCGCGAAGCTTTCGTCGGTGATGCCGTAGGCGAACAGCAGCAGAAAGGCGCGCCGGACCCCGCGCAGGGGGACGGCCAGGGCGCTGCTCATCAGAAAGTGCCGGAAGTTGACCACGAAGGTGGTGAGGATGATGGCGGCCATCGAGGCGCCGCCGGCGATCATGGCCACGCCGATGAACTGGGCGCTGCCGGCAAAGACCAGCACCGACATCAGGCCGATCCACGCCGGACCGAGCCCGGCCTGCTGGCCAAGCACGCCCAGGGCCATGCCGATGGGGATGTAGCCGAGGCAGATGGGCCAGGCGGCCCTGAGGCCGTCTCTCAGGGGGGAGTCTCCGCTATTCTTCGGCATGGCAGCCCTCGCGGTCGGGGACGGGTCTGGAACGGCCGGCGAGCATGACGCCGGCCAAAATCAGTCCGCCGCCGATGAACAGGGATGGGGCGAGCGGCTCGCCCAGGGCGATGACGCCGGTGGCGACACCGACCAGGGGCAGGAGATAGAGCAGGTTGTTGGTGGTGCTCGGCCCCAGGCGGGGAACGGCGCGGTTCCAGAAATCGTAGCCGACCACGGAACAGATGACGGTCAGGTAGGCGAAGCCGAGCCAGGCCGCCAAACCCGGCCAGTCGGGGCGCAGAACCGCCAGCTCCCACAGGGATGCGGGCAGCAGGGTCAGACCGCCCCAGAGCATGATCTGGCGCGTGAGCAGCAGTCCGGGGTAGCGCCCGGCAAAGCGGTTGACGCCGAAGGTGTAGCCGATCCAGCTGGCGACGGCGCCGAGCATCAGCAGGTCGCCTTCGAGGCTGGCGGCGCCGTCGTTACGGCCGACCAGCAGGCTGACGCCAGCCAGCGCCAGGGCGGTGCCGATCCAGCTGGCAACATGCGGCATCCGACGTTGGCGCAGGGCGGTGACCAGTTCGGTTCCCAGGGGAATCAGGGCGATGATCAGGGCGCCGTGCGAGGCGGTGGTCAGTTTCAGGCCGTGGTTTTCGAAACCGAAGTAGAGGCTGATGCCGCACAGGGCCAGGCCGCACATGACCGCATGGTGCCGGGGTGGAATAGGCACCGCGCCGAAGCGGGCCCGGGTCAGCGGCCAGAGCAGGGCCGCGCCGGCCAGGTGGCGCAGACTCGCCAGGCTCAGAGGCGGAATCTGCTGCACCGTTTCGCGGATGACGGCGTAGGAAACACCCCAGACAACGACGCAGAACAGCGCCATGGCCAGGGCGAGACGGCGGCTGATGTGCTTGGACGGTGCCGGCATCATGTTCCTTCCGTGCGAAACGAAGGGGACAGGCCCCTGGCCTGTCCCCATGGTCTTTTTTCGGTTGGTTCCGGGTGTCTTGCCGGTGCGAATTACAGCACCTGGCTCAAAAAGAGCTGGGTCCGTTCATTTTTCGGATGGCTGAAAATCTGGTCCGGGGTCCCTTCCTCGACCAGCTTGCCGCTGTCCATGAACAGCACCCGGTCGGCGACCTCGCGGGCGAAACCCATCTCGTGGGTGACCACGACCATGGTCATGCCTTCGCGTGCCAGCTGCTTCATGACGTCGAGCACCTCGCCCACCATTTCCGGATCGAGGGCGCTGGTCGGTTCGTCGAACAGCATGATCTTCGGATCCATGGCCAGGGCCCGGGCGATGGCGACGCGCTGCTGCTGACCGCCCGACAGGCGTGACGGATATTCCTTTTCCTTCTCGGCGATGCCAACCTTGGTGAGCAGCTGCCGCGCCTTCTGCTCCGCCTCGGCCCGGCTGCGTTTGCGTACCACCTGTTGGGCCAGGGTGACGTTGTCAAGCACGGTTTTGTGGGGAAAAAGGTTGAACTGCTGGAAGACCATGCCCACTTCGCGCCGGACCTTGTTGATATCTGTTTTGCGATCGGCCAGGTCGATGCCGTCGATGATGATGTGGCCGTCGTCGAACTGTTCCAGACCGTTGAGACAGCGCAGAAAGGTCGATTTGCCCGAGCCGGACGGGCCGATGATAACGACCACTTCGCCTTTGGCGATTTCAGCGCTGACGCCGTCGACGGCGCGGACCACCTGGCCACGGCCGGTAAAGATCTTGGTGACGTTCTGTGCCTTAATCACTGACCGCGAGCCTCCGTTCCATGTAAAAGACCAGCTGGGAAAGCAGGGAGGTCACCACCAGGTACATGGCCGCCACCGTCAGCCAGATTTCAAAGGTGGCAAAGGTGCTGGTGATGATTTCCCGGCCGGATTTGGTCAAGTCGGTGATGGCGATGACCGACACCAGGGAGGAATCCTTGATCAGACTGATAAACTGTCCGGCCAGCGGCGGCAGAATGCGCTTGAAAGCCTGAGGCAGAATGATGTGCACCATGGCCTGCAGCTTGTTCATCCCCAGGGACCTGGCCGCCTCCATCTGCCCGCGCGAAATCGACTGGATGCCGGCGCGTACGATCTCGGCGACATAGGCGCCGGCGAAGATGGCCAGGGCGCCGATGCCGGCGACGTTGCGGCTCAGGTTGAAGACGGTGCCGACGAAGAAGTAGGCGATGAAGATCTGCACCAGAAGCGGCGTGCCGCGGATGAACTCGACGTAAATGGTCGCCAGCCCGCGCAGGGTGTAGTTCTGGCTGATGCGCGCCAGGCCGGCCAAAAGACCGATGACCAGAGCCAGAATGCTGGCGCAGGCGGACAGCCACAGGGTGGTCCACAGTCCCATGGTCAGGGGGCCCAGGTGCCAGGCGTGGTTGAAACCGATGGTGTCGCCTTCGAACAGCTCGTCACCCTCGCTGACCTGCAGGTCTTTTGCGTCAACTTCGACCTTCAGCCTGTCGCCGCTGTCGGCGATCAGGTCAACGGTGACCCGGTCCCCCGCGGAACGGATTTTTTCCACCTGGCCGTCGAAGGGAATCTTGACCGCGTCCTCCCCCTGGTAAAGGAAGTACTGCGGCACCCGGTTCCAGCGCCAGGTGTAGTCGATACGGTTTACGGCCCCCCAGACGCCGGCCGCCATCCCGATGAGGATGACGGCCAGCAGCAGTTTCCAGGGCCAGACAGCTTTGCCCGTTGTCAATGTTATCTACCTTCTGTCCGGGTTGTTACTGCAGTTCCTTCATCCAGGCGTCACTCTTGAACCACTTGGCGTAGATCTTGTCATAGGTGCCGTCGTTCTTGACCTGGTTGAGGAAGTTGTTCAGCCAGTTGATGAAGTCGAAATCCCCCTTACGCACCGCCCAGGCGAGCGGCTCGTAGGTGAAGGGTTTGTCGAGGTGTACGATCTTGCCCTGGCCGCGCTGAACGAAGGCGGCGGCGTTGTAGGGCATGTCATAGACAAAAGCGTCGATCTTGCCGTTGACCAGTTCGAGCACGCCTTCCTGCTCGGTTTCGTAGGAGATGTACTTGGCCTTGCCGATCATGCGCTTGGTGGCCTGCTCGCCGGTGGTGCCGAGTTTGGACCCGACGGTGTACTTCGGATCGTTCAGGTCCTTGTAGGACTTCACCTTGCCGGCCAGTTCCTTTTTCAGCAGGATCGACTGGCCGATGACGATGTAGGGCTGGGCGAAGTTGATTTTCAGGTTGCGCTGCTGGGTCAGGGTCATGCCCGACATGATGATGTCAAACTTCTTGGTGATCAGGGCGGGAATAATGCCGTCCCAGGCAGTTGAGACCAGCTCCAGCTTGACGCCCATCGCCTTGGCCATGCGCTTGGCCATGTCGACGTCGAAGCCGATGATCTCGCCCTTCTTGTTGGTCAGTTCAAACGGCATGTAGCCCGGCTCCATGCCGACCCGCAACGTGCCGCGTTTCTGGATTTCATCCAGGGTGCCGGCGGTCGCGGCCAGGGGCAGGGCCAGAAGCCCGATAGCGATGATCAGGGTGAGCAGACGTTTCATGATGAGTCCTCCTTTGCAGGTTGGTGGCGAACGCCTGAAGGCGCTCATTCTATCCAGGGCTGATTTGGGGTCAATAGGATTTGCCCTCGTCCAGCAGCTCGGCAATGACCATGCGGATGTCGCAGTCTGGACATTTGGGCAGGTCGTCACAGGGCAGATAGACGATCTCAGTATAGCGGCATTTGGGGCAAATGACTTCGATCGGTTCCTTTTTTCCGCGCTCCATGGTTTCCTTCCGCCTTCGGGTTGACCGGAGTGTTGATGCTGGCAAACAGGGTTTTGGCAGCGACAAAATCGCCTTATAGCACAAGGCCTTCGATGGGCAAAGGAGTTTTTCCCTTCAGGACGTCCCTTGTCCAAAACCCGGGCCGGAATCAGCCGCTTTTGGCGAAGATTGGCCGGTCGGATGGCGTGCGGGCTTGCGGTTTGGCATGATTAAAAAGATTTTTGCCGAAATCATGAGCTTTTACCTTGACTGTTCGGGTGGGTTTTTCTTATACGGTTAAAACTGTGTCCCGATTTCTGCCCATGCGGAAACCACATGTTACAGAGGAGGAGAACCGATGCGTCACGTCAAGCTGATCGTCGCCGCCCTGGCGGCAACCCTGTTGGCCCTTCCGGCCTTCGCCGCCGACACCATCAAGATCGGCGTCGCCGGTCCCCACACCGGGGACCTGGCCCCTTACGGCATTCCGACCAAGGAAGCCGCTACCCTGATCGCTGAACAGGTCAACGCCGCCGGCGGCCTGCTCGGCAAGAAGATCGAAGTTGTTCCGATGGATGACCAGTGCAAGCCTGAAATCGCCACCAACGCGGCCACCAAGCTGGTCTCTGAAGGCGTCAAGGTTGTCATTGGTCACGTCTGCTCCGGTGCCACCAAGGCGGCCCTCGGCATCTACAAGGAAGCCAAGGTCATCGCCATTTCCCCTTCGGCCACCAACCCGCCCCTGACCCAGAGCGGTGACTATCCCAACTTCTACCGCACCATCGCCTCTGACGATATGCAGGGCAAGCTGGCTGCCGATTTCGTCACCGGCAAACTGGGCGCCAAGAAAATCGCCATCATCCACGACAAGGGTGACTACGGCAAGGGTTTCGCCGACTTCGCCAAGAAATTCATTGAAGAAGGCGGCAAGGCCAAGATTGTCATGTACGAAGGCATTACGCCCGGCGCCATGGATTATTCGGCCGTCATCCAGAAGGTGCGTCGTGTGGGTGCTGATGCCGTTATCTTCGGCGGTTATCATCCTGAAGCGTCGAAGCTGGTGGCCCAGCTCAAGCGCAAGCGTGTCAAGGCCGCCTTTATCGGCCCCGACGGTATCAAGGGGGATGGTTTCCTCGAGATCGCCGGCAAAAACGCCGAGGGTGTCTACGCCACCGGTCCGATGGACGTGACCAAGTACGAAGAGAACAAGAAGGCCCGTGCCGCCTACCAGAAGAAATACGGCAAAGAGCCGGGCACCTTCTTTGACCAGGGCTATGCCGCCATGCAGGCCGCCCTGGCCGCCATCAAGGCCGCCGGTGGGACCGATTATGCCAAGCTGGAGCAGGCCCTGCGCAACAACTATGTCGAAACTTCGGTCGGCAAGATCAAGTTCGACGCCAAGGGGGATGCCGAAGGGGTCGGCTTCTCGGTCTACCAGGTTCAGGGGGGCAAGTTCGTCGAACTGTAAGTTTCCCAGGTTCTGGCAACGTGAACAGGGGGACAGGCGCAAGGCCTGTCCCCCATCCTTTTGCCTTGCGCTCCGGTTGTGACGGCGCAAGTGAAACGTGACGGAAACCCATGGATTATTTTCTCGAACTCTTCTGCAGCGGGCTGACCCGGGGCAGTATCTATGCCCTGATCGCCCTGGGCTACACCATGGTCTACGGCATCATCCAGCTGATCAACTTTGCCCATGGTGAAATCTACATGATCGGCGCTTTTGTCGCCCTGATTGTGGCCGGCGTGCTGACCATCTACGGCTTTTCCGGCTTCTCCATCCTGATTCTGGCGATGGTCATCGCCATGATTTACGCCGCCGCCTACGGCTACACCCTGGAGAAGATCGCCTATCAGCCTCTGCGCAACGCGCCGCGGCTGTCACCCCTGATCAGTGCCATCGGTGCTTCGCTCTTCCTGCAGAACTACGTGCTGCTGGCCCAGACCCCTGACTTTCTCCCCTTTCCGCAGCTGGTGCCCGATTTTGAATTCATGGAGCCGATTGCCTATATCATCGGCAGCTCGGAGCTGGTGATTCTGATTACCAGCGCTATCTCCATGGTGGCGCTGACGCTGCTGATCAAGTACACCCGCATCGGCAAGGCGATGCGCGCCACCCAGCAGGACATGGTCATGGCGCGGCTGGTCGGCATCAACGTCGACCGGGTTATCTCCGTCACCTTTATCATCGGTTCGGTGCTTGCTGCCATCGGCGGGGTGCTGGTCGGCTCCTACATCGGCCAGATCAACTTCTATATCGGTTTCATGGCCGGCGTGAAGGCCTTTACCGCCGCTGTGCTCGGCGGTATCGGCAACATTCCGGGAGCGGCTCTGGGCGGTCTGGTTTTGGGCCTGGCCGAGTCGCTGGCGGCCGGTTATATCTCCAGCGCCTACGAAGATGTGTTCGCCTTTGGCGTGCTGGTTCTGATTCTCATCCTCCGTCCCGCCGGCCTGCTGGGCAAGGCGGTCAAGCAGAAGGTCTAGGAGGGTGTCATGATGGCTTCGATGAAACGTTCGCTCCTGGTTGCCCTCTGGTTTGTTTTTCTGACCTTCCCCCTGATGGTGGTCAAGGTCAACACCCTGAAAAACACGGTCGAATGGCGCTGGCTCAACATGCTTTGGGTCTTTGTCGGCGCCCTGGTGCTGCACCAGTTCTGGTGCTGGGCGCTTGACAAGAGACAGAAGAGCCGCAAAAAAGCCGAGCTTGAAGAAGGCCTCGAGACCGATCTGAATATCGGTCAGCGCCTGCTGCGGGAACCGAAACTCTATCGGCCTTTTCTGGTCGGGCTGGCTGCTGTCGCCCTGCTGTTCCCCTGGGTGCTGGACGTCTACCAGGTCAATATCATGGTGCTGGCCCTGATCTTCGTGGTGCTCGGCCTGGGCCTGAACATTACCGTCGGCCTGGCCGGTCTGCTCGATCTTGGCTATGTTGCCTTTTTCGCAGTCGGCGCCTATTCCTACGCTTTGATCAACCAGCACTTTCCGGCCCTGGGATTCTGGAGCTGTCTGCCCATCGGCGGGCTGATCGGTGCCTTTTTCGGCATCGTGCTCGGTTTTCCCATCCTGCGCCTGCGGGGTGACTATCTCGCCATCGTCACCCTCGGCTTCGGTTCCATCGCCAAGATTGTCATCGAAAACTGGGAAGAATTCACCGGTGGAGCCAAGGGGATTGCCAACATTCCCCGCCCGGGCCTGTTCGGTATCGACATGAGTATCGAAGGGGCGACCATCTACACCTACTATCTGATGCTGCTCATGGTGCTGCTCACCATTTTCGTGACCAACCGTCTGAAGGATTCGCGTATCGGCCGGGCCTGGATGGCGCTGCGCGAGGATGAGATCGCCTGCGTCGCCATGGGAATCGATATGGCGCGCACCAAGCTGTCGGCCTATGCCCTGGGGGCCTTCTGGGCCGGCGCCGTCGGGGTTATGTTCGCCGCGCGCAACACCTATATCAATCCCAACAGCTTCACCTTTATGGAGTCGGCGATCGTCCTGTCGATTGTCGTGCTTGGCGGCATGGGATCCATCGTCGGTGTCATTATCGCCGCTTTGGTGCTGATTCTGATGCCCGAATATCTGCGTGCCTTTGCCGACTACCGTATGCTTGTCTTCGGTGCCGTAATGGTGCTGATGATGATTTTCCGACCTCAGGGACTGATTGCCGATGTCCGCAAGACCTACCGAAGCAAAGGGGGGCAGAACCATGGCTGAGGCACCCCGCAAACTGCTGGAAGTACGCGAGCTGACCATGGATTTCGGCGGCCTGCGCGCCGTTGACAGTGTTACGCTCGAAGTCTGTGAAAATGAAATCGTCGCCCTGATCGGTCCGAACGGCGCCGGCAAGACGACCTTCTTCAACTGCGTCACCGGTATCTACAAGCCGACCCGCGGTGAAATCATCGTCCATCCCCCCAACGGGCAAAGCCGCAAGATCAACGGCTTCAAGCCCAACCGGGTGACCGAGATGGGCATGGCGCGCACCTTCCAGAACATCCGTCTGTTCCAGAACATGACGGTGCTGGAAAACGTCATGATCGGCCGCCACTGCCGCACCCGCACCAGTATTGTCGGCGCGGTGCTGCGCGGCCCGCGGGTGATGCGTGAGGAACGGGAAACCGTGGACCGCAGTTATGCGCTGCTGGAAAAGGTCGGTCTGGTCGATTACGCCGACGAATTCGCCAAAAATCTCCCCTACGGCGCCCAGCGCCGGCTGGAGATTGCCCGGGCGATGGCGACGGATCCCTTCCTGTTGTTGCTTGACGAACCGGCCGCCGGCATGAACCCCCAGGAAACCCGGGAACTGGATGAGCTCATCGTCCGTATCGGCAAGGAAGAAGGAATCGCCATTTTGCTGATCGAACACGACATGAAGCTGGTCATGAACATCTCCGACCGGATTTATGTCATGGAATACGGCAAAAAGATCGCCAAGGGGACGCCTCAGGAGATCCGCAGCAATCCGAAGGTTATCGAAGCCTACCTCGGTGAAGGGGAAGAGGATGCTTAAGGTCAACAATATCAATACCTTTTATGGCAACATTCAGGCCCTTAAAGGGGTCAGCCTCGAGATCGAAGAAGGGGAGATTGTCACCCTGATCGGGGCCAACGGCGCCGGCAAGACCACCACGCTGATGTCCCTGTGCGGCGTCGTGCCGCCGCGCAGTGGTGAAATTATCTTTCAGGGCAAACCGATTCAGGATCTGCCCGGGGACAAGATTGTCGAACTCGGCATCATCCAGGTTCCCGAAGGCCGACGCATTTTCCCGAACATGACTGTTCTGGAAAACCTCGAGATGGGTGCCTATCTGCGCACGAACAAGCTGCTCATCAAGCAGGACCTGAACATGGTCATGGACCTTTTCCCCATTCTGGCGCAGCGCCGCAACCAGCTCGGCGGTACCCTGTCCGGGGGGGAGCAGCAGATGCTCGCCATCTCCCGTGCGTTGATGGCGCGTCCGCGTCTGCTGCTGCTCGATGAGCCCTCCCTCGGCCTGGCGCCGCTGATTATCAAGCAGATTTTCGATATCATTCGGGAGATCAACCGGGCCAACAATACCACCATCTTTCTGGTGGAACAGAACGCCAACCAGGCCCTCAAACTGGCCCACCGGGGCTACGTCATGGAGAACGGCCGCATCACCCTGGCCGATTCAGCCGCCAACCTGCTGGCCAATGAAGAGGTCAAAAAGGCTTATCTGGGTATTTGAGCCCTGTCCGAAACGACGGAGCAAAGGCCGTGAAGCACCAGCTTCGCGGCCTTTTTTATACCTGTTTTCGGCGAACGGGTGAGAGGATGCTAAAATGGGCTCATGTCCTCCCGGCACGTGCGACAGGAAAGTTCGGGGCTGAGGCGGCGCTTTTGCCTCGGGTTGGTGCTGACCCTGCTTCCCCTTCTGGTGGCGGTCGCCCTTGGTTACTGGGCGATACATGACCTGTCCGTTGCCGCCGACCGGCTGGTGGCGGAGGCGGTCGAGGAAATCGCGCCGGTCAATGAACTGCGCAGGCAGGTGCATGACCTGGCCGATGCCATTCGGCTTACCCGGGGACGTGCCGCCATGCCTCTGGCCCAGTCTGTCCTGGAAAAGATTGATCAGCAGTTTCAGGCCCTGATGCAGGTCAGGTTTATCGGGGCCGGAGAGCGCGAGACCTTGCGTCAGGCGGCCGCGGGATGGGCTGATCTGCGGCCATTGCTGCACCAGGCTCCCGGTGAGGGCGGTCTTGAGCGCGGAGCATTGCTGCTGAAGCTGGAGGACATTGAAGGGGCGCTCGAGCGTATGCATCAGCTGGCGTTGGCGGAGATGTCCCTGCTTCACATTCAGGTCCGTGCCAGCCGGCAAAACACCGGAATCTTTCTTGCGGCGGTCGTGGTTCTGGCCCTGGCCCTGTCTGTGGTCACCGGATTGCAGCTGGCCCGCTCGGTTCTGGGGCCGTTGCAGTCTTTGCGCCGGGGGGTGCTGGAGCTGGGGGAAGGGAACCTCTCGGCACGGGTTGCGGAGGTGGGGCAGGACGAGCTGGCGGACCTGGCGCGAACCTTCAACCAGATGGCTCTTCGCCTCGAGGAGAGCCATCGCGAACTGGCCGAGCTGTCAGCCAGCGATTTTTTGACCGGACTGAACAATGTCCGGGAGTTTTACCGCCTTTTTCATGAGGAGGCCAGGCGTTCCGAACGCTACGGACATGAGTTTACCCTGGTGCTGCTCGATGTCGACCGTTTCAAGGAGATCAACGACACCTATGGGCACCAGACCGGAGATTATGTCCTTCAGGAAGTGGCGCGGCGCCTGAAGACCCTGGTCCGGGTCAACGACCATGTCGCCCGCATCGGCGGTGACGAATTCAGTCTGGTTCTGCCGGAAACGGGTTCCGCGGAGTCCGAGGAGTTGGCGGAACGCATCCGCTGCACGTTTCAACACCAGGCCATCCCCTTGCCACAGCACCCCGAGGCGGCGCTGAACATAACTGTCAGTATGGGGATGGCCACCTTTCCGGGTGACGCCAGGGACGCCGAGGCTCTTTTCGCCCAGGCCGATACGGCCCTGTATCGTGCCAAGGATGGCGGTCGCAACCGTTTGGAGCTTGCCGCTAAAGAGACCGGGCCTGACGACCGACATATAAGCAAGGTGGACAGCTAGGAAGGAGGTCGCCCATGCATTCCCATCCCGGTGAGCGTTATTGCCCCCGTTTCGGTCAGCTGGCTGTCAGACTGGGTTATGTCACGCCGGAACAGCTGAAACAGGCCCTGAGTGAACAGGTCGATGACAACCTGGCCGGCCGCCCGCACCGTATCCTTGGGACCATCTTTTTTGAGCATGGCTGGATGTCTCCGGGGCAGATTGAGGAGGTTCTCAACCTGATGTTTGCTCAAATCAAGCAGGAGCAGGACGCCTGATGCCCAAATATTGACTTTTTTTTATCCTGCAAATCGGTTAAAGTTTCCCTGTTGCATGGATGGGGGATTTGCCCCCGATCATCCTTGATTTGACGCGACCATGTGTTGCAGTTGGTTGTCCGGAGGGGCCGGGCCCATGCCGGGCCGGTGGTAACTGTTGATGACGAAGCAGGCAAAGCTCCGTACGCTTCTTCTCAATCGCTTTCTTCTTCTTTCTCTTTTGCCGGTCGTCCTGATCGGGATTGTGACCCTGTGGCTGATACCGGCCCAGCAGCACCGCTCCCTTGCCTCCGAAAATCTGTTGCTTGCCGACAGTGTGGCCGTTCAGGTGAGTGAATCCCTGCGTGAACCGCAGTCGGTGCTGCGCCAGCTCGCCGCCATTCTGGTCAACTACTTCCAGAGCGAACAGGACAGCACCGGGCTGCTGCTCGACAGCGCCGTACGCAATGCCGAGTATTTTGACTGTATCATGCTGCTCGATCGGCGCGGCCGGGTGCTGCACGTCGGTCTGACCGAAGATTCCATGCCCCTGCGCAACAACTATCTCGGGGTCAATTTTTCCGAGATGCCCTTTTTCGCCCGGGCCGTGCGCGCCAACGACGTCTACTGGAGTGACCTGTTTACCTCACCGGTCAGTGGACGACGCGAACTGCTGCTGGTTTTCCCTTTCAGTGATCTGGTGCTGGCCGGCAGTCTCAATGAGCAGTTTCTCCAGCGCATGGGCGTCGCCGTTCGGGGGCGGGAAACCCTGTCCCTGGCCTTGCTGGATCGCAGCGGCCAGGTCATCACCCAGTCCGGTTTTGGAACTCTGGCCCGGGGTGCTTCCCTGCGGCATCTTGAGCCGGTGCGTCGGGGGCTTGCCGGCGAAAGCGGCAGTTACCCTTACACCTGGCAGGGGGGGCGCTGGCTTGGCAGTGTCACGCGCATTCCCGGGAGCGGCTGGATGATTCTGCTCAGCCATGACCTGGCAGACGCCGGGGCGACGTCCTGGCAATTGCGGTTTTCCGTCGCGGGGGCGCTTCTGGTCGCTGTTTGGCTGGCTGTGGCTGTCGCTGTCACACTCAGTCAGCGTCTGGTGCGGCCGCTGCAGGAATTTTCCCAAAATTTGAGCCAGATTGCCGCCGGCGACTATCAGGGGCGTCTGGGCGGGCAGCCGTATGCCGAACTGGAGGAGCTCGCCGCCAGTGTACGGGGCATGGCGGGTGAGATTCAGCTTCGGGAGGACGACCTGCGGCGCAGTCGGGAGTATTTTGAGGAGCTGTTCAACAGCGGACGGGACGCCATTCTCGTCGCCGATGTCGGGGCCGACGGTATGCCCGGAGAGGTGACGGAAGCGAACGAGATCGCCTGCCTGGTCTTTGGAGCCGACCGGGAATCCCTGGTCGGCAGGTCGCTCAGGGAGTTGTGCCCGGGACTGTTTCAGCCGGACGAGCAGGCGGTCGAGCGTTTTCGCCACGGACGGCAGGATGGCTATCTGACTCTGGAAGGGACCCTGACCATGCCATCGGGCAACAAGGTTCCCTTTGAATTTGACATCAGCTTTCATCAGCGTGATGCGCGGGACATTGCCTTTGTCGTCGCCCGTGATATCGGCGACCGACGCATGGCGGAAGAGGCCCTGCGGCGGAGTGAAAGGGAACACCGCCTGATGTCGCGGCAGTTCCAGGCCCTGTTCAACGCCATCCCGGATGGTCTGCTGATTTATGGCCGCGACTGCCGGGTGACCTGGGCCAACCAGGCCGCGGTCACAATGGTCTCTAACCCTGCGACCGATTTGCTCGGCAAAGGTTGCGCCGAGTTGTTCGACGACGCCGGGCAGTCGACCACCAGCTGTCTGGTTCGTGAGGTCTTCGAAAACGGCCGGCCCGGCCAGGCCGAGATCGAGACGCCGCAGGGCAGGATAATCGAGATGCGGGCGATTCCGATCAGTGCAGATGACGGTCAGGTTGAGCGGGTTATCCAGTTTTTGCGGGATGTTACCGACCAGCAGCGTGAGCAGCGCGACCGTCTGCGCACCGGTCAGCTGGCCGCCATCGGCGAGCTGGCCGCCGGCGTGGCTCACGAGATCAACAACCCGATCAACGGTATCATCAACTACGCCCAGATTCTGGTGAACCAGTACGGCGAGGACCCGAAGGGCGATATTCCCCGGCGCATCCTCAAGGAGGGGGACCGCATCGCCTCCATCGTCAGCAGTCTGCTCAATTTTGCCCGCAAGCGCAGTGAGTCCTTCAGGCCGGTCGCCTGGTCCGAGGTGGTCGCTGACGCATTGACATTGATGCATTCCCAGCTGCAGAAAGACGGGATCCAGGTTGCGGTCGAGCTGCCCGACGACCTGCCGCCAGTGGCGGCCCGGCGCCAACAGCTCGAACAGGTGCTCATCAATCTTTTGAGCAATGCCCGGCATGCCCTCAACGACAAGTATCCCCAGGCGCACGACGAAAAGCGTCTGGTGATTTCCGCCCAGGCTGTCGAGGGGGAGCGGGTCTGTCTGGTGGTCCAGGATTTCGGCGTCGGGATCCCCGCTCACCTGAGGCAACGGATTCTCGATCCCTTCTTTACCACCAAGCCGGCGGGGGTCGGTACCGGCCTTGGACTGTCCATCAGCTTCGACATTATCCGGGAGCACCAGGGAGAGATTGGTTTCGACAGTGTGCCGGGTGAATATACCCGGGTCCTGATAACCCTGCCGCAAGCCACCGAAGAGCAGGGGGAAAGCTCCGACCGGCCGTCCGCCGCCGGTCTGGCCTGATCCGGACCAATTCGGGTCAGCTCAGATTCCGCCCCGTGGTCGCCATGGTCAGTTTGCCGTGGACGACTCCCTTGGTGCCGATCAGTTCGTCTGCAAGTCGGCGAACCTTGGCCGCGGGTCCCCGGGCGACCACCACTTCCAGGCAATGATGCGCGTCAAGATGGACATGCAGGGCGGAAATGATGGCATCGTGATGGGAGTGCTGGTGTTCGGTCAGTTTGTCGGCCAGGTCACGGGTATGGTGGTCGTAAACCAGGGTAATGGTGCCAACGGTTTCTTCGTTTCCCTCACGCCACTCCTCTTCAACCAGCGCATTGCGAATCAGGTCGCGTATGGCCTCCGAGCGGTTCAGGTAACCTTTTTCCTGAATCAGCCGGTCAAAACGGCTGAGCAGTTTGCTGTCGATGGAGATGCCGAAGCGCGTCAGTCCAGACATAACCTCTCCCTTCCGGTGGTTGACAGCTGCTCTGTTAGCATGGCGGTCCCGCAGGGGTCAAGAATCTTGCCCTGTTAGCCGGCGGCCCCTTTTGGTTGTCCACAGCTTGTCCCCATGATGCTCACAATATGTTGGGTGTTGTGTGAAAAAGGATTGCAAGATGTTGTGTTTTTCCCCTTGACGCGGTGAGGCGTTGTTGTGCTAGATTGTCTCCGTGCCATTGACAGTGAGGGGAGGGCCCGGCGATGATCGAGTTCATTCGCAAGCGTGACGGCAGGCTGTGTCAGTTTGAACCTTCGAAGATCGCCGAGGCGATACGCAAAGCCGTTCGGGCGGTTGGCGGGACCGACCTGGACAAACCGGATGAGATCTGCCGCCAGGTCGTGGGCATCCTTGAGGTCGTCTACAAGGACGGCAGGGTTCCGACGGTCGAGAACGTCCAGGACCTGGTGGAAAAGTGCCTGATCGAAAACGGGCACGCCAAGGTTGCCAAGGCTTACATCCTCTACCGCCAGCAGCACGCCGCACTCCGAAAGACCCGCCAGTTCATGCAGGAGGCGGTCGAGGCGGTCGATTCCTATCTCTCCCAGGAAGATTGGCGTGTCAATGAAAACGCCAATATGGGTTATTCCCTCCAGGGGCTCAACAACCACATCGCCGCCAATATCACCAGCAACTACTGGCTCACCAAGATCTATCCCGCCCATATCGCCGATGCGCACCGGCAAGGGGATTTTCATATTCACGATCTCGGCATGCTGTCGGTGTATTGTTGCGGCTGGGACCTGAAGGACCTTCTGCTCAAAGGCTTTACCGGGGCCTACGGCAAGGTGCAAAGCGCTCCGCCGCGCCATTTTCGCACCGCTCTGGGGCAGGTGGTCAATTTCTTTTACACCCTGCAGGGGGAGGCGGCCGGCGCCCAGGCTTTTGCCAGCTTCGATACCCTGCTGGCTCCCTTCATCCGCTATGACGGCCTTGGCTATGCCGAGGTCAAACAGGCGATGCAGGAGTTCATCTTCAATATGAATGTGCCGACGCGCGTCGGCTTCCAGACCCCCTTTACCAATATCACCCTGGATCTGACCCCTCCGGCCGGTTTGGGGCGGGAAGGGGTGATTGTCGGCGGGGAAATACGCGAAGAGACCTACAGCGAATTCCAGCCGGAGATGGACCTGTTCAACCGCGCCTTCTGCGAAGTGATGATGGAGGGCGATGCCTCCGGCCGTATCTTTTCCTTTCCGATACCGACCTACAACATCACCCGCGACATCGACTGGGAGAGCGACCGCCTCAAGCCGGTGTGGGAGATGACCGCCAAATACGGCATTCCCTATTTTTCCAACTTCATCAACTCGGACATGGATCCGGAGGATGCCCGTTCCATGTGCTGCCGCCTGCGTCTGGACAACCGCGAACTGCGTCGGCGGGGCGGCGGTCTGTTCGGCTCCAATCCCTTGACCGGATCCATCGGGGTCGTCACTCTCAACCTGCCGCGCGCCGCCTACCAGGCGGGCAGTATGACCGACTTTTTCGACCGCATCAGCGAACTGATGCGCTGGGCCTATGAGTCGCTGGAAATCAAGCGTAAACAGCTCGAACGGCTGACCCGTGATGGCCTCTATCCCTACAGCCGTTTTTACCTTTCCGGCATCTTTGAGCGCAGCGGCCGTTACTGGGACAACCATTTTTCCACCATCGGCCTGATCGGTATGAACGAGGCCAGTCTCAACCTGCTTGGGGTCGGCATCGATTCCGCCGAAGGCAAGAGCTTTGCGCGGGCGACCCTGGAGTTCATGCGCAAACAGCTTGAGGGTTTTCAGGAGGAAAGCGGGCACCTCTACAATCTCGAGGCAACGCCCGCCGAAGGGACCAGCTACCGTCTGGCACGACTTGATGTCGAGCGCTTTGCCGATATTCGCACCTCCGGCAGCGAACAGCCTTACTACACCAATTCCAGCCAGTTGCCGGTCGGCGCCACCGATGACATTTTTGAGGCTCTGCAGCATCAGGACGCCTTGCAGACTCTCTACACCGGGGGGACCGTGTTCCACGGCTTCCTTGGTGAGCGCCTGGAGGATTGGCGCAGTGCGCGGACCCTGGTGCGGCGTATCGCCGAAAACTTCCATCTTCCCTATTTCACCATCAGTCCGACCTTCACGATTTGCCCCGAGCATGGCTATATCGCCGGCGAACATTTCAGTTGTCCCTATCACAAGCATGAAGGTGCGGCAGCCTGATGATGGACGTCGGAATGGATTGGCAGGCTCTTTACTGGTATGCGGTTGCCGAAGAACGGGCGGCCGCTTCATTCAGAGGAGGACAGCATGGCTACCAGGTGCAACGCCAGGACCGAAGTGTACGCAAGGGTTTGCGGGTTTTTCCGCCCGGTTCAGCAGTGGAACCGCGGCAAGAAGGAAGAATTCAAGGACCGCACTGAATTTCTTGTCGAACGCAAAACCAACGACTGATTTGATGCCCCACCTTTGACGGGCGGAAAACGGCTGCATCCCCTTGCGGGGAGGCGGGGACGACGGATGGTCTGACGAAAGCCGGACCTTGTGGAGGCGTCGGTTGTCCCAGGCCGTGTCCGGTTCCGCCTGATACAAGGTCGGGGCCTGCAGGATTCCGGCATGGCCATCAAGGGCTTTCAGGGGACCAGTCTGCTTGATTTCCCCGGGCGGATTGCGTCCCTGGTTTTTTTTCACGGCTGCAATCTCAGTTGCCCCTTCTGTCACAACCCCGCACTGCTGGGCGATCCCCGTTCCCTGCCCGATTTTCCGGTTGAACTCCTTTTTGAAGAACTGGAGCAAAGATGCGGCTTCATTGATGGCATCGTTCTGACCGGCGGCGAGCCGACCCTGGCACCCGAACTGGATGAGGTGGTCGAGGCCGCCCGGGAGTTGGGGCTGCTGGTCAAACTCGATACCAACGGATTGGCTCCCAGGGTTCTGGAACGACTGCTCGGACGGGGCCGGCTTGATTATGTCGCCCTGGATCTGAAAACGGTTCCCGAACGCTACGGCGAGCTGCACCGACGCCCCGTCGATCCGGACGCGCTGAAGCGAAGCCTTGAGCTGTTAAAAGCTGCCGACATCGATTGGGAGCTGCGGACCACCTGTGTCCCCGGATTTGTTGAACAGGAGGACCTTCTCAGGATGGCCGAACTGGCCAGAGGCGCGCGGCGCTGGGTGCTGCAGCAGTACTCAGGGCAGGTGACCTTTGACCCTGCCATGGCGCAATGCGAGCCTCACCCGGTGCAGGTGCTGAAGGGCTGGCGGGATCTGGTGGCGGATTGTGCTGACGAAGTGTTGCTGCGCGGGGTCTGAAATGGATGGGGGTCAGAACCGCAGCCAGAGGATGAAGGAATAGCTGATCGCCATAAAGACGCCGCCCGCCAGGGCATAAAGCAGGTAGTCAAAGACGTTGCCGTTTTTGGGAGATGTGGACACGTTCTGTCGCCTCCTGACAGCAGAAATCGTTCGGATCACAACTCACCCATGAAAAGCAACAAGGGTGCCATCGGGCCGGCCGGTGGCACCCCTTGTTTTATCTTCTTGAATTTGTTTAATTTTTTGAGCCTTACCGGGACGGGGACGTCCCGGCGGGCATTGAGGATCCGGGCAGGTCCCGGAACATATCGCCAAATGGCCAATGGCGGTCAGTCGCGGTCGAGTTTGTGACAGAACAGGCAGCGGAATTTGGGTGGATGTCCCTCGGGAAAGGGGACCTGTTTTTCGTTGTGGCATTCGCCGCAGAATTTTTCGCCCGCTTTTTTCCCCTCCTTTTGAATGATGGGGTAGAAGCGGCTGTGGATATCGTCTTTGGGAACGTGGCTGGTGGTCTCCTTGCCGGATATGGCGAAGAACACAGCCAGAACGATCACCACGACGAGGGCAAAAAGGGCATCCGATTTTTTCAGGGCCATGGCAGACTCCGTCGTCTCTGGTTAGTGGTGCAGGCTCTGCAGCATTTGCAGAAAGTCGCGAATTCGCAGGCGGGTGACCAGGTCGAGCGGGCCGCAGTCCAGGCAGTCGACCACCAGCAGGGGGCGTTCGGCCATCTGGCGCAGCAGCAGCTCCAGGGTTGCGTCGTTTGATGCGTGTCCGGTACGGACCAGAACAAGGGCGTCCACGTCGCGTTGCCGGATTTCCGTCAGGCAGTTCTGCAGCCGCTGCTGCAGGTCATAGGGGAGGTCGAAGGCCAGGTACTGGTCGACCAGTGAGTCAGCCTGGCGCGGCATTGCCAGGTGATGCGCGTATTCGATGAAAACGGCCCGGCCGCCGAACTCCTCCATGGTCAGGAAGAAATCGCTCCACAGGGGCGGATCGCCCAGGCACGCCAGGCGGATGGCCCGTTTGGCCGCCGCCGGTCTTTGTGCGCCACCGATGAGCTGTTCCACGGTATCCAGATAGCGATCCGGGTCACCGTACATGTCGGCTGCTGCAATCTGGACCGGCCAGGCCTGGCTCGGATCGATGCGGCCGTCCTGCCAGACGATGCGATCGAGTTCGCGCAGGCGTTCACGTATGCGTCCCAGTCGTCGCAGGGCCTGGTCGATGTCGACCGGAATGGCGCCAAAATGTCGGGCCAGCTTTTTGATTTCCAGGGCCAAAGATTCCCTGCTGCGGTCCGCGGGCCAGTTGAACCAGGTGATCCGGACATCGTGGCGGGCCAGCAGGGCGGCCAGGTGACGGGTCGGGCGGTCGGCTGAGGCCGCGACGATGACTTCATCGATTCCCTGGGCCAGAATGGTTCCGTACAGGGCGCGGTCGATCAGGGGGGCCTGAGGGGTCATGCCGGCCAGGTGGGCCTCTTCCAGAAGGGCATTCGGACGACTGTCCTGAAGAAAGCAACGCAGCAGGTCGACCGGCTTGCGTTCGCATGCCAGCAGGATTTCCAGGGGGATGGGGAAGGCAAGACCTGTCATGGGGGCAGCCTATTCGGACCGGATGAAAAGCAGGTAGATGACAACACCGATGATGACGACGCCGCCGCCGATAAAGACCAGCAGGGTCGGATTGCCGGCGCTGTCGAGCTCGGTTCCCTGCTCCAGGGTATAGGAAAGCAGCCAGACAAAGCCGGCCAGCCCGCCGACGATGCCGAGAAAGCCGTACCAGCGTTTCAGCAGACAAATGGCGGCGATGACCGCTGCCGTTCCCAGAAAGGCCGGGTGATGAACCAGTTCGCCAAGCTTGAGGCTTTCCAGCCAGTGGATCAGGCGATCCGTCTGCAGGTTTTGCAGCAACGCGAGCAATGTGTCCATCGGCATCCCCCCGGTGACGCGCAAACGGCCGACTGTTTCCGGCCGGCAATGAAAGCGGTTTTTACAGGAAAAATCATGTTATAGCATCAGCCGGCTCCTCGCAAGTGGAACAGGCGGCGGTCAAGCGGTCCGGCGCTTGACTTTTCCCCTCCTGTTCTCTAGCATCGGTCTGTTGGTCTAACTGTTCAAGGTTGCGAAGTTTTTTTGAGGTCTGTATGCCCGGTCGTCCCATAGGCATTTTTGATTCCGGTATCGGTGGGCTTACGGTGCTTGCCGCGGCACGCAGGCGCCTGCCGGCCGAGTCCTTCATTTATCTCGGCGATACCGCGCGGGTTCCCTATGGGACCAAGGGGAGCGATACCGTGCTGCGTTACGCTCTGCAGGCGGCCGCCTTTCTGGTCGATCGCGGCGTCAAGATGCTGGTTGTTGCCTGCAATACCGCCGCCAGTGTCGCTCTGCCCGAGCTGGCGCGCAATTTCCGCCTTCCCGTGGTCGGCGTTATCGAACCGGGCGCCGAGCTGGCCTGCCGGTTGACGCGCAGCGGTCAGATCGGAGTCATCGGTACCGAAGGGACCATCACCAGCCGTGCCTACGACCGCGCCATTTTGCGCCGCCGACCCGATGCCAGGATTTTCAGCACCCCCTGTCCGCTGTTCGTGCCTCTGGCCGAGGAGGGCTGGGGGGACCATCCGGTGGCGGAAACCTGTGCGCGCGAGTACCTGTCTCCCTTGCTGGAGGCGGGGATCGATTCGCTGGTTTTGGGCTGCACCCATTATCCTTTGCTCAAACCCGTGCTCAGGCGGGTGGTCGGACCGGAGGTGCAACTGGTCGATTCGGCCGAGGCGACGGCCGAGATGATGGTGTCCCTGCTCGGCGAAGATGGCAGGGTTCCGGAGACCGGACAGACCGGAACGGTTGCGTTTTACGTCACCGATCTGCCCGAGCGTTTTTGCCGTGTCGGCCGTCCCTTCCTGGGGGATGAACTCAATCGCGTCGAACTTGCCGACCTGGTTCTGCCGGCAGGGGGGAGCGATATGCTGTTTCGGAGCGTCCCGCGATGAAGCGTCTGTGGCTGCTTCTGCTGCTTGCCGGACTGTTGGCCGCTGCCGCCGGGCTTTGGAGCCGGTGGCTCCTGCATCCGCGGGAAGCGGCCCAGGCTCCCGAAACAGCTGAGCCTGCCGTGGTGGTCGAAGATCGCGATGTCCTGTTGTACTACGCGACATCCGACGGGTTGGCCCTGGCGTCTTTCTCCGCAAAAATCGCCGGGTGCGAGCAGGAGGTCGACTGCATGCAAAACCTGCTGGGTCGCCTGGCCGAGGGGCCCGGAGCTGCCGGCGGCGATTTGACCCCTGTTTTGCCGGCAGGGACCCGTGTTCTCGGTGTCGCCGTTGACGGGGACCTGGCCGAGGTCGATTTTACGCGCACCCTGCTCGACGCCCACCCCGGCGGCAGCCGGAGCGAACTGTTGACGGTTTACGGCATTGCCGATACCTTGGCGGTCAATTTCCCCTGGTTGCGGCAGGTTCGTATCAAGGTCGAGGGGAATCCGGTCGATACCATCAAAGGGCATGTCGATCTGCGGCTGCCGGTTGTCCCCGATTTTCGCCTGGTTCGTCGGCAGGGGGAGGGTACCGGCGCAGACGCCGGTTGACGCTCCCAACCGGGCCGGTCTGTCAGTCGCCCGGCTGACCGGTCCATGCGCTTTGGACGGAAAAAACATGGTTGTCGGATTCAATCACAATTTCCGCTATCGTGACCGCGTCTTCCACATTCAGACCGAGGACGGCGGGATTCGCTCACCCCATATCACCACCCTGGTCTATTGCGGCGGGACCATTCTGGCTTCCAAGAAGACCTCCTACGCCGATATCACCAAGGTCAGCAATCTCCACCAGGTTGTCGAAGAGTTGATGAAGGAGCAGCACAAAGAGATGCTGCGCCGTCTTCGGGACGGTGATTTTGACGCCAAAATTGATGCCCTGTTCGGTGGCGCGCAACCGGTCCCCGAGCAGCCCGGGGCAAGACAACCGCCTTCAGCGGCGCCGGCCGCCCCGGCGGCGCGTTCCGCCGGTGCCGAATCCCGGGTGGGCGGCACCGTTTCCTCCGGGGATGCGGCGCCGAAGACTGCGTCCGAACCACGGCGTTCAGCGCCTGCTCCGGCATCAGCCGCCGGGGCGCCGTCCACCGACCAGACATCGCCATCTGACAAGCCGGAAACACCCTCCAGGGAGCCGGAAACGCCGGCTCTGGACGATATTATCCTTTCCTATCTTGCAGGTGATGACGATAAGTAGGGGGACATACCTTGTTCGCATCCTGTTTCGCCCGTTTGTTCGGACGGTGCTGACAGTCCTGCCGTCTCAAGCTGACGGTACGCCTGTCCTGTCGTCGGAGGCATTGCCGCTGTGATCTTCCGTTCACTGGTCGCCCGGGTCATTCTTCTCAATATCCTGCTGGTGTCGATCGTCATCGGTGCCTTTACCATGTTTCATATCCGGCGCGAAGAGGAACACCTGATCAATTCCACCCGGCGCAGCGCCCATCTGCTGCTGAATACCGTTGAAAAGGCCATCTTCAATTCCATGCGGGTCGGCAACAGCTTTGATGTCCAGAACATTCTGGAAATGGTCGGCCGCAGCCACAGCGTTGCCACCGTGCGCATTTTTCACCCGGATGGCACTGTCCTCAAATCCTCCCGGCCCCAGGAGATTGGCCGACGGCTCAATGCCTTCGATCTGACCCTGTATCAGAACAACCGCGTCGAGGGGGTGTTCAGGGTTGACGGCAAGGATGTGCTCGGGCTGGTGCGGCCCATCGTCACCGACGAGCAGTGCTTCCTCTGCCACGGCGAAGGGCGCAAGGTGGTCGGGGTTCTCGACCTGAATTTCTCCCTGGAACAGATGACCGATCAGATCTGGGAATCCTACCAGTCCTTCATGCTGCACATGGTGGTCACCATCCTGATTCTCTCGGGCGGTATCTCCTTTTTGCTGCTGCGTTTCGTCCGGCGTCCCATGGAAGAGATGGCCGAAAAGATGGCCCTGGTCGAACAGGGGGACCTGTCCGTGCGCCTGGAACCGCGTTACGACGACGAAATGGGCGCGCTGATCCGCAGCTTCAACTCCATGGTCGACAAGCTGCAGCGCGCCCGCGAGGAACTGGAGGCGGTGCACTATCAGCAAATGCAGCGGGCCGACAGGCTGGCTTCGGTCGGGGAGATGGCCACGGGCCTTGCCCATGAAATCAAAAACCCGCTGGCCGGCATCAGTGGCGCCATTTCGGTTCTGGCCCAGGACTTCCCCGAAGAAGACCCGCGGCGCGAAATCGTCGACCAGGTGCTCGAACAGATAGCCCGGCTCAACAAGACGGTTACCGATCTGCTCTATTTCGGCCGTCCGGGCAAACCGGAGCTGACCTGGGTCGATATCAACAATCTGATCAAGGAGACCCTGTTTTTCATTTCCCAGCATCCGGAGGCACGCAATATCCACCGGGTCAAGGAGCTGGCCCGTGAGCTGCCTCCCGCGCTGGTCGACGCCAAGCAGATTCAGCAGGTTCTGTTCAATATCATCATCAACGCCATTCAGGCGATGGAACAGGGCGGAACCCTGACCGTGCATACCTCGGTGCGACTTGGCGCACGCAAGCAGGAGCTGATCCATATCGAGGTTCGCGACACGGGTCCCGGTATTCCTCCCGACATGCTGGACCGCATCTTTACGCCCTTCCACACGACCAAAAACCAGGGGACGGGACTGGGGCTGGCTATCTGCAAGCAGTTGGTCGAGCAGCATGGCGGCACCATCGGTGTCGAAAGTACTGTTGGCGAAGGGACGGTTTTCACTATAGAATTGCCGGTACATTTCCGGCCGGATTCTGATACGAAAGAGGAGACAGGTGGCTAAACAGAGAATTCTCGTCGTCGACGACGAACAGTTGATTCGCTGGTCGCTGGAACAAAATCTCAGCAAGCAGGGCTATGACGTGGTCACGGCCGCATCCGGTGAGGATGCCCTGCGCATCGTGCAGCAGGATGCACCCGATCTGGTGCTGCTCGATATTCAGCTGCCCGGTATGAACGGGCTCGAAGTGCTGGAGAAGATCAAGGACCAGGACGATGACATCATCGTCATCATGGTGACGGCGCTCGGGGTGCTCGAGACGGCGGTCAAGGCCATGCGTCTGGGGGCCTACGACTATATCAACAAGCCCTTCAATCTGGATGAGCTGGCCATTGTCATCAAAAAGGCCTTCGAAACCAAGGACCTCAGGCGCGAAGTCGCCCATTTGCGTTCCGAACAGTCACGCAAATACGGGCTCGAAAATATTATCGGTGTCAGCAAGCACATCGAAAACGTCAAGGCGATGATCCGCAAAATCGCCCAGTCCGATGCCAGTACGGTTTTGATCCAGGGCGAAAGCGGCACCGGCAAGGAGCTGGTTGCCAAGGCGATTCACTACGAAAGCGCCCGCGCCGACAAGCCCTTCATGGCCATCAACTGCGCCGCCGTGCCCGAAACTCTGCTTGAATCGGAGCTGATGGGGCACGAAAAAGGCTCCTTTACCGACGCCAAGAGTCAAAAGAAAGGCCTGTTTGAACTGGCCGACGGCGGTACCATCTTTCTCGACGAGATCGGGGATATGGAAATGGGCATGCAGGCCAAGTTGCTGCGTGTCCTGGAGGAGCGGCGTTTCCGGCGTATCGGCGGGACCCGTGATATCGCGGTCGATGTCCGCATTGTTTCGGCCACCAACAAGGATCTGCTCAAGGCGATCGAAGAAAAGACCTTTCGTAACGACCTGTACTACCGCATTCAGGTCATTCCCATCTTCCTGCCGCCGCTGCGCGAGCGCCGGGAAGACATCATGCCGCTGGTGGAACACTTTATCGCCCACTTCAATCGGGAGTTCGGCAAGAATGTCAAGGGTGTTTCCAAAATGGCGGAAAAATTTCTGCTCGAATATTCCTGGCCCGGTAACACCCGAGAACTGAAGAATGTCATCGAACGCGCCATCATTCTCGAAAGTGACGAAACCCTGCTGCTCGAGCATCTGCCCCAGGAAATCGTGGCGAAAACCACCAGCGCTGCCAGTGGTCCTGTCGGCATCAAGCTGCCGCCCGAAGGGGTTGACATTGAGGATGTCGAACGCGAGCTGATTCGCCAGGCTTTGGAGCTGGCCGAAGGCAATCAGTCCAAGGCGGCCAAGAAGCTGAATCTCGGCATCGATGCCTTTCGCTACCGGATGAAAAAATTCGGTTTCCTTTAAGTCACACTTCCACAACATCACTTCGACAGCAAAAAAGGCGGCCCTGCGGGGTCGCCTTTTTTGCTGTCGGGCGCGGGCGGATTTCCGTCCGGGCGGGCCCCTGTCAGGGCCGGTTCGGAGGCTGATGAAGGCCGTCGAGCGATGCTTGGTATTGCTGTTGCATGTTGAAAGGGTGGCAAAAAAACGTGATTCACAAAAAGATAAATAATTTCAGGGGCTAACAACGTTGTCCGTCGTTTGCAGGAGGCCTTCCATGAATGGATTGCTCAAAGTCATTTGCCTGTTTGTGGTCATATCGCTGAGCGTGCTCGGTTTATCGGCCGGGGATGCTCGTGCGGCCATGCCGAATGTGGACTACCTCGAAACCTTCGGGGTTGGCGCGGGTATGAGCGGGCCGGGGGCGATTGACCTGGATGACAATGGCAATCTCTATGTCGCCGACCCCGATGCCGGCATTGTCAAATTCAACAAGTACGGGACCGAGAGGGCACGGTTCGGCACGGTGCCGGTTGCCGGTGCCGGGTTGGCGGTGTCTCCTGATGGCAGCCGGATTTTTGTGACCGGCGATTCGGACGGCAATTTTCTGTTTGACCAGGTTGCCATTCTCGATGGCGGCAATGGCAGCCTGATCGGTTATCTTGGCCAGGGTGCCGGCGAGTTTTACGGGGCCGGTGAGATCGATCTGGATGGCAACGGGCTCGTCTATGTGTTGGACGGTGCTGCGAAGATGGTCAAGGTCTACCAGCAGGACGGTACGGCTGCAGGGTCTTTCAGTGTTGATGTGGCTGGCCGCCTCTGTGCCTTTTCAGCAATGACGGTCAATCCTGTGACCAATCAGGTCTTTGTTGCGGACAAAAAAGCCCCTGGTGAAATCCGTGTGTACTCGACTGCGGGTTCGTTGCTGACAACCTACGCTTCGGGCACCGATTTCGGTTTTGTTATGGCCTCCTTTGGCGGAATGGCCTTTGATGGTCAGGGGCGCGGCTACTTTGTTGACAATATCAATGCCAAGATTGCGGTGCTCGATTTCAACGGCGTGGCTGCCGGTAGCAAGGCGCCTGTGCTCGGCGCCATCGATCTGGCGGCGCTGGTCTCTGGGGCGACCATGCCGAGTGATGTTGTTGTTGACGCCATGAGCCGGCTTTTCGTTTCCGGCGGCTATGCCGACGGCCCGACTGTTGCCGTTCTCGGGGTTGGCAGCTACCAGGTTCCGACCGTCAATACTGCCCCCTCGGCTCCGTCGGTGGTGGCGCCGATGAACGGCACCGTGGTTACCCGCGCCCGGCCGGTTCTGCAGTTTGGGGCCGCCAGCGACGCCGACAATGATGCGCTGAGCTATGATGTGGCTGTGGTTTGTGGCGGTCAGGCTGTCGACAGCGCCACGGGCTTGACTGCCCTGAGCTATCAGGTTGCTGCGGATCTGCCTGAGAACGGGCAGTGCACCTGGAGTGTCAAGGCCTTCGACGGTACGGACTATTCCGCTGAAGTGAGTGCCTCCTTCTATGTCAATGCCGTAGACGAAGCTCCATCCGCCCCGCAACTTCAGGCTCCGGCTGATCAGGCCGATGTCCGCAGTGATACGGCGCTGGTCTGGAGTGATGCCGTTGATCCCGATCCCAACGACAGTGTTGCTTACCGGCTGGTGGTTCGCGATGACGCCGGGCATCTGGTTGCCGAGCAGGAGGCCGTCTCGGGTGTGACTCTGGGGCAGACGGCAGCCTACGCCTCGCTGGTGCCGGGTGGCCGTTACAGCTGGAGTGTTGTCGCCGCGGATTCCACCGGCCTTGAAGCCGAGAGTGCCGCCAATGTTTTTGTCTTCGCCGAATCGGGCCTGGTTATCGACAGCAACGTTCCCGGCGCTGATGTTTATCTCGGTGGCAACCCCGGCTATCTCGGCGTCAAGGTCGGCCAGACCCCCTATGTGGTGCTTGGCGCCGACGCCGGCGACTACCAGGTTGCCGTCGTGCACAAGGGTTTTGAGCCCGTTTTTGCCCGGGTAACGGTTCAGGCGGGCGGTTCGGCCTACTTTTTCGCCGATCTGCTGCCGGCACTGGATCCGGCCGGTCTGGCCAAGGGTGGTGATGTTCTCGGCACCAACGGCCGCCGGCTCTACAAGGTTCGCCTCCCGGGCCGTATCATGCCCTGGCTGGCGGATCTGGATAATGACGGCCTGCAGGACCTGGTGGTCGGCATGCGCGGCAGCCGCGTAGCCCTCTTTCCCGGTCTGGGACTCGACGGCCAGGATGTGGTGACCGAGCGCGGCCAGATTCTGGTTGACCTTGACCAGCGCGACATTGCCCCCTGTGTGGCTGACTGGAACAATGACGGTCTGCAGGACCTGGTCTATGGTGCCCGCGATGGCAATGTCTATGTCCTGCTCAATTCGGGTGCAGGCGACCAGCCCGTGTTCTCTCCGTCCCAGGCGCAGATGGTCAGCGCTTCCGGAAGTCCCGTTCAGGCCGGTGCCTACAGCGCACCGGTGGTGGCCGACTGGGATGGCGATGGCATGAAGGACCTTCTGGTCGGTGGGTCAAATGGTCGCGTCACTCTTTATCAAAATGTTGGGACGGACGATGCCCCGGTCTTTGGGGCAGGGAGCGTCCTTTATGACGCCGGCAAGAAGAAGCGCGTGATTCCCTTCGTCACCGACTGGAACGCCGATGGCAACCTCGATCTGGTTGTAACGATAGACCGCAAGGTTCTGGTCGCCCTGCGTGGGCCTGCCGGGCTGGAGAATCCGGTGGCGGTTGCCCTCGCGGGTGACAAGGGCGAGGAACTCAAGCTGCAGGAAGAAAGTGGCGTGTTTGTCGTCGATATCAACCAGAACGGCGGCAAGGACCTCCTGCTGGCGGAGAAAAAGGGTGTGCTCACCCTGGTGGCCGGCAACGCCAGCGAGCCTGTGACCGCGTTCTTTGATGTTTTGATTCAGAAACTTGATCAAATGGCCGATATGGTGAATGGCGATGCCACGTTGCTGGCCATGGTTGACCAGGCCAGGACGGCGGCCTCCCAGGGTAATGTGACCGGCGTGGCCGACAGCCTGGCCAATCTGAGCAGTGCCACGGGGCTGCCCTCCGAGGCGGCTGCTGCCTGTGGTGAATTGCAGGGTATGCTCCCCTGATGTTGAGAGATATTCATTCCATTCGGATAGAAGAAGGTGCCGTTATGAAAACATTGCGCAAGGTTTTGATTGCAGCCTCTCTGGTGTTGTTTGCTGCTGGCAGTGCCTGGGCCGTCCGGGGGCCGCAGGGGGTGG
>CAZCUR010000023.1:0-32833 GCA_964501815.1 uncultured Geothermobacter sp.
CGCTTGATCTTGCGCGTGGTGGTTTTGGGGAATTCCTCGTCGCGCAGGGTGAACTTTTTGATGCGCTTGTAGTCGGCCAGGCGCTTGCCGCATTCGAGGACCTCGCGCCGGATCAGCGCCTCGACGTCCTCGCGGCTCAGAGGGCCCTTCTTCTTTTCGCGCTGGTAGAGGTCAAGCTGCTCCTGGTCCGGATAGATAATGGCATAGACCTCTTCGGCGGTCGGACTGACCTTGTGGCCGTAGACCATGACCTCGGCGATAAAGGGGCTCTTGAGCAGTTCGTGCTCGACTTCCTCCGGATAGACGTTCTTGCCGTTCGGGGTGACAATAAGATTTTTCACCCGCCCGCAGATGGACAGGAAGCCGTCCTCGTCCATGCGGCCCAAATCGCCGGTGTGGTACCAGCCGTCGACCAGGACCTCCGCTGTTGCTTCCGGACGTTTGTAATACCCCTGCATGACGTTGGGACCACGAACCAGAATTTCCCCAACTCCCTCAGCGTTGGGGTTGGCGATGCGCACCTCAACCCCTTCGAGCAGGGGGCCGACCGTTCCGGGTTTGGTGCGCCCCGGGCATTCGGAGGAGATGACCGGGGATGTTTCGGTGATACCGTAACCCTGGAACAGTTGCAGGCCGAGTTCGTGGTAGCCGCGCGCCACTTCGGGGTCCAGGGCGGCGCCACCGGAGACGAATTTGGTGTTTTCCCCGACCGACTTGCGGATTTTCTTTGCGACGATGCCCCGGGTGAGCGGGTTGGCGTAGAGCATTTTCGCCAAAGGCTGGCTGTTGATTTTTTTGCGGATGCGATCGAGAACCAGACGGTAGACCGCAGGGACGCCCAGCAGAAAGCTGGGCTGGACCTCGGCGAGGTTTTCCCCCAGCTTTTTCAGGGATTCGGCAAAGGAGATGCAGCCCCCCAGCGACAGCGGCAGCAGGATACCGCAGACCTGTTCGAAGACGTGGTTGATCGGCAGGAAGGAGAGGGTGGTCATGCTGGCGTCAAGCTGGAAGTGTTTGACCGCCGCATGGATGTTGGAGACGATGTTGCTGTGGCTCAGCATCGCTCCCTTCGAACGGCCCGTTGTGCCCGAGGTATACAGAATGACGGCGATATCCTCCGGCTTGCGTCCCGATTCCGGTATGTCGGTGGCCGGTTCGAGCTGGCTGTAGAAAAGAAGCCGGCCGGCTTTGGCGAGTTTGTTCATGCTGACCCGTTCGGGAGCGAACAGGTCGAGCTCCTTCAGGGTGACCCTCCCATTTTTGCTGTTCTCCGGGGCCGAGGCGGCGACATTGCGCGCCAACGCTTCAATGCGGGCGACCTCATCGTCCGGCAGCTTGTGGCGGCTTACCAGTTCTTTCCAGGCCTCAATCAGCAGGTCAACCTGTTCTCCCCGGCTCAGCTCCACTTCGTCCGGGTCGAGCAGGACAATGCGTTCGAGTTTGGGCAAATGGTCGAGCAGCCCCAGGATGGTGTCGAGATAGGTCAGTTCGGTAAACAGCACCCTGGCGTCGCTGTCGGCGAGGACGTGGCGCAGTTCCGTCGCCTTCAGCTCCTTGTCGATGGGGACCGCGACCCCGCCGCGCCTGTGGATGCCGAGATAGGCCGCAACCCAGCGGGGGGATGCCTGGCCGATGAGGGCGGCATGGTCGCCCGGTTTGAATTTTTTGGGCGGCAGGGCGGCTGCGGCCCGGGCGCTTTTTTGCCAGAGTTCAGCATAGGTAATCTCCCGCCAGCGGCCGCCCTGTTTTTCCCGCAGGGCGACACGATCGCGGTTGCGCTCGCAGCTTGAGCCGATCAGCTGATCGATGGTTTGCACAGCAACCTCCAAAAAAGTGTTTGATTGGTTCAAAAAGCTACTTGAACCCTTGCCTGGGATGCAAGAAAAAACCGGAAGGGATTGCCGTTGCAGATGACTGAAAAGGTAGGATAAAAATCGCTTGACAGCCCCAATTCCATTTGGTACAAGTTGCCGGCGTTGAGGCAAGGACATGTAGGCACGTAGCTCAGTGGGAGAGCACTACCTTGACACGGTAGGGGTCGGCGGTTCAATCCCGCCCGTGCCTACCAGCCACAATCACTTGTTGAGCGAACCGAGGCATCAACTCCAATTGATGCCTCTTTTCGTTTATGCCGGGAGGCGACCATGAGTACAATCCGTATTACGCTCCCTGATGGTGCTGTCAAAGATTTTGAGCGGGGGACAACCCCCAGGCAGGTCGCTGAAGCGATCGGCTCCGGTCTGGCGCGCAAGGCGGTTGCGGCGCGCGTTGACGGGGAGCTGGTCGATCTGGCGCGCCCCATTGAGCAGGATGCCAAGGTTGAAATTGTCACGCTCGACAGCGCCGACGGCCTCGATATCTACCGGCACAGTGCCGCACACCTGATGGCGCACGCGGTCAAAAGTCTGTTTGGCCGCGATGTTCAGGTGACCATCGGACCGGCGATCGAAAACGGCTTTTACTACGATTTTTACAGCGAGAACCACACATTTACTCCTGAAGAGTTCGAAAAGATTGAAGCCCGTATGGCCGAACTCGCCAAGGCTGACTACCCCATTGTACGTGAGGAAATCAGCCGGGATGAGGCTATCGAACTTTTCAGCTCCATGGGCGAGGACTACAAGGTTGAACTGATTCGCGATCTGGACCAGCCGACCGTGTCCATCTACCGGCAGGGGGATTTTGTGGACCTGTGCCGGGGGCCGCACCTGCCTTCGACCGGACATCTCAAGGCCTTCAAGCTGACCAGCGTTGCCGGCGCCTATTGGCGCGGAGATGAAAACAACGCCATGCTGCAGCGGATTTACGCCACGGCGTTCCCGGACAAAAAAGAACTCAAACGGTATCTGCAGCGGCTTGAAGAAGCTCGTAAGCGTGACCATCGCAAGCTGGGGCGTGAACTCGACCTGTTTTCATTCAGCGAAGAAGCAGGCGCAGGACTGGTTATCTGGCACCCCAAGGGTGCGCTGCTGCGTACCCTGATCGAGGATTTCGAGCGGCGCGAGCACCTCAAGCGCGGTTACGACATTGTCATGGGCCCGCAGATTCTGCGTACCGACCTGTGGAAGACCTCGGGGCACTACGAAAATTACCGGGAAAACATGTATTTCACCGAGGTTGACGAGCAGAGCTACGGCATCAAGCCGATGAACTGCCTGGCGCACATGCTTATTTACAAGTCGAAGATGCGCTCCTATCGCGACCTGCCGCAGCGCTACTTCGAACTGGGCACCGTGCACCGGCATGAAAAATCGGGTGTCCTGCACGGCCTGCTGCGTGTGCGCGGTTTCACCCAGGACGATGCCCATATCCTGTGTACGCCGGAGCAGCTCGACGGGGAAATCAAGGGTGTGCTCAAGTTCGTCCAGGATGTCATGGGCATCTTTGGTTTTGAGTACGAAATGGAGATTTCCACCCGGCCGGAAAAATCGATCGGTTCCGACGAGGACTGGGAACGGGCCACAAAGGCACTGATGGCCGCTCTGGATGATTCCGGACTGCCGTACGAAATCAATGAGGGGGACGGCGCCTTCTATGGGCCCAAAATCGACATCAAGCTCAAGGATGCCCTCGACCGGCGCTGGCAGTGTGCCACCATTCAGTGTGACTTCACCCTGCCCGAGCGGTTTGATCTGACCTATGTCGGCCCTGATGGCGAAAAACATCGCCCCGTCATGGTTCATCGGGTTATTCTTGGGGCGATCGAACGCTTTATCGGCGTTCTGATTGAGCATTATGCCGGGAATTTCCCGCTGTGGATCGCGCCGGTGCAGGCGGTTGTTCTGAATGTCACGGACAATCAGGCCGAGTACGCTGAAAAAGTCTATAAAGCCCTGGTTGATGCCGGAATCAGGGTGAAAAAGGACTTGCGCAATGAAAAACTCGGCTTTAAAATCCGTGAGGCTCAGGTGGAGAAAATTCCCTACATGCTGGTCATTGGCGATCGGGAGATGGCCGATGGCACGGTCGCGCCCCGTTACCGTGACGGCAGGAATCTCGACCCGATGAGCCCCGAGGACTTTGTCGCATTCGTTCAGCGCGAATGCAGTGAATATCGTTAATCAGGAGGTGCTGCCATCGCCAGGTTCAGAGACAATAGGCCGAAAGAAGATCCAACCCGCGTCAATGAGCGCATCAGGGCCAGGGAAGTTCGGGTCGTTACCGATGACGGGGAGCAGCTTGGAATCATGGATGTGCCCTCAGCCCTGGCGGCCGCAGCCGAAAGAGGGCTGGATCTGGTCGAGGTAGCCCCAAACTCCAATCCGCCTGTGTGCCGTATCATGGATTACGGCAAATACAAGTACCAGGCGAGCAAAAAGGCGGCCGAAGCCAAGAAAAAGGCCGCCAAGGTTGATATCAAGGAAGTCAAGCTCCGGCCCAAAACCGAAGAGCATGACTATAACGTCAAGGTTCGCAACGCACGTCGGTTTCTTGAGGCCGGGAACAAGGTCAAGGTGACCATCATGTTTCGTGGCCGCGAGGTGACCCATCCTGAATTCGGTCGACGTCTGCTGGAGCGTGTCGCTGAGGATGTCAAGGACCTTGGCCAGGTTGAAATGATGCCGAAGATGGCCGGTCGCTTCATGACCATGGTTGTCGCGCCGTTGAAAAAATAACCCCCGCTGCCGGGGTATGAGGAGAACGCAATGCCCAAACTGAAAACCAATCGGGGTGCCGCAAAGCGCTTCAGCAAAACCGGTACCGGTAAAATCCGCAGGAACAAGGCTTACAAAAGCCACATTCTGACCAAGAAAACCACCAAAAGGAAACGCGAGCTGCGCAAGTCGACGCTGGTGTCGGCCGCCGACGCCCGCAACATCGCGCGGCTTATTCCCTATCTGTGACCCTGATTCAGCAGTGAACTGAGGGGAAAAGTCTCCCCCTTCAGATCCTGCATGATCGTGGCCTGTCCACGATCAATCTTTTTTTAAAGGAGTGCAGCAATGCCAAGAGTTAAACGTGGATTCAAAGCGAGACGCAGAAGAAATCGTGTCCTGAAGCTGGCCAAAGGTTATCGCGGAGCGCGCAGCAAACTGTTTCGCAGCGCCACCGAAGCCGTCGACCGGGCCCTTAACTACGCCTACCGCGACCGCAAGGTGCGCAAGCGTGATTTCCGGGCGCTCTGGATTGCCCGGATCAATGCTGCCGCCCGGGAGAACGGTCTGACTTACAGCCGCCTGGTGCATGGGCTGAAAAAGGCCGAAATCCAGCTCGACCGAAAAATTCTGGCCGAGCTGGCCGTGACTGACCCGGCCGGGTTTGCCTCGGTTGTGGAGCAGGCCCGAGCGCAGCTTCAGTGAGGCAACAAAAAGGATGAGGCTGTGCCTCATCCTTTTTTTTTGCCTGAGTATCTGCTGTTTTTTTTGTTGGCTGCCGCTATGCGGCAGCGTTGGCCTGACAGAGGAAGTTGGCAATGAAGGATAAGCTTGAGCAACTGTTGTCCCATGGACTCGAAGCTGTTGCCGGAGCCCAAAGCGAAAACGACCTGCAGCAGGTGAGGGCCGGGTTGCTGGGGAAAAAGGGGGAGCTGACCGCCATTATGAAAGGTATGGGCGGTCTGTCCGCTGAAGAAAGACCGGTGGTCGGGGCCCTGGCCAACCAGGTCAAACAGAAACTGGAAGAGGCGGTGGAACAGCGTCGCCAGGTTCTGCGCCAGGAGGCCATTGCCGCCAGGCTCGAGGCAGAGCGTGTCGACGTGACCTTGCCGGGCCGCCGATCATGGCGGGGGAGCAAACACCCCATCACCCTTGTGACGGAAGAAGTTGCGGCCATTTTCGGCTCTCTGGGCTTTGGTGTCGCTGAAGGGCCGGAGATTGAACACGACTTTTACAATTTTGAAGCTCTCAATATCCCCAAGGACCATCCCGCCCGGGATATGCAGGATACCTTTTATATCGATGATGAGCTGGTGCTGCGGACCCACACATCGCCGGTGCAGATTCGCACCATGAAGGCCTGCAAGCCACCGGTTCGGGTCATTGCTCCCGGAACGGTTTATCGCCGGGACTCCGATTTGACCCACAGCCCGATGTTTCACCAGGTTGAAGGATTTCTGGTAGACGAAAAAGTGACTTTCGGTGACCTGAAGGGGGTTTTGACCACCTTTATCGGCCGATTTTTCGGCGACGATCTCAGGGTGCGGTTCCGCCCGTCCTTCTTTCCCTTTACCGAGCCGTCTGCCGAGGTTGATGTTGAATGTGTCATCTGTCGTGGTGATGGTTGCAGGGTCTGCAGTCAGACCGGATGGCTTGAAATTCTGGGCTGCGGCATGATCGACCCCGAAGTCTTCCGGGCGGTCGGTTACGATGCCGAACGCTACTCGGGATTTGCCTTTGGTATGGGGCTGGAGCGTATGGCCATGCTGAAATATGGTGTTGACGACCTGCGACTCTTTTTTGAAAACGATGTCAGGTTTTTGCGTCAATTCGCCTAGTTAAGTTTTTAAGTTAAAGGAATGTTTTAAACATGATTGTCTCTGTAAACTGGCTCAGAGAATATGTGGATTTTGGTGGCGACGTTGATGAACTGGCGCATCGACTGACCATGGCCGGGCTTGAGGTCGAAGGAATCGAGCATGTCGGTGCCGATCTCGACAGTGTCATTGTCGCCCGTTTGAAAAGTGTTGAAAAGCATCCGGAAGCCGACCGGCTGACCCTTTGCCAGGTCGATACCGGCAGTGAGACGGTTCAGGTCGTCTGTGGCGCGACCAACCATAAAACAGGAGACCTGGTTGCGTTGGCGCAGGTCGGATCGGTATTGCCCGGTGATTTCAAGATCAAGAAGTCCAAAATTCGCGGCCAGGTCTCCATGGGGATGCTCTGTTCCGAGAAGGAATTGGGCCTGTCTGACGAATCGTCGGGCATCATGATCCTGCCGGAAGGCCTGGAACCTGGTCGTCCGGTCTTCGATGCCCTGGGACTCAAGGACACCCGGATCGAGATCGGCCTGACACCCAACCGGCCGGATTGCCTCAGTATTTTGGGTGTGGCGCGTGAAGTGGCTGCCCTTTATGGTACGAACCTGCGCCGTCCCGAAATCGCTCTTGAAGAGGCCGGCCCGTCCGTTGCCGATTTGACCTCGGTCACAATTGAAGAACCGGAACATTGCCCCCGCTACATGGCCCGCGTCGTCAAAGGTGTCAAGGTGGGTCCCTCTCCGGCGTGGCTGGTGCGCAAACTTGAATCCATTGGCCAGCGGTCGATCAACAATATTGTCGATATCACCAACCTGATCATGTTCGAATTCGGCCAGCCGATGCATGCTTTTGACTTTGACCTGCTGCGCCAGGGACGGATTGTCGTACGCCTGGCCGAAGAGGGGAGTCTGTTTACGACCCTGGATGGCCAGGAACGCACGTTGTCCGGAACGGACCTGGTTATTTGTGACGGGGAAGGGCCGGTCGCCCTGGCCGGAATCATGGGTGGAGAAAATTCGGAAATCAACGACCGAACCCGGAACATCCTGCTGGAAAGCGCCTGTTTCAAACCGACCACGGTCAGGCGGACGGCCAAACGGCTTGGCATCCACTCGGAATCCTCCCACCGGTTCGAACGGGGCACCGACATCAACATGGTGCCTTATGCGCTTGATATGGCGGCAAAACTTGTTGCCGAGCTGGCGGGAGGGGAGATCGCCTCAGGAGCGGTTGACGCCTATCCAACCCCTTTTGTCCCCCAGAGGGTGGAACTGCGGATCGAACGCTGCCGTCAGATTCTCGGTCTGCCACTGACCGGCAAGGATATTTATGACCATCTTGTCTCCATCGGGGTTCATTGCGAAGAAAAGGACGACAAGCTGGTCTGTACCATTCCTTCTTTTCGCCCTGACCTGGAACGGGAAATCGACCTCGTTGAAGAGGTTGCCAGGTTGGCCGGCTATGACAATGTTCCGGTGACCATGCCGGTCGGCTCCATGATTGACAGCAAGCCGCTGGCGCGAAAATCCTTCGTGGATTGTGCCCGCAACAGCATGGTCGAGCTGGGTTTCAATGAAATTGTCAGCTACAGCTTTATCTCGCCCGGAGCTTATGACCAACTGGGATTGCATGCCGATGACGCGCGACGCCGCAGCGTCAAAATTCTTAATCCTCTCAGTGAAGACCAGTCGGTTATGCGCACCACGCTGGTGCCCAGCATGCTGCAGACCGTTGCCGGGAATCTCGCCTATCGCAGCCATGATTTGCGTCTTTTCGAGTTGCGGCCCGTTTTTGTGCCCAAAGAAAATGAAAAGGAGCATAGCGAGCCCTGGCGGCTTTGTCTGGCGCTGAGCGGGCGCCGGGCGCCCCTGGGTTGGGCCAGTGGCGATCAGGATGTCGACTTTTTCGATCTGAAGGGCGTCTGTGAAAGCCTGCTCGAATGTCTTGGCGTGGAGGCTGTCCGCTGGCAGGCGAACGCCGGTGAAACATGGCTTCACCCCGGTCAGTCGGCCCAAATCCTGATTGATGACCTGCCCGTTGGTGTGGCCGGCGCGGTCCATCCGGAAACCTTGCAGTCTTTTGATATCGAGCAGGATGTTTTCCTGGCGGAACTGGACCTGGAAAAACTCCTCGAGGTTTCACGCAGAAACATCCGTTTCAGCAAGCTGTCCCGATATCCTGACACCTTCCGGGACAGTGCCGTGCTGGTGGCCGATGATATCCCGGCCGAAAAGGTCCTTGAGGCCGTTCAGGTGGCCTGTCCAGCCTATGCCGAAGAGGTTGTCCTTTTCGACGTCTACAAGGGGCAGGGGGTGCCGGAAGGGCAGAAGAGCCTGGCTTTCAGGGTCAGGTACAGGGCCCAGGACAAGACCCTTACGGATGAGCAGATTGCCAAAGCCCATGACCGGATTATTCGCAAACTTGAAAAGGAGTTTGGCGCCCGGGTGCGTTAGCGGCAAGAGTTGGAAGCTGGCTGAAAACCGAACGGGTCGGCACTTTCGCCGGCCCGTTCGTCTTTTTTCGCATAACCGGCGGTTGGTGCTAAGGGCTTGGAATATGAAACTTTTTTTTGCAAAAGCTGTTGTCAACGTGTGAGGGCTGTGTTATAAAAGCGCATAAATTCAGGTAACTTGGGCCTTTCGGCACGTGGAGGATCTATGACTAAGGCGGACCTTATCGAGCGTGTTTATCTCAAAACCGGTTATTCCAAAAAAGAATCCGCTGAAATCGTTGAAATGGTTTTCGACCTGATGAAGGAAACCCTTGAAAACGGCGAAAAGATAAAAATCGCCGGGTTCGGGAACTTTGTGGTCAAGGACAAGTCCTCCCGCCGCGGGCGCAATCCACAAACGGGTGAAGAAATCGAAATCACCTCGCGCCGCATTTTGACTTTCAAACCGAGTCAGGTGCTCAAAAGCATGATCAACGGAGAGAAATAAGCGGCTCGGCTTATTTTTTCGTTGTCCGGCCGGTGCATGACAGTCCAGATTCCCGATAAAATCTATTTCCGCATCGGGGAGGTCGCCGAAATCGCGGGCGTCAAACCGCATGTGCTGCGCTACTGGGAAACGGAATTCCCGACCTTAAAGCCGGTCAAGAGCAAAAAAAATCAGCGCCTTTATCGCCGCAAGGATGTCGAGCTGGTGCTGCGGCTGAAACAGCTCCTGCATGAAGAAGGGTATACCATCGCCGGAGCGCGCAAGTGCCTTCGGCAAAAAAAGCAGGCACCGGCCGCAACGACGCAGCAGATTCCTCTCCCCTTGTCTGAAGGCGCCGAAAAAAAGATTTTGCTCGAAACCTATCGCAGGTTGAAAGATCTGCGCCAGCGCCTTGCAGCGAACCCTTCATGACATCCCCATCCAGCCCCCTTCTTCTGGTAACCAATGACGACGGCATTCAGTCGCCCGGGCTGCACGCCCTGGCAGAAAGTCTGCGCCAGGTAGGGGAGGTTGTCGTCGTTGCGCCCGATCGTGAGCGCAGCGCCGTCGGTCATGCGCTCACCCTGCACACCCCTCTGCGGGCCGAGAGCCTGCGGGATGGCTGGATTGCTGTGGACGGCACCCCTACCGATTGTGTCAACCTTGGCATTCACGGGCTGTTACAGCGCAAACCGGATCTGGTGGTTTCCGGGATAAACCGTGGCGGTAACCTCGGGGACGACATAACCTATTCGGGAACCGTTGCGGCCGCCATGGAAGCGACCTTGATGGGTGTCCCCGCCTTTGCAGTCTCCCTGGTCGATGGGCCTTACCCTTTGGAGGCGTTTTTTCCGGCCGCCAGAGTCGCCGCAAAAGTCGCGCAGATGATTCTGGACCGAGGGCTTCCTGTGGACACCTTTCTCAATGTCAATGTTCCACGGGACTGGACCGGGGAGGTGGTTTTCAGTCGGCAGGGAAAGCGGCGCTACAATGAAGTTGTGGTCGAAAACGTCGATCCCAGAGGACGAAAATACTACTGGATCGGCGGTGGCGAACTCGGGTTCGAAGACGAGCCCGGCAGCGACTTTTTTGCGGTCCAGCGCGGGGCCGTCTCGGTCAGTCCCCTGCATCTTGACCTGACCAACTATCGCGCCCTGGACGCGCTTGCCGACTGGCATTTGAGTGACCCTGCCGACGGGGATGGATGATTATGCGCTATGCAATTGCCCGCAGGAAGATGGTTGAGGAACAGTTGCGCGCCCGCGGCATCAGGGATGAGAGGGTGTTGGCGGCCATGGCCGAAATCCCGCGTCACCTGTTTGTCGAACCTGCCCTTGAAAGCCAGGCTTACTCGGATACACCTCTGCCCATAGGTTATCGTCAGACCATCTCCCAACCCTATATGGTCGGGTACATGACCCAGGCCCTTGAAATCAACGAAGACGACCGGGTGCTCGAAGTGGGTACGGGATCCGGATACCAGGCTGCTGTTCTGGCCCGCCTTGCCCGACGGGTCTATACCGTTGAGCGCATTCCCGAGCTGGCCCGCCGTGCCCGGCGCCTTTTTGACCAGCTCGGTCTGAACAATATCAACCTCAAGGTCGCCGACGGGACCCTGGGGTGGTCGGCCGAGGCTCCCTTTGATGCCATCATTGTCACTGCAGGGGCCCCTTCAGTCCCTGATGAGTACCTTCGGCAGCTGGCCGAGGGGGGGCGTCTGGTCCTGCCTGTCGGAACCCGGGACGGACAGGTTCTCAAGCGGTTTGTGCGCCGGGGCGACAGCTTTGAGGAGGAAAATCTTCTCGGATGTCGTTTCGTCCCCCTCATCGGGCAACAGGGCTGGCAGAACGGTGACCATTGAGATGTTCGGTCTGCGTCGCCTTTACGACTGGGTCCTTGCCTGGAGTGAGAGCCGGCATGCGCGGCTGGCCCTTTTTGGGTTGGCCGTGGCGGAGGCTACTTTTTTTCCCGTTCCACCCGATGTCCTTTTGATGGCCATGTGTCTGGCCCGGCCGGAGGCTTCCCTGGCCTGCGCCTTTGTGTCCACAACCGGATCTGTTTCCGGTGGAATCGCCGGCTATTTTATCGGTTTCGGACTTTGGCAGGTCGTGGCCGATTTTTTTTATACCTGGATTCCCGGCTTCACACCCGAGGGGTTTGCCCGCACCCAGGCTTTGTTTGAACAGTATGGTTTTCTGACCGTTTTCACGGCCGGATTCACTCCTATTCCCTACAAGATCATAACGATTTGTTCCGGCGTGTTTGGCATAAACTTTCCGGTTTTCCTGCTTGCATCGGTCATCAGTCGGGGCATGCGTTTCTTTCTGGTTGCCGGTCTGCTCAAACGCTACGGAGTAGCGGTCCGTTCCTGGATTGAACGGTATTTCAATCTGCTCAGTTTTGTGTTTGTGGCTCTGCTGGTGGCAGGTTTCTTTCTGGTCCGTTATTTTCATTGAGGAATTTGACCTTGCGGAATGGCTCTGCTAGTTTGACGAAAAACAAAAATCCTGTTTTATCAGGGGATTGCCATTTTTAGTCTTATGAAGTCTGTCAGGGGATGCCTTCCGCTGGTTTTGCTGCTTTTCGCAGTGTCCTGCTCGCCTCCGCGGGGGGTGTACCACACCGTCGGAAGGGGGCAGACCCTCTACCAGATAAGCAAAACCTACCGTATTGATGAAAGTTATTTGGCCAGAGTTAATGGCATCAGCGACCCAACCCGTCTGAAGGTTGGACAGAAAATCTTTATCCCGGGGGCAACCCGGACACGATATGTCCCGGCCACAGTGCCCTCTTCAGTGGTGAAAAAAACGGCCCGTTCAACAGCAGACACAACCCGGGTCATTCCGAAAGCCAAGGTCACCCGGAAAACAGAAAAACCGAAAAAGTCCACGACCGTCCGTGTTCCTCCCCAAAGATCTCTCCCGTCAGGGCCTGGCGGCACGGTTTCGAAGGCCTTTTTTGCCTGGCCCCAAAGAGGCAAGATCGTCAAAACCTTCGGAACACGCAACGGTAAAGTGAGTCATGGAATCGAGATTGCCATGCCCGCAGGCTCTTCTGTCTCCAGTGCCGCGGCCGGCCGGGTTATCTACAGTGGGGATGGAATCAGCGGCTATGGCAACCTGATTGTCATCCAGCACGAAAAGGACTACTATTCCGTCTACGGATACAACAAAAAAAACCTTGTAAAGACCGGAAGTTTTGTCAGCAAGGGACAAAAAATAGCCTTGTCGGGCACACCGCCTTCAGGCGGAATACCCAGACTCTATTTTGAAATTCGACACGGCAAAAAGCCTGTCAATCCGTTAACCCTTCTGCCTTAATGGTGCCAGCGCTGCGAACAGGAGACAGGGATGAGCGAAATTCTTGACGATATGATCCGTGACCCGAATGCCAATCCCCGGGAGCAGGACGGTGCTGATGTGGAGGAAATGGAACCCACCGAGGAGCAGCTCAAAGAAGAAGAGCGCCGCGCCCGGGAAGAGGATGATACCCATTACGACGACGCCATCAAGATCTATCTTAAGGATATCCAGAAAACCACCTTGCTGACGGCGGAACAGGAGCGGGAGCTGGCCCGGCGTATTGCTGAGGGGGATATGGCCGCTCGTGACAAAATGATTGAGTCCAATTTGCGCCTGGTGGTCAAAATCGCCAAACGCTATATGAACCGGGGGCTGCCTTTTCTTGATCTGATCGAGGAAGGGAATCTCGGCCTCATCAAGGCGGTAGAACGGTTCAAGCTGTCCAAGGAGTGCCGTTTTTCAACCTATGCCACCTGGTGGATACGCCAGTCGATTGAACGAGCTTTGGTCAATCAAAGCCGGACCATCCGCCTGCCGGTACACGTTTCCGATGATATCAACAAACTGCTCAAGGCCACCCGCGAGCTGGTTCCCAAGCTGAATCGGGATCCGGAGGTGGAAGAGGTGGCTGAAGTTATGGGGGTGGACCCTGCTTATGTCCGGCGTCTGCTGGTGCTGGTCAAAAAAACCTATTCCATTGAACATCCCATGGGGGAAAATAATGATTACAGTCTGATGGATACGGTTGAGGATACCAATGCCATCAATCCCCAGACCCTGGCAGAGGATCTGGACCGGTTCCGTCATGTCACCGAATGGATGGAATCCCTCAGTGAAAATGAACGGGAGATCCTCCGGCTGCGCTTTGGTCTTGATGACAGCGAACCCCAAACCCTCGACACCATAGGACGCAAATTCGGGGTCACCCGGGAACGTATTCGTCAAATCGAGGCCAAAAGCCTTGAAAAACTGCGGCAGATTATGGCAGAAAGAAGGGCCGACGGCCGGGAGGCTGAACAGAGCTGAAAGGAGCCTGTGTGGAAGAACTGAAAAAAATCATCCGTGATGTGCCCGACTTCCCGAAGAAAGGCATCGTCTTCAAGGATATAACCACGCTTCTGGCGGATGGGCCGAGCTTTCATCGCATGATTGATCTGATGGCTCATCGCTATGTTGGCAAGGGGATCCAGAAGGTTGTCGGGGTCGAGGCGCGCGGCTTTGTCCTCGGGTCCGCGCTGGCCTACAAGCTGGGGGCTGGTATTGCCCTGGTGCGCAAACCCGGCAAGCTTCCATGGAAGACCTTGCAGAAAACCTATGAGCTCGAATACGGCACGGACACCCTTGAAATCCACGTCGATACCTTCCAGCCCGGCGAGAAAGTCCTGATTGCTGATGACCTTTTGGCTACCGGCGGCACGGTGTCAGCGGTGGTTGACCTGGTGACGGAACTGCAGGCTGACATTGTTGAGTGCGCTTTTATGGCCGAACTCGAGTTCCTCAACGGGCGCAGGCGCCTGCCCGATGGCAAGGTGTTCAGTCTGCTGAAATTCTGATTGTTTCTGGCCCCGTAGCTCAGCTGGATAGAGCATTCGCCTCCTAAGCGAAGGGTCACAGGTTCGAATCCTGTCGGGGCCGCCACATCAAGATTCTACCCAAATCGAGACGGATCATAGCTGGAAAAAATTTGACAGGATGCGAAGCAAAGCGAGCGCGTCCTGTGGATGGAAAGCGGCCAGGGATGGCCGCGTCATCGAGCGGCGGGGAGCCGACGCAGTCGTCGCCGTGATGGCGACGTCGTAGTGGGCGAATCCTGTCGGGGCCGCCATATCAGCACGTTCGACGATTCCCTTTCAGAAAAAAACTTCTATTCGAAAGGTTTTGCCCCTTTTCAACCGTATGTCTTTCACCTTGGTTGTCTTTTTGCATGTCCGAGACCCTGGTTCCCGCCTGGAAAAAAGGACGATTGGGTGCACGCTTGCCCGGTTGACAGCTTGCGGGGACGAAAATTGAACGATTACAGGTGGTTCAACAAATGATTTCACGACGCGAACTGTTGTGTACGGCACTTTGGGGCGGGCTGCTTCTTGGTCTGCCGGTGCCGTTGTTTGCCGCCGGTGACAAAAAAATGACCGGGCCGCGCTGCCTGAGCCTGCGCAATCTGCATACCGGGGAAAAGCTTCAGGATGTTGCCTACTGGGTCGAAGGGGCGTATGTCGATGAGGCCCTGCAAGAGCTGAGCTATCTGTTGCGGGATCATCGCAACAACAAGGTGGCCCGTATGGATCCGAGGCTTTTCGATCTGCTTTTTCTGACCCAGGACAAACTTGGAAGCTGTGCCGAGATTCAGGTTATTTCCGGCTACCGTTCCCCGGAAACCAATGAAAAACTGCGTCGGCAGGGGCACGGGGTCGCCAAAAACAGCCTGCACACCCGGGCCCGGGCCATCGACATCCGCCTGCCCGGGTGTGAGCTGAAACAGCTGCACCAGGCTGCCGTCAGTCTTCGTGCCGGCGGGGTCGGCTATTACCCGAAATCAAATTTTGTTCATATCGATACCGGACGATTCCGGCTTTGGCAGGGCGTCTGATTCGGGAAAACAATTGGAGAAGGGTCACGACCCGCGTCGTTTTTTCGACGCGGGTTTTTTATCGTGTTAATCTTGTGCCTGACTGGTGCGTGAAAGGAGTTCAACCTAATGGCCAAAAAGGTGTTTATCGCTGCCACAGGTCAGCACTGTGGCAAGACAACCATCAGCCTTTCCCTGCTCCATATGGCGAGAAAAAAATACGAACGGGTCGGTTTCATGAAACCGTTTGGCCCCAAACTCGCCAGTTTCGAGGGGCGCGATGTCGACATGGATGCCAAGCTGATGGCCAGGGTTTATGGTCTGGAGGACGACATCGAGCTTATGTCTCCGGTGGTGCTGCACCCGGGAGACACCAAGAGAATCCTTGACGGCTATATCCGCCCGGACGCACTGCGCGAGCGGATTGCCGAGGCCTGCCATGCGCTTGAACAACGCTGCGATTTTCTCGTGGTGGAAGGTGCCGGTCACACCGGTGTCGGCTCTGTCGCCGGCATCAGCAATGCCACCATCGCCAAAACTCTTGATACGCCGGTACTGATGGTGACAGGCAGCGGCATCGGCAGCGCCATTGATGACATCTGCCTGAATATGGCCCTGTTCCAGGCCGAAGGAGCCGATGTGAAGCTGGTCATGCCCAACAAGATTCTGCCGGACAAGAGAAGCGTGGTTCTCAATTACCTGCAGAAAGGGCTTTCCTCACGTGGTATCAGGGTGGTCCCAGGGTTCAACTACTCCAACATCCTGGCCAATCCCACTTTGCTCAATATTTCCAGACTGCTTGATCTGAAACTGGAGGCGGACGCGGCTCAGGCTTCCCGAATCGTTCATCATGTCCAGCTCGGGGCGGCCTCCACCCAGAGGGTCGTCGATCTGCTGCAACCGTCAACCCTGCTGGTGGTAACCAGCACCCGTGATGAACTTCTGGTGATGCTCTCAACCCTGTACCACATGCCCGAATTTTACGAAAAAATTTGCGGCATGGTGATCACCGGGGTTGCGCCGGTGTCCGTCATCACCCAGAAAATCATTGACGACAGCGGCATCCCCTACCTGCGCTGCCCAAGGAGAACCACCGCAGAGATCTTTTCCACTCTGGAAAACTATGTCAGCAAGATCACTGCGGAGGACGAGGAAAAAATCGCGCTCGTGCAAAGCCTTGCCGAAGAGAACCTGGACTTTGACGCCATTGACGCCCTGCTTTGACCCCGGGCGCCCATGTCAGGCGATATAGGCTTCGGTTACGTATCTGCGCATCATGACATGGGTGTTGAAGTAGTAGCCGTTTTTGCCGATGGCGTTTTTCATCACCCGAACCCAGCCGGACCTGTCATTGTAAAACAGCGGCATGATGACCTGTTCCAGTTTTCGGTACAGATCGGCCGCGTCCGTTTCCGTCGCATCCGTTTCCGGCCTGACATCCCTGGGTTCCGGGCCAATACTCCAGCCCGTTACTCCTTCGATATGGCCTTCAATCCACCAGCCGTCGAGGACGCTGAAGTTGGGTACACCGTTCAGGGCCGCTTTCATACCGCTGGTTCCCGACGCTTCCAGCGGCCGAATCGGGTTGTTGAGCCACAGGTCGACCCCGGGGATCAGGCGGTAGGCCACTTCCATGTTGTAATTGGGCAGATAGACAGCCCGGATTCGGTCGCCGTATCGGCGGATATTGCTGATAATGCGCTGGATGATTTCCTTCCCTGACCGGTCCTGAGGATGGGCCTTGCCGCCAAAAACCAGCTGCAACCGGCCACCGGCTATGTCCAGCAGCTTTTCGGGATCGTGAAAGATCAAATCCCCCCGCTTGTAGGCGGCCGCCCGACGCGCGAAGCCGATGGTCAGGATGTCCGGGTCCAGGGACAAGCCGGTGACTTCCTTGATGTACTGAAACAGGTAGGCTTTGGCTCCCATGTGCGCATCCCAGATTTCCTCGTCCGGAATCAGGTCGACCCGTACCAGCATTTCAGGCTCATTCGCCCAGCCCGGGAGATAGCGGTCAAAGACCGATACGAAGTGAGGGGAAACCCAGGTAAACGGATGCACCCCATTGGTGATGGCGTGGATTTCGAAGCCGGGAAAGAGGGCCTTGGAGACCTCGCCGTGTTTTTTGGCCACACCGTTGACAAATTCGCTCAGGTTCATCGCCAGCAGGGTGGTGTTCAATTCCTCCTTGCCGGCCAGCTGCTTCAACAGCTTTTCGGGCACCGGCCAGCCGAGGATTCGCTCGACCATGTCCCATGGGAAGCGGTCGTGCCCGGCTTCAACCGGGGTGTGCGTGGTAAAGACACATCGTCGCGCCACCTCGGATGTGTCCCAGGCGACCAGCTCGTCCCAGCGGTCACGAACATGACTGCGGCAATGATTGAGCAGTTCCAGGGTCAGCAGGCTGGCGTGTCCCTCATTCATGTGAAATTTGCGGACAGCGAAACCCAGGGCCTTCAGCATGCGATAACCACCGATACCCAGAACAATTTCCTGTTTCAGGCGATATTCCAGGTCCCCGCCGTAAAGGTGGTCGGTCAGACGCCTGTCCTCGTCTGCGTTGCCTGGAATGTCGGTGTCGAGGAAAAGGACCGGAATCACGCCGCCGGTAGGGCTTTTGACCCGGTAGAGCCAGGCCTGAACCTTGACATCGCGCCCCTCGACGGTCACCAGGGTTTTGACCGGCAGCAATTCCATGAACTCTTCCGGACGCCAGGTCCGGGGGTGTTCCTGCTGCCAGCCGGACTCGTCAATGGTCTGACGAAAATAACCCTTGCGATGACACAAGGTTACCGCCACCAGAGGGACTTTGAGATCGGCAGCACTTTTGATGGTATCGCCGGCGAGGATTCCGAGCCCGCCACTGTAGGTCGGCAGGTCCTGGGAAAGGCCAATTTCCATAGTGAAGTAGGCAATGCGCTTGCGTTGTGTGTAGACTTTCCAGTCTTCCATGCCTGCCCTCCAGGAAATCAGTTTTGCTCAAGCATAGCAGGTCTGGTCACACTTTAAAGCAAGTCAACCCTTGCTTTTGCCGGGCCGATTGTGGAACAGTGTCGACGGTATTGTTCCGGGGGGATTTCCATGTATCTGAAACATTTCGGCTTCAGCAGAAAACCCTTTGCCGTCACACCCAATCCGGCCTTCATTTTTTTGAGCGAAACCCATCGGGAAGCTTTTGCGCATCTGCTTTACGGCATTCAAAATCACGCCGGTTTTATCGTTCTGACCGGGGAGGTGGGGACGGGCAAGACTACGGTCCTCAGAACGCTTCTCAATCAGCTTGACGATGAGCGGTACAAAATCGCCCTGATATTCAATCCGGCCCTGTCGGCCATTGAGCTTTTGCGCAATATTCTGCGGGAATTCGGGCTGGATCCCGGCCACCGGAGCCTGGATGACCTGCACCAGCAGCTGAACCGTTATCTGCTTGCCCAAAACCGCGAAGGGCATACCGTTGTCCTGATTGTCGACGAAGCCCAAAATCTCGCCCCGGACGTTCTGGAACAGGTCAGGCTGCTCTCGAACCTTGAAACCGAAACCGACAAACTGATTCAAATCGTTCTGGTTGGGCAACCTGAACTGGATCGCATGCTGGCCTGTGATGAATTGCGGCAACTGCGTCAGCGGGTTACGGTCCGCTACAGCCTGACCCGAATGTCCAATGAAGACACCCGACGCTACATCGAACATCGCATCGCGGTGGCAGGTGGCCGGCAGGGGCTTTTCAGTCTGCCGGCCCTGAAATACATCCAGAAAAAGAGTGGGGGCATCCCGCGTTTGATCAATATCCTTTGCGACCGCGGGCTGCTGGCAGCCTATGCGGACAACGCGCTCCGGGTCGAGGAAAAGCACATCCGTCTGGTTGAAAAAGAGCTGTTGCGCACAGAGCCTTCTGGCCGGGGACGCCGTCGTTCCTTGCTGTTGCTGGGGGGCGCCGTTTTCGCCGTCCTGCTGCTTGCCGTCGGCAGTGTCTTTTTGCATCCGGGCGGCAAACTCATTCAGGTCCTGTCCCGTGTGAATCAAATCATGGAAAGTGGCGGGCTGGCCACGTCAGCTTCCGAACCGCAGGACGGCCATCAGAGGGTCTCAAACGACACGGCAAACCGGTTCGCCCGTTTGCGTGCCTTGCGCCGCGGTCTGGTCAAAAATCCTGCGAGCCAGGACCTGGCCGGGGTTTTCCGACGCTTTTCCGACGCCTTGGCCCTAAAGCTGGGAGTTCCTGCAGGGGTGACGCCGGCGCAGCTTGATAAAATCTGCCGGGACGCCGGTCTGGAATTGACCTTTTTCAACGGAACGAGTGCACGACTGCTTGCCTTCGGCCGGCCCTTTATTATGGAAATTTTACTGCCCGGCGAACCGACTCCGCGCTATCTGGCCGTCTTGGGTCGACAGGGTGAGGACTTGCGTGTTTGGCCTGATTCCGTCGGCTCCGGCCTGCTCACCGTCGATGATTTTCGCGGCTTGTGGAGCGGCAGAGCCTTTATTGTCTGGCGCGATTTTGAGCAGATTGACTCCCTGGGACAGGTCGGACATCGGGGTGCAAAAGTGGTCCGCCTGCAAAAACTGCTGCAACGGGCCGGATTCTGGGGCGGGGACCCGTCGGGGGTTTACGATGAGGCGACCCTTGAGGCGGTGACCCGGTTTCAGGCACATGAGGGACTGATTCAGGATGGTCGGGTCGGTCCCCAGACCCTGATGTTGCTTTATCTTAGGGGCGGGTACCCGGTCCTTCAGCTCGATGCCATCAAAGAGAAGGGGCAGGCATCATGAGTTCCATTCTCAAGGCTTTGAAAAAACTTGAAGAAGACAAGGTGCGTAGCGGTGAGACCCGCGTCGATATTGCTGCGGACATTCTTCGCGCCCCGCAGAAAAAAACGGCCGGCCGCAAGGGAATGCTCGGGGCCGTACTCGTCGTGCTGGTCGGGGCTGGGCTATGCAGTTGGCTGGTTTTTGACTTCAAGGATCCAGTCCCGCCCCGGGTGGCACCTCAGCGCCAACCCGTCCTTTCCCGGCGAATGGCTTCGCACTCTTCTGGAGAGCCGAAAAAACAACAAACGGTGTCCCAACCTGAACCGGTTGTGACCGGCCAGCCCCCGGAGCAAGCGCATCAAGGCAGCGATGCGAACCAACCTGAATCGGGCGGGGGAGGGCCGGTGTCAGCGCCGGTCCTCACCCTCACAGGGATCGTCTACCAGGCTGATCCATCCAGTCGGATGGCCATTATCAACGACCTTCCGGTTATGGTCGGCGGGGTGGTGGATGGCTGGACCCTGGAAAAAATCGAAGCCGACCAAATCGTTGTGCTGCGTGATGGTATCAGGTTTGGAATTCGGCTTGAAAATGACGGCCGCACCAATACCTTCAGGGTGCAGGGAGCAACTCGGCCAGCGGAATAATCCCCTCCTGCAGGATGGGAACACTGAGATGCGTCCAGCCCGGGCCACCCAAATCAAGTTTGCCTTCCAGACGGTAAGGCACATCCGCCATCCCCTGCAGTTTCCTGGAAAGGGTCAACAGGGTCAAATAGGACGTGCTCAGGTCGACATCGACAACCCCGCGGCCACCAGCCTCAAGGTGAACCTGGTTCAGACTGGCGCCGTCGGCGATCTCGCGCCCGGCAAGAATCAGCCGGTAGGATGCGCCCCGGATCTCCAGGGCATAGGGGTTGGGATTGTGCAGTTCAAGGCGGGCGATCATCCGCACATGGGACAGGTTCAGGTCTGCCAGTTCAAGCGCCGCCAGGGATATTTGGGGTTTCTGCGGTGTCAGGGCGGCACAGGATGTGAGCAGCCACAGCAAAGGCAAACCCAGCCATTTGCAACGGTGTGACATTGTGTGTCTCCAGATTATGCGATGTTTCAGCTCATGATGGTTCACATCATACCATGAAGGCATTTTTTTACCGGAGGGAGAGGTGATTGCAACGGCTGTCGGGCACCCCGTGTACAAAACAGCGGCGCTTTTCTGGACTCTGGCACTTATTTTTCTGGCCTCCGACAGCGCCTCCGGAGGGCCGGACCTGTTTGCCGGGCAGGACAAGGTTCTGCACGCCGGCGCTTTTGCGCTGTTGTGTGCCTTGTACGGGCTTGGTTGGCCGAAAGGGGACAAACGACCGCGATTTTGGCTGCCCGCTTTGTGGGCCTTCTGTTTCGGGGCCCTGATTGAAATCGGTCAGTTGATGTGGACACAGACGCGCAGCGCCGAGTGGCTGGATCTGGCAGCCGATCTGGCCGGCATCGTTCTGGCCGGAATTTTTTTAGGTTTCGTGGGCAAAACCGGAGAGTAGAGGGTTCATTGTGACCGAAATCGATCTGTTGCAGGCGGTCCAGCAGGGCCCGGTCCTGACGGTCAACCGTCGCCTGCGGGCCTGGCTGGCTGAGGAATACGATCGACGCATGGTCCAGGCCGGCAGACAGGTTTGGAACCGCCCGGAAATACTCCCTGCCGGTGCGTGGCTGATGCAGCAGCTGCAGCAGGCAGACCCCGACAGGCGCATTTTAACGCCGGTTCAGCACGAACTGCTGTGGCAGCAGATTATTGCCGAAGACAGCCGGGCGCAGGGCGCCCCCCTGGTTGGTACAGTCAGTTGCGCCCGTCTGGCTCTCGAAGCCCAGCAACTCCTTGGCGAATACTGCTGTGATATTGACAGTGACTGGGGGAGCGACGACGTCCGGGCTTTTTTGCGCTGGCGGAGCATCTGGCAGGAACGCGTCGGGAAAGAAGGCTGGCACGGCCCCCATCAGGTCGGGGAGCTTGTCTTAAAGCTTTTGGAACAAAACCGCCTTGCCCCGCCCGAGGCCGTCACTCTTGCCGGTTTCGACACCATGACGCCCGTTTTCGAGCGGCTTCTCAAGGTCCTGGAAGAGCGTGGCTGTCGCGTCTGTCAGCTTGAGACCCCCAGGGGGGTGAGCGAACCCGTCGTCGTCAGCGCCAATGACCCCGATGATGAGATTGGCCGGTGTGCCACCTGGGTACGTCAGGTCCTGGATGCCAACCCGGATGTGCGCATCGGTATCGTTGTCCCGCGTCTTGAAGACTACCGCGCTCCTTTGCTGCACGGCCTGCAGGCCGAACTTGCACCTGCGTCCTGTTTGCTGCCAGACAGCGAGGCCCCGGTTAACATTTCCCTGGGCACATCTTTGGCCGATGAAGGTGTTGTGTTCCTGGCCCTGACCCTGTTTGGTCTGAAACATGAAGTCGAGCTGGGCACTGTCGGTCTGCTGCTGCGGTCTCCCTTTCTGACCGGCGGTCGCACCGAGGCGTTTCTGCGCGCGCAGCTGGACCGGGATTTGCGTGGCCGCGTCCAACGGACCGACCGCTGGCAACGCTATGCCAGATTATTGCTTCGAACAGGGCTGCCCGGGATTAAGAAAATCGTTGCCGCCCTCGACCGCTGGCTGCAAACCGGGGGGCGGCATCTGCCTGGCAGCTGGGCCGAGCGGATGGCCAACCTGCTGGAAGCCGTCGGCTGGCCCGGGGAGCAGAGCCCGGATCGACGCACCTGGCAGGCGGTTCAGCATCTGCTCGAGTTGCTGCAGACGTTTGCTTCGCTGGATCGCCTCGGGGTCTCCATGTCCCGGTCCGAAGCTGCCGCGCATCTGGCGCGCATGGCCCGGGACACCGAATTTCAGGTCGATCGGACCGAATCGCGGGTTCAGGTCCTGGGGCTTCTGGAGTCGACCGGCCTGCAGTTCGACTATGTGTGGATGATGGGATTGACCGACCAGGTCTTTCCGGCCGCCGCTGCGCCCAATCCTTTTTTGCCGCTGCAGTTGCAAAGACAAAAGGGCATGCCGCACGCGGATGCCGACCGGGAATTCCTGTTCGCCCAAAGGGTTTGGCAACGATTGCGGCAGGCAGCATCCGGTCTGGTGTGCAGCTGGCCCGCTACGGTCGAAGGGGCTGAATGCCGCCCCAGCCCTTTTCTGCAGGGATTACCACGGGCCGAGTCGCCGTCTGGGGCCGATTCGGTGCGGCCGCATGGCATCATCTCCCGGCATGCCTGCCTGATCCGCAGTGACGATTCTGTCGGCAACCCGCTCCCGGCCGGCCGGCCGTTCAGCGGTGGCACCGCCATACTGAAAGATCAGGCCTTGTGTCCCTTCAGGGCGTACCTGCATCAGCGCTTGCGGGCTGAACAGCTGGACGAGGCGGATATCGGTATTGATGCCAAGGGACGCGGCAACCTGGTGCATCTGCTGGTGCAGTATCTCTGGCAGCGCCTGCACAGCCGGAAAAAGTTGAGCGAAATCTCCCCGGACGCATTGGACGCCCTGCTGGCGGAGGCGGCCGGGAATGCCGTAGCCGGCTGGCAGCGACGGGAAGAGATTGATTTGCCTGCGCGGCAGCAGCAGGTTGAAAAGGAACGCCTGGTCCGTATCGGCCGCACCTGGCTCGACAAGGAACTGGAGCGTTCTGATTTCGAGGTCCATGAGGTGGAACAGCTCAGGGAGGTGCACATCGGCGACCTGGTCCTGAGAGTGAGGGTTGACCGGATCGACCGGTTGGCTGACGGCCGTTTTCTTGTCATCGACTACAAAACAGGCCGCCCCGACATCGCCCCCTGGTTCGACGAACGGGTGACCGAACCTCAACTGCCTCTTTACAGCCTGCAGATCCCCGAAGACGATTTCGCCGGCGCCTTTTTCGCCCGGGTGCATTGCCGTCGCCAGGAATGTGGCTACCTGGGTGTCAGCCGTCCTGAAAACGCCTGGGATGAACGGCGCTACCGGCTGCAGGCCGCCCGCATGGCCGACGCCGGCCTGCGTGACATGGAGGAACTTTTGCGCCACTGGCAACAGAATCTGGAACAGCTTGCGCAGGAGTTTGCACGCGGTCACGCTGCGGTATCGCCTGTCGATCCGGAAAAAGCCTGCAAGTACTGCGACGGTCTCCCGGTGTGCCGCCTGCTGGAAAAACGGATGTATATAGCATGAGCACCATCAGCCTTTCTTCTCCCGATATGCCTCCGGATGTCGCAACACGGCGCCGCGCCATCGACCCCGGTTCCTCTTTCATCGTTCAGGCCCCTGCCGGTTCGGGCAAGACCGAATTGCTCTGCCAGAGGCTATTGTGTCTGCTGGCCGTTGTTGACCGTCCGGAGGAAATTCTCGCCATCACCTTCACCCGCAAAGCCGCCGAGGAAATGAAAGGGCGGGTGCTGGCCGCCCTGATGTCCGCAAGGGAGACAGCCGATCGTTCCGACCTGTCTCCTCACAGACGGACGACCCTTGAACTGGCCGACCGGGTTCTGCGGCGCGACAGAGAACGCAACTGGAATCTTTTGGACAACCCCTCACGCCTCAGGCTGCAGACCATTGACAGTTTTTGTGCCTATCTGGTGCGGCGCATGCCCTGGGTCAGCCGGTTCGGCGGCCAGATGCAAATCAGCGAGCAGCCAGAAAACCTGTACCGCCTGGCTGCCGAAAGGCTGCTGGCGCGCACCGAGGAAAGGGGGGCTGTCGGAGATGCCGTTGTCCATTTGCTCGACCATCTGGACAACCGGCTCTGGCAGGTGCGCAACCTGATCGTGACCATGCTGGCTCGACGGGATCAGTGGGCCCCGTACGTGCTGGCCGCCCGCCGGTCTGAGGTACGCGCCACGTTGCAGGACAACTTGCAGCGCTGTTGCGCCCACCTGCTTGAGCGGCTGAAAACCGCGCTGGCAGGCCATCTGGACGAACTGCTGGAGCTGGCGAATTATGCCGGCGAAAACCTGGCGGCCGAGGGAAGGGGAGAACTGGCCGCGGCTGTGGGCACTCTGCGTTCCGGGACCAGCTTCCAGAAACAGGTGGAAGCGTGGGATGTTTTGCTTGGAATCGTGTGTACCGCACAGGGGACTGTACGCAAAACCGTCAATCGCAATCAGGGATTTGTCGCCGGCGCTGACGGAAAAGCAATGAAACAGCGCATGGTGGCGCTCCTTGCCGGTCTGGCCGAAAACCAGGCATTCCTCGATGCCCTCAGCGCCTGGCGGCTGCATCCGGACCTAGGTTACCGCGAGGAAGAATGGCAAACCCTTCAGGCGCTTTTGCAGCTTCTGCCTGAAGCGATTGTGGAGCTGCGGCAGGTTTTTGCCGAGGGTGGAGAGGTCGACTATGTCGAGGTCGCCGGTGCGGCCCTGCAGGCCCTTGGGGACGAGGATGCCCCGGAAGAACTGCTTTTGCAGCTTGATGCCGGGTTGAAACATATTTTGGTCGATGAATTCCAGGATACCTCTATCCTGCAGTACCGTCTGCTCGAACGGTTGACATCGGGCTGGCAGCCGGGAGACGGCCGGACCCTGTTTCTGGTCGGTGACCCGATGCAGTCCATTTACCGGTTTCGTCAGGCGGAGGTTTCCCTGTTTCTGGTCGCCGCCCGTGAGGGGATCGGCTCTGTCAGGCTTGAACCTTTGCAGCTTCGCGCCAATTTTCGCAGCCAGAAAGGGGTGGTCGACTGGGTCAACCAGATTTTTTTTCATGCCTTTCCGGAACAGGATGACGCCCTTTATGGCGCGGTTGCCTACAGCCCTTCGGTTGCCAGCTATCCGGAAGAAAAGAACGCCGTCCAGGTGGATATTCGTGTCACCGATGAGGAGGGTGAAGAGGACGAGGCGGCGGCCATTGCCGACCTGGTTGCCGGAATCCATCAGGAACACCCTGACTGGACCATTGCAGTGCTGGCCCGGGCACGCCATCATTTGCAGCCCCTGGTCAGGACCTTGCGTCAGAGAAGGATAGCCTATCAGGGGCAGGACCTTGATACCTTGATGGATCGCCAGGCGATTGTCGATCTGCATTCCCTGACCAGGGCCCTGCTGCACCCGGCCGACCGTATCAGCTGGCTTGCCGTCCTTCGGGCGCCCTGGTGCGGGATGACCCTTGCCGACCTCGACAACCTGATCCGGCAGGACCGAAACAGGCCGGTGTACGAACTTCTTGAATCGCAGGCCGCCCAGGGGGAATTGTTCGACAGTCTTTCCGAAGATGGACGTGCGCGATGGCAGCGGATCCGGCCCGCCATCGAACAGGCCCTGTCCTGGCGCGGGCGGGTCCCATTGCGCCGCCTGGTCGAGTCAACCTGGCTGGCCCTGGGCGGCCCCGCATGCATCCCGGCGGAGGAATTGCCGGATGTGGAGCGTTATTTCCAGTTGCTCGAGAAGATAAGCCGCAACGGTGACCTGGACGATTTTTCCCTTCTGGAGGAGCGGTTGCAGCAGCTCTTCGCCCAACCGGGCTCCGCGGAAGGCGCCCATTTGCAGCTGATGACCATCCACAAGGCCAAGGGGCTGGAGTTTGATGTTGTCATTCTGCCCGGTCTGCATCGCCGGGTCTCCGCTGCAGACCGGCCGCTGCTCAACTGGCTCGATCACCCGGAATTTGGTTTGATGCTGGCGTCACTGCGTCGGGCTGACAGTGAAACCGGTGATGCGACCTACGAGGCTATCCAGGCGATACAACGCGAGCGTGACCGCCAGGAGACCACCCGCCTCATGTACGTTGCCGCTACCCGGGCCAAACATCAGCTCTACCTCTTCGGACAGGTCAAACCCGATGGTGAGGGGACCAAAGACCCTCCTGAAGAGAGCCTGCTGGGCAGGATCTGGGAGGCTGTGCAGCCTCATGTCACCTGGAGCCGGCCGGTCCATACGGAGGTTGAAGATGCGGACACTTCCGGACTGCTCCTGCGGCTTCCTACCGACTGGCACATGCCCGCCATGCCGCCGGATGTCTCAACCCGACTGCCGGCAAGCCTGGCCCCCTCCAGCTTGCGGGAGGAGCTGGACGAGATTCCGGATTTGCGGGTTTCCCTGCGCTCGGGAGAGGGGCGGCTGGTGGGCACCCTGGTGCATGCTCTTCTGGAACAACTGGGCCCTGTACCGCCCGAAGGACACGCGCTGGAGGCTTTGTTGCCGGGATGGCGCGAGTGGTTGATGAATCACGGCTTGCCCCGTCACCGGTGTGCCGAGGTTGCGGCAAAAGTTCTCCAGGCGATGAAGGGGGTTTGCGAAGGAAACAACTACCAGTGGCTGTTCGGTTCCGGCCGGGATGTTCGTGTCGAATGGGGGCTTAACGGCCTGATTGACGGCCAGCTGCAGCATGCGGTCATCGACCGCAGTTTTGTCGACGAGGAGGATGTGCGCTGGGTGGTCGATTTCAAGACCAGTGCCCCTTCGGCCGGCCAGGAGCGGGACGCGTTTCTGGCTGAGGAGCGTCATCGATACCGTCCCCAGCTCGAACTTTACGTCAGGCTCGTCAGGCTCTATGATACAGCAAGAATTGTAAAAGCCGCTTTGTATTATCCCATGATTGACTGCCTCGATTTTCTGTGAATCTCGCCAACCTGATACAGAACCCCGAACCGCAATGGCTTCAGGCGGCCGATCGGGCCGATGCTGGTCTGCAGGTCGGCCGTATTGTCGCCTGTACCCGCACCTTCAGCACCGTGATGGATTGCGGCCGGGCTCTGCACTCCGCGCGTATCCCGGGGCGGGTGCACCATCTGGCGCGTCGGGGCGAAGGACTGGTCCCCGTCGTTGGAGACCTGGTGCTCTTCAGACCACAGCGCCGGGAACGTGCCGGCGTGATCGACTCCGTGCTGCCCAGACGGACCTGTCTGGTGCGTCAGGCTCCGGGCCGGAGCGGGCGGCCGGTACCACAGGTTATCTGCGCCAATGTCGATACGGTAATTGTGGTGACCGGGTTGGATGCCGATTTCAACCTGAGGCGCATCGAACGTTATCTGGCCCTTATCGCCGGCAGCGGTGCCGAAGCGGTTGTTGTTCTCAACAAGGTCGATCTGTGTTCCGATGTCGGCTCCCGCATCGAACAGGTGCGTGCCCTTGGCTGTGAATCGGTTCTGGCCATCTGTGCCCGGGACGGCACAGGCTGTGATGGACTGACGCCCTGGCTGCGGCCCGGAGCCACTCTGGCCATGCTGGGGTCGAGCGGGGCGGGCAAATCAACCCTTGCCAACAGACTGCTGGGAGAGGAGCGCCAGCAGGTCGGCGAGCTGAGCACCGCCTGGGGCCGGGGACAGCACACCACCACCCATCGGGAAATGTTCCGGCTGGCCAATGGCGCCTTTCTCATCGACAATCCCGGTATGCGTGAAGTTCAGCTGCTGGATGAAGCTGCCGACCTTCTCGATGCCTTTTCCGATATCGTTGAGCTCGGCCTCGGTTGCCGGTTTAACGATTGCCGCCATAACGCCGAACCTGACTGTGCCGTGCGGGCCGCAGTCGAACGAGGCGAGCTCGAGCGTGAACGCTACCTGAGCTATCTTCAGCTCGCCAGAGAAAAAGAAGAACGCGAACGAAGCTATTGAGATTCAGCCTTTCGGCCGACAAGATAAAAAGACGTCCGCCGGGAGGCCCATGATGCATTGCCTGTTTTTTGTCCTGGTTTTTCTTGTCACTGCCGCATGCAGCCCGACCCTTGATGTCGGTCGCCCCCTTGATGCCCGCCAGGTTGCAGCCGCCCTGGATGAAGGCCTGAGCAGTCAGGCGGATGTGCTGGAAGCCTTCGGCTGGCCGGACTCCACTGTCCGCCTCGATGACGCCTCCTGGCGATTCGGCGACCCCGCCCGGGGGCTTCCGCCGGATACCGACGTCGTCTGGAGCTACTACCACATCCATGTCGCCAACCGTTTTGGCCTGGCGCCGGGGCCCCTGAACCCGGAAAGTCATCTGGTGCGTTTCTACTTCGCCGCCAATGGACTTCTGCTGGGGTGGGACCAGAGCGGAACCGGAGGTCCCATGCGCCCGCTTTTCCAGCTAAAAGCGCCGGCATCGCTGCCGGAGAGCGGCCTGAACTGATTTTTCTTGTCGGGATATTGCCTTGAACAGCCTGCCGGGCGATACTGCTGCGATTTGAAATCGTTTCCGGAGGGTATGTCATGCAAGCCTGGCTCGGCCTGGTTGTTCTGCTGCTTGCCGCCTATTGTCTGAGTGAAAATCGCAAGGCCATCTTTTGGCGCCCGGTTGTTGCCGGAGTGGCATTACAGTTTCTTCTTGCCTTTGTCCTGCTCAAGGTGCCCTGGTTTAAAACCCCTTTTTTGCTTCTGAGCGATCTGGCCCAGGCCCTGGAACGGGCAACCCAGTCCGGCACCAGTGTGGTTTTCGGCTTTTTGGGCGGAGGGACCCTGCCTTACCAGGAAACCGTTCCGGGTGGCTCCTATGTTCTCGCTTTTCGCGCCTTGCCCCTTGTGCTGGTCGTCAGTGCCCTGTCCGCGGCCATGTTTCATCTCGGCATCCTGCAGCGTCTGGTCAGGCTGATGGCCAAATTTCTGCAGCATACCATGGGTATTGGCGGAGCCGTTGGCGTCAGTGCGGCCGCCAATATCTTTATCGGCATGGTTGAAGCGCCGTTGCTGATACGCCCCTACCTGGCCCGCATGAATCGAGGGGAACTTTTTATGGTCATGACCTGCGGCATGAGCACCATCGCGGGAACGGTTCTGGTTTTGTACGCCGGAATTCTCGGACCGGTTGTCCCCGATGCCCTGGGGCACATTCTGGTGGCTTCGGTCATCAGCGCTCCCGCCGGTCTCGCCATCGCCGAGCTGATGGTTCCCAGTACCGTATCGAAGCCGGAAGAACCGGTTGCCCTCGAACGCAACGACCACTCCCTGATGGATGCGGTCACACGCGGAACCACAGAAGGCCTGAGCCTGTTGCTCAACATCATTGCCATGCTGATCGTTCTGATCGCTCTCGTTTCTCTGGCGAACCAGGCCCTGGCGCTTCTGCCTGATATCGCCGGTGCCCCCCTGAGTCTGGAACGCCTGCTGGGCTGGTGTCTGGCCCCCGTTGCCTGGCTTGTCGGCATCCCCTGGCATGAGGCGCCTCTGGCCGGGGCTCTGATCGGTTCCAAGACGGTTCTCAATGAATTTGTCGCCTATTTGCAGCTGGCCAAACTGACAGACGGGCAAATATCGGCACACAGTCGCCTGATCTTGACCTACGCCCTGTGCGGTTTCGCCAATTTTGGCAGTCTCGGAATCATGATCGGCGGGCTGAAAATGATGATTCCCGAACGTCAGACAGAGGTCGTCTCCCTGGGGGTGCGATCCCTGATTTCCGGAACCCTGGCAACCCTGATGACCGGGGCGGTGGTCGGACTTCTGCTCTAGCAGGGTGCCGGGCCGTGCACCGGTGTCCTGGTATGCTAATATCCTGGCATGGCCACATCACCCAAAGGACCGGGCGCCTCTGCCCTTTTTATCCTGCTGACCCTGCTTTTGGGCGGCGGTCTTTTTCTTGCGGCCAGCGCCGATCGCATTCCTTTTGCCGGCAACATCGGCTGGCTGTTGGCCATCGCACTTCTTGGCGTCGGTATCGGCCTGTTTTTGCACAATTTCCCTGTCAGGTTTCTCCTTGTTGCCCTGCCACTGGCGACTCTGATTGCCTGGAGCTTTTCCAACAGGATATGGCCCGGGGCGTCCCTGACGCCTGAAAACGTAAACGGCGCTCCGCCAGCCGGCCTGGTATCCATGTCTGTACCGGGTTTTTCAGAGGCCGGCAAAGATCTGTTCGTTCCCCAGGGCACATGTGTGGGGCTGTTTGCCGACCGGTTGCGGCAGCCGCGCATGCTGCTGCACCGCAATGGCTGGATACTGGTCAGCGAACCGCGCGCCGGACGGATTGTGGCCCTGCGGGATGCGGACGGTGACGGGGTGGCGGAGCAGAGAAAAATCTTTGCGGATAACCTGAATCTTCCCCACGGCCTTGCCAACGATGCCGAGGGGGTCGTGGTGGCTGAAACCGGAAAAGTCCTTTTGCTTTTTGACCGAAACAATGATCTGGTTGCCGAGAGCAGCAAGGTTTTGACCGACGATTTGCCTGCCGGTGGCGGGCACTGGACCCGCAGTTTGGTGCGCGGTGCCAAAGGGGAGCTGTATCTGTCCGTCGGGTCTGACTGCAACGCCTGCCTGGAAGAGGATCCGCGGCGCGGCACCATTCTGGTTCTCGACCAGGGCAGGGGGCAGACGCATATCTATGCCACCGGCCTGCGTAACAGTGTCGGCCTTGCCATCCAGCCGGTAACGGGAGAACTCTGGGCCAGTGACAACGGCCGCGACAGATTGGGGGATGACCTGCCTCCTGATGAAATCAACCATATTGTCGCAGGGGGGGATTATGGCTGGCCCTGGTGTTTCGGTGACCGCATTTCCGACCCGGAACTCGGGACGGCCCAACGCTGCCGGTCGACGATACCGGCCGCCGTGGAACTGCCCGCCCATGTGGCGCCTTTGGGAATAACCTTCGGCGAAGGGCTTGACGGCCCGACAGACTGGCGCGATGACCTGTTTGTGGCGGAACACGGGTCCTGGAACCGGTCGGTTCCCGTCGGTTATCAGGTTGTGCGCATTCCTTTTTCCGGGGGACGGCCAGCCGGTCCCCCAATGCCCCTGGTGACCGGCTGGTTACACAATGGCAGGGCCTGGGGCAGGCCCGTTGATGTTCTCATCGGTCCGGATGGTGCCATATACGTCAGCGACGACCTTGCAGGCGTCATTTACCGGATACGCATTCCACGGAAAGGAGCGCCACCATGCGGCCCCTGATTTTGACGCTGGTGCTTGGGTTCTGTCTTTGCCACGCCGCCGAGGCGGCAAACGACGTGCGCGTTTATATCCTGAAACATCAGGGCGCCGGACAGCTTGTGCCCAGGCTGGAAACATTGGCGGCTCAAAACGTCAAAGTTGTCGGGGACGGCAACCGCATTGTTGCCACCGGTCCCCCTGAAGCATTGAACCAGCTTGACGCCCTCATCACGGCACTCGATACCGCCCCGATGCAATGGCGGGTCAGGGTCATGCAGGAACAGACCCGTGGGCGTTCCGGGGTTGTGCTGTCCGGCAGCAGGAACAGCATCGGCTATCGTCTCGGCAACCTGGGCAATGTTGCCGAGCAGAGTCTTCTGGTTCAAGACGGTGCTTCGGGCTTTCTTGCCGTCGGGCGCGATGAACCCTTTACCCGGGCCTTTGTCGCCATGGTCGGAGATACGACGGGCCTGGCCGAAACGGTCGATTATCGCCGGGTGCAAACAGGCTTTTCCGTGAGCCCCCGGCAATCCGGCGACCAGGTTGAACTGGTTCTCGTCCCCACCCTTGAGCGGATTTCGGGAGAGAAGGCCGGCAAAAAAATTCTGTTCCATCGCGCCGCAACCCGGATTCGGATTCCACCCGGACGCTGGGTTGCGCTTGGCGAGACATCCAAACGTTCGGGGACGTCCGGACTCAAGCTGACGTCCTGGCGAGCCGGCAACCGTGACATATTGGATCGGTTGCTGGTTCGGGTCGACCCTGAACCCTGAGCCTGGGAGGATGAAAAAATGGCGGTTGTAGAAATCAGCGTGACGCCACTTGGAACGGGGACGCCTGGTGTCTCGGAATATGTGGCGGGCGCCGTGAACATCCTGAAGCAAAGTGGTCTGAAGCATCAGCTCACCCCTATGGGGACCATCATCGAAGGAGAGATCGAGGAAATTTTTCCGGTGCTTCTGCAAATGCACCTGTCGCCCTTTGACCGGGAGGCCGTCCGGGTTTCGACCCTGATCAAGATTGATGACCGCCGGGACCGAAACGACCATACCATGGAACACAAGGTCGAAGCCGTGAAGCAACATCTGGAGGCATAAGGATTCCC
>CAZCUR010000024.1:0-16554 GCA_964501815.1 uncultured Geothermobacter sp.
CCCGCCACCAGCGCGTCGATCTGGTCGAAATCGAGCCGCAGTTCGGCCAGTTCGCGCAGCAGATCGAGTTTTTCCGTGTCCTCCGGCGTCAACTTGGAGACATCATCGGTAATCATCTGGTACAGCTCGGCTGTGGTGTTGCGCGTGGTACGAAAATAAGGGATGCCGCTGCGATCCAGAATCAATTGCGTGATATTGTCGACAGGATGTTTGCCGGGGATGACCAGACCCACGATTTTTTTTCGAAATTCGGGGATGGTGTAGAGGTTGGCCAGGGTTACCAGCAGTTCATCCCGGCTGCTGGTGACGATCAGGAGCGAATCGGGCTTGAGCAGTTCGGCGACCCGATGGGTCGACGCGGCGCCGATCTGGACGTGATGGATGATCCGTCCGAGATCATCGTGGTCGCCATGCAGGGGCAAGCCAAGCACGTTGGCGATGCGGCGCAAAGTCGGATTGGCCAGAATCGGCTGATAGTTGAAGCCGCCGAGGATGGTGTAATCCACGCCATCCGAGGCGCGCCGCAGGTAATCAAGGGTCCGGTCACGCTTGTCCGGAGCCAGCTTGTTGACCAGCACCGCCTTCAGCGCGACCCCTTCGCGCTCGAACGGGGCGCTGTGGGCGGCGACACCGTCGATGACGTTGCCGATACCGCCGCCGGTGACCATGAGGACGGAGGCGCCGGCCAGTGAAGCAACCCGGGCGTTGGAAAGCCCGAAAACGGTGCCGACTCCCGGATGACCGGACCCCTCGATCACGAGAAAATCACAGGTTTGGTCCAGCACTGCCAGCGCCTCGACCAGACGCGCCTCGAGCATCTCTTTCGGGATGCGGCCGTCGATGACATCCCGGGTCATTCCGGGAGGAACAACCACCGGCGACAGATAGCGCAGGTCCTGATCGAGATCGAAGACGCCGGCCATCAGGGCGGCGTCCTTGTCCACCACCACCTCGCCCACCCGGGTCGGCTTGGGGCCAATGGGCTTGATAAAGCCGACCCGGCGGTATTTTTTGCGAGCCAGGTGCAACAGGGCCAGACAGACCGTGGTCTTGCCGATGTTCTGACCGGTGGCGGCGACAAAGAGTTTGCGGGCCATGACTGTGCTCCAGTGGTTAAATTCCTGAAATTTTACCACATTGCAAAGTATTCGCCGCGCCCTCTTTGCGATGGCCGCCATCTCTGGCATAATCCGCCCGCCATGATTCTTGTCTCACTGCGTCAGATCAGCCTCGCCTTCGGCCAGGCCCCCCTGCTCGATGCCACCGACCTGCAGGTCGCCAAAGGCGACCGCATCGGGCTGCTCGGCCGCAACGGCGCCGGCAAATCGAGCCTGCTCGGGCTCATCCAGGGACGGATTGCACCCGACGCCGGCCAGATCGACCGCCGCCAGGGACTGCGCATCACCGAACTGCCCCAGGATGTGCCGGTGGGGGACCGCCGCACGGTGCTGGAAACGGTGGCCGGCGGCGCCGGGCCGACCGGCCAGGACCTGCTGCGCTTTTTCGAACTGAGCCGCCATGCCGATACCGGCACGGAGCAGGAGCTGGCCGACCTGCAGCAACGCATCGATGCCGGCCACGGCTGGGACAAACTGCAACTGATCGAACAGATCATCGACCGCCTCGACCTGGAGGCGCCGCAGAGAATGGATCAGCTTTCGGGCGGCCAGCGTCGGCGTGCCCTGCTCGCCCGCGCCCTGGCGGGGGAGCCGGACATCCTGCTGCTGGATGAACCGACCAACCATCTCGATATCGCCAGCATCGACTGGCTGGAACAGTACCTGCTCACCGCCAACCTGACGCTGGTGTTCGTCACCCACGACCGCGCCTTTCTGCGCCGGGTCGCCAACCGCATCGTCGAACTGGACCGCGGCAAACTGTACGACTACCCCGGAGACTACGCCAACTACCTGCGCCGACAGCAGGAACGCCTGCACGCCGAAGAGGAGCAGCAGCGCCGCTTCGACCGCAAGCTGTCCGAAGAAGAAGCCTGGATACGCAAGGGGATCAAGGCGCGCCGCACCCGAAACGAAGGGCGGGTCAGGGCCCTGGAGCAGATGCGCCGCCAGCGGCAGCAGCGGCGCGAGCGCTCCGGCAACGTCCGCCTGCAGCTCGAAGAAGCCGAGCGCAGCGGCAAACTGGTCATCGAAGCCGACAGCATCCGTTTCGGTTACGGCGACCGGTTGCTGATCGAAAACTTTTCCGCCACCATCCTGCGCGGCGACCGCGTCGGCATCATCGGTCCCAACGGCGCCGGCAAGACCACCCTGCTGAAACTGTTGCTCGGTGAACTTGAACCACAGCAGGGGTGCGTCCGCCACGGCACCAACCTGCAGGTGGTCACCTTCGACCAGCAGCGCGAGCAGCTCGACCTCGACCGGACGGTGCAGCAGAATCTCTCCGGCGACCAGGACACCGTGCTGGTCGGCGACCGGCCCCGGCACGTCTTCGGCTACCTGAAGGATTTCCTCTTTACCCCCGACCGGGCGCGCACGCCGGTGCGCTACCTGTCCGGGGGCGAACGCGCCCGGCTGCTGCTGGCACGCCTGTTCACCCGTCCGGCCAACGTACTGGTGCTGGACGAGCCGACCAACGACCTCGACCTGGAAACCCTCGATCTGCTGGAGGAGGTTCTGTCCGACTACCAGGGGACCCTTTTTCTGGTCAGCCACGACCGCGAGTTCCTCGATCGTCTGGTCACCAGCACCATCGCCTTCGACCCCGACGGCCAGGTGCGCGAGTATGTCGGCGGCTACAGCGACTGGCTGCGCCAGCGTCCCCAGCCGCCGGAAGCTGAAAAGAAGGAAAAGGCCAGGCGCGAAAAACCGAAAAAGGAACGACCGCGCAAATTGAGTTTCAAGGAAAAACGCGAACTCGAACAATTGCCGGCGCGTATCGAGCAGCTGGAAGCCGAACAGGAAGAGATTCACACCCGGCTGGCCGATCCGGACCTCTACCGCAGCGCGCCGGAACAGGTCGCCGAACTGAAGCAGCGCCTGGAGCAGGTGGAAACCGAACTGGAAACCGCCTTTGAGAGGTGGCAGGAACTGGAAGCCATCGAGGGGTGAGGTTTCACACCCCTTCGCTCATCCGTCATCATCCATCACAGTCTTTCAAGGAGTCCCCATGGGTCTTTTGTCCAACAGCGTCAGTCTCTGTCAGTTTCGGGTCCTCGGCGACAGGCCGGAGGGCGACCTCTTCGCCTGGATCGGCGAACGGCTCGCCGCCAACCGCTTTCACCCCATCGACCAGACCAGCGAGGAGCTGTCGGTCGGCTGGGCGCATCTGGACGACCCGCGCCAGAGTGATTTCAGCAGTGACGCAAGCTGGCGGCGCGACCGCTATGTCATCTTCTCCCTGCGCCGCGACCAGCGTCGCATCCCGGCGCGCCTGCTGCGCGAACACCTGCAGCAGGCGGAAAGCGCATTTCTTGAGGCCAACCCGGGCTTGAGGCGGGTGCCGAAGCAGCAGCGCGAAATGATGCTCGAAACGGTGAAAAAGAGCCTGCTGGCACGCACCCTGCCCACCCCTTCCATCTACGACGCCGTCTGGGACGTTGATACCGGTCTGGTCGCCTTCACCAGCCTGGCGGAAAAGCAGGTGGAACTGTTCAGCGACCTGTTCAAACAGACCTTTCAGGGGCTGCGCCTGGTACCGGTCATTCCCTACCTCCGTGCCGAAGGGCTGCTCGACGACGCCCTCAAACCCAAACTTCAGGCCCTTAACCAGTCCGGCACCGACACCGTTCTCGACCTGATCGAACAGAACACCTGGCTGGGTGAAGACTTCCTCCTCTGGCTGCTCGATGCCACCCTGCACGGCGACGGCCGCTATCAGGTCAGCCGGCCCGGACCGGCGGTCGAGGGGGAGGAATTCAACGCCTGGCTTGATGACCGCCTGGTGATCAGCGGCGCCTCGGAAAGCGGCGTGCAGAAGCTGGTTCTCAGCGGTCCCCAGGACCGGTTCAGCGAGGCCTGTACCGCCCTGGTCGACGGCAAGGCACTGCGCGAGGCGATCATCCACCTGGAAAAAGGGGAAGACGCCTGGCGCCTCAACCTGAAAGCGGACCGCTTTCAGTTCGCCTCGCTGCGCTGCCCCAAAGTACAGCTGGAAAAGGATGAGCTGACCGACGAGCAGATGGAGAAAGAAGCGCTCTTTTTCGAGCGCATGCATTTGCTGCACACCGGCCTGCAGCTGTTCGACAGCCTGTTTGCGGCCTTCCTCGAACAGCGCCTGGCTGACGACTGGCCGCAGCAGCTCGCCGCCATCCGCCAGCGCCTGGCCTGAAACCAGGCCCGCGTCACGCAGCGAAAAACCGGAAGATTTTGGGCCGGCGGGTCGATAAGAAGGGTGTGGACAACCGTCGGGAGGAAATCATGTCACACCTGAAGGACCTGGCAAAATTGCTGGCCATCCTGCTGGTGCTTGGCGTCGTCGCCTGGGGCATCTACGTCTTCGCCAAAGGGCAGGATCCCGCCAACCGCAAACGCTATGTCCACCCGGTTTACCGGGTCGGCGGGCAGAAATAGAAACAGGCAAAGGCTGCCGGGCCTGCTATAATGAAAAGCGATGAGAGCCTGGATGCTGATTTTCCTCGGCCTCTCGCTTTTCGGAACCCCTTCCCTGGCACAGGACTACGCCTGCCCCCCGACTCCGGAGGACGAGATGGGCCCCTTCTACCGGCCAGGCGCGCCGGTGCGCGCCCGGGTCGGTTCCGGCTATGTCGTGGCGGGCCGGGTGCTGTCGGCACGCGATTGCCGCCCCCTGGCAAAGGCGCGCATCGAATACTGGCTCACCAACGAGCACGGGCGTTATTCCCATTCACACCGGGGCACCATCTTTTCCGACGGCGCGGGTCGCTACCGCTTCGAGACCAACCCACCCGGCCACTACACCGGCCGTCCACCCCACATCCATCTGCGCATCAGCGCGCCCGGGCATCACACTCTGGTCACGCAGCACTATCCGAAAAAGGGTGAAACACAGACCGAATTCGACCTGGTGCTCAAACCGTCCATTGAGGACTGAAACAGCCGTTCACGCCCCCGCCCCCCTGCTCCGGCCGGGCAGCAGGAAAGCCAGCAGAACACCGGCACCGGTCAGGGCGGCGGAAGCGAGAAAGGCCGGAGCAAAGGAACCGGCCAGCTCCTTGAGCCAGCCGGCACCGCCGGGGCCGATGGTCTGGCCGGCGGCAAAACAGAAGGTGATGAAGGCAAAGGCGCGCGCCGCCTGCTGTACCCCGAAATAGTCCCCGACAGCGGCAGTCATGATAGTCGGGATGGCGAAGGCGGCACTGCCATAGAGGATGATGGACAGAACCAGGGCGCCGACACCCCAGCCGCTGCCGGCGAGCAGGTAGGCGGCCGTCTGCACCGCAAAGACGGTCGCCAGTCCACCCCGACGGCCGATGCGGTCCGACAGCCCGCCGAACAGCACACCGGAAAAGATGCTCAGCACCCCGACCCAGGACCAGTACAGCCCGGCCTGCTGCGACGACAGGCCGTACTCATCGACCATGCTGCTGACGATGAAGGTGCCGTAAACCATGTAGGTGGTGCCGAAAATCAGGTAAAGCCCTCCGAGGTGGAGCAGCAGACCGGCCCCGCCGACAGGTGCATTTGCGACCGCCACCTGCCCTTCGCCGGCCCGGCCGACAGGCTCCAGGCCCAATTCGGCCGGATCATTGCGCAGCAGCAGGGCCACCACCAGCGTGATCACCAGGGCAATGGCACCAAGGCTGAGCCAGCCGACCCGCCAGGCCGAGCCGTCGGCCACAATCCGCTCAAGCCAGGGAATGAAAAACCCGGCAAAAACGATGGCCGAACCGTTGCCGGCAATCATCAGACCGGCCGCCCGGCCGCGCGCCGACTTGCGGAACCAGTGGGAGACCAGGACCATCGCCGGGATATTCGCCAGACCGCCACCAAAGCCGACCAGCACATAGAGAACCAGCAGCCACGCGAAACTGCTGGCCGTCCCCATGGCCAGCATGCACAGGGCGATCAGCCCAAGACCGGCCGATACCGTGGCGCGCGGTCGTAACAGCTGCATCAGTTTCGGCACCAGGGCGACCGAAACCAGGTAACCGGCAAAGTTGCCGGTGCTGATCATGCCCATGCGGGCATAGTCAAAACCGAGACCGGCGCGCATGCCCGGCAGCAGCATGCCGTAGGCGAAACGCGCCAGGCCGAAACAGGCGAACAGGGTGAGAAAGCCGGCCAGGACGATGAGCCAGCCGTAGTGAATCCGTCGGGTCATGCACGGCAGTTTGCGTGCTGCCGTCCGCCAAGTCAACAGTCAGGCTCGGGTCTGGTCCGAAAAGGAGCGCGCATGCTATAGTTTCCGCCATTCCGGATCAGGAGGACAGCAAATGGGTTGGCTTGGAACCATCATCGGCGGCGGCATCGGCGCCATGCTTGGCGGCCCCTACGGAGCGATTATCGGTGCCGCCCTCGGCGCCACCTTCTCGGGCGGTTCGGCCCGCCAGGCGGAACAGGCCCGGATCGGTGCCACCGAACGCAACCAGCTGCTCTTTTTCACCGCCGCCTTCTCCATGGTCGGCAAACTGGCCAAGGCCGACGGCCGGGTTTGCGAGGACGAGATTGCCGCCATCCGCCGCATCGCCAACGAGGCGCTCGGGCTCGACGAACAGACCCGACGCTACGCCATCGAGGTGCTCAACCGCAGCAAGACCTCGCCGGAGAGCTTTGAGGACTACGCCCGCCAGTTCGGCGAACTCTTTGCCGGCCAAACCGACCTGTGCCAGCTGATGCTCGCTTTCCTGTTCGAGGTCGCCATGGCCGACGGCAGCCTGCACCCGGCCGAGGAGCAGATGCTGCGTCAGGCCCAGCGTCATTTCCGCCTGCCCGACAGCTTCTACGATCAGCTCTACGCCCGCTTCGTCGGCGGCGGGCAACCGCGCGACAGCCTGCGGGAGGCCTACCGCACCCTCGGGGTCGACCCGGATGCCGACGATGCCACGGTCAAGAAGACCTACCGCCAGAAGGTGGCCGAATTCCACCCCGACCGCATCCAGGGCAAGGGGCTGCCGCCTGAATTTCTCAAGTTCGCCAACGACAAGCTGACCGAGATCAACGCCGCCTGGGAGCTGATCCGCAAAAGCCGCGGGCTCTGATGGCAACCGTTTACAAAAGGGCTTGACAGCCAGAGCACCCTTTGGGCAGACTCTGCACCATGCTGACCACGACCCTGACCCAAAAACAGACCAAAACCACCACCCCGAAGAAGACCACCCCGGGGAGGGTGATGGTCTGTGACCAGGGACGTGCTTGATACGCTCAAGACAGAGCCAGCACACAGACGGCCACGGATCATCACGATTCGTGGCCGTTTTTGCATTCATCAACCAAGGTAAAGGAGCAGAAGGATGAACGTCGGATTTGTCGGTTGGCGCGGAATGGTCGGATCGGTGCTGATGCAGCGCATGCAGGAGGAGAACGATTTTGCCCTCATCACCCCGGTCTTCTTCTCCACCTCCCAGACCGGGCAGGACGCCCCGTTCGGGGCCGGCAAGCTGCTGGATGCCACGAACATCGATGAGCTGAAAAAACTCGATGTCATCGTCACCTGCCAGGGGGGCGACTACACCAGGGAGATTTTCCCGCAGCTGCGCGGTGCCGGCTGGCAGGGATACTGGATCGACGCGGCCAGCACCCTGCGCATGGACAAGGATGCGGTCATCATTCTCGACCCGGTCAACCGCAAGGTCATCGACCAGGCGCTGGCCGAAGGAAAAAAAGACTTCATCGGCGGCAACTGCACCGTCAGCCTGATGCTCATGGCCCTGGGCGGCCTGTTCCGCGCCGGTCTGGTCGAGTGGCTCAGCGCCATGACCTATCAGGCAGCCTCCGGTGCCGGAGCGCCGAACATGCGCGAACTGCTCGCGCAGATGGGACACCTGCATGCCAGCGTCGCTGAAGAACTGACCGACCCGGCTTCGGCTATTCTGGAAATCGACCGCAAGGTGACCGCCGAACTGCAGGGAGACGCCATTCCGAAGGCACATTTCGGCTTTCCGCTCGCCGGCAGCCTGCTCCCCTGGATCGACCGCGAGGTCGAAGACGGCCAGAGCCGCGAAGAGTGGAAGGGCTATGCCGAAACCAACAAGATTCTCGGCCATGAACCCCCCATCCCCATCGACGGCATCTGCGTCCGGGTCGGCGCCATGCGCTGCCACAGCCAGGCCCTGACCATCAAGCTGACCAAAGATGTGCCCATCGACGAGATCGAACAGCTGCTTGCCAACGACAACGACTGGGTCGAACTGGTGCCCAACCGCAAGGAGGAAACCCTCGCCCGGCTGACCCCGGCCGCGGTCTCCGGCACCCTGAAGACGCCGGTCGGCCGGGTGCGCAAGATGAAGATGGGGCCGCAGTACCTGTCGGCCTTCACCTGCGGCGACCAGCTGCTGTGGGGCGCGGCCGAACCGCTGCGCCGCATGCTGCGCATTCTGCTCGAAGGCTGATAGCCTCGCGCGCGAAAAAAAGGGGGCGGACCGGAGCGCCGGTCTGCCCCCGCTCTTTGTCCCCTTTTGACAGCTGCGCGCCCTTGCCGTAAAGTGGGGCGGCTTCAACCAACACTCATGAAAGGACCACGCTGGTGAACTTTTTCCGCCGGAAAAAGACCCTGACGGGACTGGCCAAGACCTGCGGCTGAGCTGCCAAGATCGGTCCGACGGTCCTGTCGGACGCCTTGTGCGGTCTGCCGCTGCCGGATGACCCCGAACTGCTGGTCGGCTTCGAAACGAGCGACGACGCGGCAGTCTACCGGGTACGCGACGATCTGGCATTGGTGACCACGGCGGATTACATCACGCCGCCGGTGGACGAACCGATCTGGTTCGGGCGCATCGCCGCCGCCAACGCCCTGTCGGATGTCTACGCCATGGGGGGCAAACCGGTCACGGCCCTGAACCTGGTCATGTTCCCTGAAAAAGTCCTCGGCGCCGAGGTGCTGCGCGAGGTGCTGCGCGGTGGTCTGGAAAAGGTCACCGAGGCCGGCGCCGTCCTGGCCGGGGGGCATTCGACCGACAACGCGGAGCCCGTCTACGGGCTGGCCGTCACCGGCGTGGTGCATCCGGACGCATTGATTCGCAACGCCGGCGCCCAAGCCGGGGACGCCCTGATTCTGACCAAGCCGCTCGGCACCGGCGTGCTGTTCAACGCCTGCCGTTCCGGCCGGCTGCCCCGGGCCGAACTCGACCCGATTCTGCCGGTCGTCGCCGCCCTCAACGGCCCGGCCATGGAGGCCGCGCGCGCTTTCACCATCCACGCCTGCACCGACATCACCGGCTTCGGCATCACCGGCCACGCCCTGGAGATGGCGCGCGGGTCCGGCGTGCGCCTGGTCATCGAACACGCCGCCCTGCCGGTCCATCCTTACGTCATCGCCATGTACGCCCGCGGCGAGACCACCGGCAGCAACCGCCCCAACCGCCACCTGGTCGAGGCCGATCTGGTCATCGAAGCCAACCTGTCCAAGGCCGAGACCGAACTGCTCTTCGACCCCCAGACTTCCGGCGGCCTGCTGCTGGCGGTTCCGAACGATCAGGCCGACGCCCTGCTGCGCCGCCTGCACGAGACCGGGATCGAGCACGCCCGCATCATCGGCCATGCCGAGGCCGCAGACAGGCCCGGCCTGCGGATTGTCTAGAACGGGTAACTATCCAGGCTCTTGCTGCGAAGCCACCTGTTCGGCCCACAGTTCCGTTTCAGCTCGCGCAGTCCGATGACCTTCCAGGGTTAGATGGACATCACCTTTGCGACCCGAAATGTTGGCGCAGCCTTCTTACCCCCTCTTCCAGGACATCCCGGGACTTGCAGAAGGCGAAACGGACCAGGGTGCGCCCCTCGGCCGGGTCGGCGTAGAAGGGTACGGCCGGAATCGCCGCCACGCCCGCCTTGCACGGGAGCCGTTCACAGAAGGCCATGGCATCCTTTTCCCCCAACGGAGCGATGTCGGTCATGACAAAGTATCCGGCGGCGGGCACAAAAACCTCAAAACCGCAGTCCGTCAGCGCCCGGCAGAGAAAATCGCGCCGCTGCTGAAAAGCGTGCGCCAGCCGGTCGAAATAGTCATCACCGACCTGCAGGGCGCAGGCGGCGGCCGCCTGCAGGGGTGTCGCCCCGCAGAAGGTGACAAACTGCCTGGCCTTGAGCACGCTGGCGACCAGTTCGGCCGGACCAAGCGCCCAGCCGACCTTCCAGCCGGTGACGCCAAAACTCTTGCCGAAGCTGGAAACGGTCAGGGTACGCTCACGCATGCCCGGAAAGGTCGCCAGTGGCCGGTGGCGGACACCGTCGTAGCAGAGGTATTCGTAGACCTCGTCGGTCAGCGCCACCAGGTCATGGCGCCGGCAGAGATCGGCAATCGCCTCCAGTTCCGCCTCGCTGTAAACCTTGCCGGTCGGGTTGTGCGGACTGTTGAGGACCAGCATGCGCGTTGCCGGCGTCACCAGCGCCTCCAGCGCCTGCGGATCGAAACGCCAGTCGGGCGGCCGCAGCACCAGACTGCGGGTGGTCGCCCCGGCGAAAGCGGCCGCGGGCCGGTAGGAATCGTAGGCCGGATCGAACAGGATGACCTCGTCCCCGGGGTCGAGCAGGCCGAGCATGGCGGCAAAAACCGCTTCGGTGGCGCCGACGGTCACCAGCACCTCGCCGGCCGGGTCGCATTCCAGGCCGTAACGGCGTCGGTACAGATCGGCAACGGCGCAGCGCAGCTCGACCAGGCCGTTCCCCGGCGCGTACTGGTTGCGGTCCGCCGCGATCGCCTCGACGGCGGCCTGCTTGACGAAATCGGGGGCGGCAAAATCGGGGAAACCCTGCCCCAGGTTGACGGCCCCATGTTCGACGGCCAGGGCGGTCATGCGGGCAAAGATGGTCTCGGGCATGGCGGCAACGCGCCGGGCGGCAGTCTTCATGGCGACCTCCGTAGGTGGCATGGGCAACCCATTCTACCGCCGGTTTTGACCATCGGCGATAGAAAAAAACCGGCCGCCCCAAAGGAGCGGCCGGTGTTCGCTGGCCCCGGAGCGGATATCAATGGGCCAGTTTTTCCCGAACGAAGGGCGCATACCCTTTGACGTCCTGGTCCAGGATGTGATGGATGAGCCAGCCCTTGAGGAAGTTGAAGACCTCGGCCGGCAGCAGACGCTGTCCTTCCCCCAGCCGCCGCTGATAGTCTTCCACGGCGGCGATGAAGGTTTCGTGTACACCCTGATGCGCCTCCAGTTCCGGGTAGCCGTGCCGGCGCATCAGCCGTTCTTCGTCGGTGAAGTGCACCCGGGTGTAGTCGACCAGAGCGGTGACCGCTTCGGCCACAGTCTCTTTGTCTCCACCCTGCTTCATGCAGCTGAACAGGGCATTGATCAGTTCGAACAGACGTCGGTGCTGGGCGTCGACGGTATCGATACCGGTCGCGTAGCTGTCCTCCCAGCGGATCAGTTCACCTGACCCGCCGAGGTTGCTCCCTGTTTCAGGGGCATTTTTCAGGGTGAACTGTTCCAGCAGCTGCTGCAGCTGCTGCACCTGGGCGGAGAGTTCATCACTGGTGGCCGCCGCCTCCTCGGCACTGGCGGTGTTGATCTGGGTGACCTTGTCGATCTGGTTGAGGCCCTCATTCACCTGGGCGATGCCCTCGGTCTGCTCGCGGCTGGCGACGGCGACCTCGTCGAGCAGGCCGGAGACCTCGGTCACCTTGGCGACAATCTGCTGCAGGGCGCCGGCTGTTTCATTGGCGATGCGGGTGCCGCGCTCACTCTTGGCCACCGAGCCTTCGATCAGGGCGGCGGTCTCCTGGGCGGCCTTGGCGCTGCGCGCCGCCAGATTGCGCACCTCTTCGGCCACGACGGCAAACCCCTTGCCGTGCTGGCCGGCCCGGGCCGCCTCGACCGCGGCATTGAGCGCCAGCAGGTTGGTCTGGAAGGCAATCTCGTCGATGACCTTGATAATCTTGCTGATCTCCTGGCTGGCATGGTCGATGTCGTTCATGGCGGCGATCATCTCCGCCATGCGCTGATCCCCTTCCTCGGCCATGCTCTGGGCTTCATCCGACAGGCTGTTGGCGCGCCTGATGTGTTCGTAACTCTGCTTGACCTGAGCCGCCATCTGGTTCATCGAAGCCGCCATCTCTTCGAGACTGCTGGCCTGCTCGGTTGCCCCCTGACTGAGGGTCTGGCTGGTCTCGGCCACCTGCCCGGCCCCCTGGGTGATCTGCAGGCTGGCGGTCTGCACCTGACCCAGCAGCTGATTGAGGTCCTGGCCCAGTTTTACCAGAGCGCCGCGCACCCGGTCGCGCCCATCCCGCGGCGACACCTCAAAGGTCAGGTCGCCTTGAGCCAGTTTTTCCAGATTATCGACCACCTCGGCCTGCAGACTGTCGGCGAAGGCATCCATGGTCGCGGCCACCTCACCGATTTCATCTGTGCGCTTCAGGTTCAGCCGGGTGTCGAGATGGCCGTTGTCGAGTTCGCGGATCATCGCCACCAGCCTCTGCATGGGGCGAGCCAGACTGCGCGCGGAGAAGACCCCGAAGACCAGGGCCAGAACCACTCCCAGAACGACCGCGGCCATAGAAAGCGTCTGGCTCAGTGCCGCCTCATGCTCAGCCTCGCTGCGCACCAGGGCGGTCTGCTCCAGGCTCTGCGCCATCAGCTTGTCGAGGGCCGCCATGGCTCCTTCGAACGCCACCCGCTCGGCTCCTTTCGCCACCTTGAGCGCTTCGCGCAGGTCACCGGCATCCTGACGGACATAGGCGATCACCTCGGAAAAAATCGCCTCGATGCCGGACAATGTCGGCTTGACCTGAGCTTCAAGAACTCTGCGTGCTTCAACGACATTGCCCTCGGCGATCAGATCGTTGATCTCCTGTCCAAAATTGTGCAGCATGCGATGCGGTTTGGCGAACTTATGGAGCAGGGCGTTGAATGCGCTGTCATCACTCATGAACGACAGCAGGAACTTGCCCAGGCCGCAGCGCAGCGGATTGAGCTGCCCGTCAAAGGTGCGCCCCCGGAGAACCGCCTTCTCCAGACCGCGCACCCAGTTGATATGGTCGAGCTGGCGCGCCAGCAGCACCGCCTCGAGGTGGTCGACCTCATCAAGAGCGATGTGATCGACTTTTTTCAGCAACTTATCCTGGGCCGCGAGCAGCCCCGTCCAGGCCTTCCGGTAATCCTCCCAGAGCTTCTCCTCCGCGCCGGTGCGCGGCAAGGCCGCGTAATCCGCCATGATCTGTTCCATCTGCTGGCGCAGATTCATGAGATTCTTGCTCTCGAAGCGCCGTTCGGCCGCCGTGGAGGCGGGATTGGTCATGGCCTTTTCCGTCGCCTTGATGGCGTTGAGGGCCTCCATCATCAACCCAAGGTTCTGCACCGCCGGCAGTCTCTGGTCGCCGACCTGTTCGAGACCGCCACGCGTGTGATGGACGCCCCACCAGCCGATACCGCCCACCAGGGCGCAGAGCAGAGCCATGACCGAAAAGGATGACAGCATCTTGCCAAACAGTTTCATCGAATCCTCCCGTGGAAAGATAGACACAAACCTCTTCGGCGCTATTGTCCCGCTCTTTAGGGGAAAATATTGCGACGCGCCAGCGGACATCTGGTACTTAAGCCCATCAGCCCTGCCACCGATAAGTGACTGACGGACCCTTTTCTGGGAGTTATGCATGGCATTCGACCTCGAAACCCTGTTCGATGAGCTGAACGAAGGCCTCTACCTGGTCAACACCCAACGGGTCATCCAGCGCTGGAACCGGGCGGCGGAAACAATCACCGGCTACAGCGCGGACGAGGTGGTGGGCAAACGCTGCGCCGACAACATCCTCTGCCATGTCGACGAAGCCGGAACCCCCTTGTGCGTCACCCGCTGCCCCCTTGCCGACACCATGGCGGATGAACAGCCGCGCGAGGCCCGGGTCTATCTGCGTCACAAGGACGGCCACCGGGTTCCGGTGAAGGTGCGCGCTACGGCGTTGCGCAATGAATCGGGACTGGTCGCCGGCGGCGCCGAACTGTTCAGCGATGCCAGCGAGCAGGAGACCGCCCTGCAGCGTCTGGGTGAGCTGGAGGAGCTGGCGGCCCTCGACCCTCTGACCCGGCTCGCCAACCGGCGCTACCTGGAAGAGCAGGGCGCCATCCGCCTGGCCGAACTCGAGCGCTACGGCATCGGGCTGGGTGTGCTGTTTCTCGATATCGACCATTTCAAGGGCTTCAACGACGAGCACGGTCATGAAATGGGCGACCGGGTGCTGGTCACCGTTGCCCGCACTCTGGAAGGGGCCTGCCGCCCCTTCGACCTGTTCGGCCGTTGGGGGGGCGAGGAGTTTGTCGGTCTGCTGCGCAACGTCGATGGCGACAGTTTGGGAACGGTGGCCGAACGTTGCCGCGCCCTGGTGGAACAGAGCCGCATCCCGGGCGACCGTGGTGAGCTGAAGGTCACCATCTCCCTCGGCGCCACCCTGGCACAGCCCGGCGAAACCCTCGACCAGGTGCTGGCCCGGGCTGACAAGCTGATGTACGTCAGTAAAACAAACGGCCGCAACCAGGTCACCTGCGGCTGAGATTCCGACACGTCCCCCGCCGTCCTGCTACAATGGCGGCATGGTTCTCTTCGTCCTCACCTTTGTCGCCATTTACGGCGCCATGCACGCCCTGCTCTTCTGGGGGCTGTCCCCATTGCTCAAGGGGCACCCGGCCCTGCCGACCCTGAGCTGGATCTGGATGGGGCTGATGGTGGTGGCTCCGATTCTGGTGCGCCTGTGCGACCGGGCCGGATTCGAGGCTCTGGCACGGGGACTGGCCTGGGTCGGCTACAGCTGGATGGGCTTCTGCTTTATCGGTTTTTGCCTGTTCGCCCTGGCGGGTGTCTGGGAGCTGCTGATCCGCCTGGCCGGCCTGGCCGTCGACAGCGCCACGCGCCTGTCGATTCACGGTCCGCAACTGGCGTTGATGGGGGTGGCCCTGATGCTGGGAGCCGGCCTGTACGGCCTGTTCGAGGCGCGCGACCTGAAGGTGGAGCGGGTACGCATCGCCACCGGCCACCTCCCTTCCGGCATGAACCGGCTGGTCATCGCCCAGGTCTCCGATCTGCACCTGGGCCTGCTGCACCGGGACGACGAGCTGGGGCCGATCGTCACCCGCCTGCTCGAACTCAAACCGGACCTGGTCGTGGCCACAGGCGATATCGTCGATGCCCAGATCAGCCACCTCGACGGACTGAGCGCCCTCTGGCGCCAGATCGACCCGCCCCTGGGCAAGTATGCCGTCACCGGCAACCACGAGTTCTATGCCGGGCTGGATCAGGCCATCGCCTTTCTGGAAAAAAGCGGCTTTACCGTGCTGCGCAATCGCGCGGCCGAAATCGCGCCCGGCATCCTGTTGCTGGGGGTCGACGACCCCGCAGGTCGCCGACCGGTCCCGGAACGGCAACTGCTCGACAGTCTCGACCCCAGCAAGCTGCGCATCCTGCTCAAGCACCGGCCCAAGGTCGCCGATCGCCCCGGGCTTTTCGACCTGCAGTTGTCCGGACACACCCACCGGGGGCAGATCTTCCCCTTCAACCTGCTCACCGGGCTGGCCTACCCACTGCAGGACGGCCTCTACCCCCTTGCCGGCGGCGGCTACCTGTACACCAGCCGCGGCACCGGCAGCTGGGGCCCACCCATGCGCATCGGCGCACGGCCTGAATTGACGCTGATCGAGCTGGTGAGAAAGTAGGTCGAAAAGTTGCGCACCATACCTTGCACCCTTGCAACAACAATGTTGATACAATGTTTAAACAAAACTATAATGATGGCAAAATGAACTCACAAGGAGTGAACCATGTTGGCGAAAGTCCAGAAATGGGGCAACAGCCTCGCCTTGAGAGTCCCCAAAGCGCTGGCCGAGGAGATCGGTGTAGGCCCGGATTCACCTGTCGAGTTGACCGTTCGCGATAACGCCCTGGTGATTGAACCGGTACGCAAAAGGGCAAAATACGACCTCGACAGAATGCTGGATGAGATAACTCCGGACAATCTGCAGCGGGAAATCTCAACCGGAGACCCCGCCGGCCAGGAGGTCTGGTAAATGAGCTACATACCCGATCGGGGCGATGTCGTGTGGTTGCAATTCAATCCGCAGGCAGGTCACGAGCAGGCCGGGCACCGACTGGCACTGGTTCTCTCCCCCAAACGCTACAACAAAATCACCCACCTGATGCTCTGCTGCCCACTGACCACCTCAGTCAAAGGCTATCCCTTTGAGGTACGCACCAATATCAACAACAAGGACGGCGTCATACTCGCCGATCAAATCAAAAGCCTGGATTGGGTGGCGCGCAAAGCCAGAAAAGAGGCCCGTGTGGACAAGTCTGTTGTTGAGGAAGTTCTCGCCAAGGTAGAAGTTCTGCTCTGGTAAGAAACACCACGATACACCATCTTGCTGAATATCCTTGGGGCACCATTGAGGCGACCCGGAAAAAGCATCAATGAGCCGATCCCGAGCGCGCGGAACGCTTCTGCATCTGCGCCTCGGCATCCACAATCAGCTGTTTC
>CAZCUR010000024.1:16654-26058 GCA_964501815.1 uncultured Geothermobacter sp.
CGAGCGCGCGGAACGCTTCTGCATCTGCGCCTCGGCATCCACAATCAGCTGTTTCAGGTCGACTCCAACGGGGTCCGGAGTTCTGACAGGTATGCCCTGCGCGGCTATTGCCGCCTCAAGGTCGGCGACACGCTCTTCGGGGAAGGGGTGACTGGCCAGCAAGCGGGGCGGTTGACGGTGTTTCAGCTTCTGCAGCCGGGCAAAGAAATCGGTGGCGCCACCGGCATGACCGTAGCGGGCGACGAGCAGATTCAGGGCAAAGGCGTCGGCGGCCGCCTCCTGCCTGCGGGAGTAGCCGGCCTGCACCGGCAGCAGCAGTCCGGCAACGGCATCGGTGACGCCCGAATCACGGCCGAACAGCACCACGCTGACCAGGGTCAGCACCAGCCCACGGCCCAGGCCACGCAGGTGATCGCGGTGGGCGAAGTGCCCCAGTTCATGGGCCAGCACCATGGCCAGCTCATTTTCCGATTCGACCTGTTTGAGCAGCCCGGAAAAGACCATGATGACGTTGCCCGGCAGAGCCAGGGCATTGACCTCTTCGGTCCGAACCAGTTCAACACGAAAACGATGCCGACGCAGCGGGGAATCAGCCGGCAGGGCCGCCACAAGGGCGTCGACACGCTCCTGCAGCGGCTCGCAGGCGCCGGCTGTGTGGTTTTTCCGCGCCAGATCCCCGATGGCCTCCTCCATGGTCCAGGGCAGGTGATCCACCACCAGGTCGACACTCCAGCCAAGCAGGCCGAAGATCAGCAGGCAGATCAGGATCAGCCCGCCCCCCAGCCACAGCAGTTCCAGCAGCGGGTGGGACTTGGAGACATTGACGTTGGTGGGCGGCAGACGGGGTGTGAACTTCATCGGAGAAGCTCAGCGCGGCGGCTGGAAAACGACGGCGGTGCCGTAGGCAATCGCTTCGACACTGCCGATCTGCCCCTTGCGGTTGGCATTGCGACCGATGGCCGCGGTTTCGAGACGCATATTGATAACCATGCCGGCCCCCTTGCGACGCGCCTCCTCCTTCAGCCGCAGAATTGCCTCGCGCCGGGCCCGGTCGACCAGCGACTCGTAGGCCTTGACCCGGCCGCCGAAGATGTTGCGCAAAATCGCCAGCAGGCGCTTGAAGTAGTCGATGGAGATTACCACCGAACCGCTCACCAGAAAGGTGCGGCGCACCTTGCCAGGCGGGAAAGTCCCCTCGGCGGTCACGACCGGCAGTCTCACCAGCTCCCGTTCGCGGCGCTCGATGGAGCGGTAATGGCGCCGTTCGGCAATACTGCCGGCGGTGTAGCCGAGAACAACCAGCACCAGGAAGGAGAGCAGGTCGGGGTTGTGCAGCAGGAACGCGATCATGACGCGCCCTATTCGACCCGCACCGCGGTCCCGTAGGCGAACAGTTCCGCCGCCCCCTGGGCGACGCTGGAGGTGGCGAAGCGGATGTTGATGACCGCATTGGCCCCCAGCTGCCGCGCCTGTTCGGCCATGCGCCGGGTCGCCTCTTCGCGCGCCTCGGCCAGAAGCTCCGTGTAGCCCTTCAGTTCGCCGCCGACCAGGTTTTTCAGCCCGGCCATGAAATCGCGGCCGATGTGCTTGGCGCGCACGGTGCTCCCCTGCACCAGGCCGAAATGTTCGACGATTTTGCGGCCTGGAACGGTGTTGACATTGGTCAGAATCATACGGCCTCCTGCGTTGTATGAGATGAAACCAACACGACCGCCATTCTAGGCCAATCGGTTCTTTGTGACCATGCAAAAAGAGCCGCTGTCCACCGTGGTCCTGGACGGCGGATAACGGCTCCTTCAGTGGGACACAGACAGAGAAGATCAGAGATAGGGATGCACCTGCTTCAGGTTCCAGTCCTCAACCGCGTCATCCAGGCTGACGCCGGATGCCATGCATTCACATGCGGGGTTGTCACAGTAGATGCCCCAGTGGCTGCGGGGGGCGAATTCACAGGGACCGAAAATCTTCGGATGTCCTCCGCAGTGGCAGGCAACCGCTTCACGAATTTTGATCGCTTCCATCACGAGCTCCTTTCGGCCTCAGGCCGCCCAGGTATAGTCGTCGGCCTCAACCGTCTCACTCATGCCGCTCAAAAACGAATCTTTCTGACTGTCACGCACCACCTCTGACAGACCATGACTGACCGACCACTGGCTGGCACAGACCCGGCACTCACGAAGCTCCTCCTCAAACTGGCCAACCTTCATGGTAATGGTTTCAGCCTCAAAACTGCCGCACACAGGACACCGCATAATCCATTCTCCTTTCATATAGGTTATTTTTTACCCGAACATGCAAACAACTACACCTGCAACACCGGCAAGTCAAGGGATAAATTCCAAATTTTTCTTTATATAACAATATGTTACACAGTATAACGTTTGAGCAGGTATACCCGTTTTCTATTTAAATGCGAAACATGGTCTCCATCATCACAACCTAGCGAAAAACAGGCGTCTTTTCAGACAGTTGAAATCCATAAAGGTGTTATAAGAAGGCTCCCGCCCCCACGCACATGGGAACAGGGGCCGCCCTCTTGCTTCACCTCTGTGGTTCGGGTATGATGAGCCGCCCGAAGGCCAGTAGCACAATTGGCTAGTGCACCGGTCTCCAAAACCGGGGGTTGGGGGTTCGAGTCCCTCCTGGCCTGCCAGACAATTGAAAGGGAGCGGTTGCGCCGCTCCCTTTTCCGTTTACGCGAGGACACCATGGACGCGCGCATCGTCATCCATTACAGCGAGATCGCCATCAAGGGAAAGAACCGCGCCTATTTTGAAAACGCCCTGGTCAAACGCATCCGCCAGGCGGTCGCCGGCAGGGCCCAGGTCTACAAGCGCTACGGACGCGTGGTCTGCGTTCCCGAAGCCGGAGCGGATATCGAAAAAATTCGCGACAATCTCGCCCGGGTTCCCGGCATCGCCCACTTTTCCATCGGACTTGCCGCCGACAAGGATGTCGAGGCGATCAAGGAAAAGGCCGCGCAACTGCTGGAAAAGGCCTCGTTTGCAACCTTCGGCGTGCGCACCAAACGCTCCGACAAGACCTTTCCGGTCAACTCCAACGAAATCAGCCGCCAGGTCGGCGGTTATCTCGCCGCAACCCTGGACAAAAAGGTCAACCTGACCAACCCCGACCTCTGGCTCTATATCGAACTGACCCACCGGGAAACCCTGATCTACTGCGAGAAAATTCCCGGGCCCGGCGGCCTGCCGGTCGGCGTCAGCGGCAAGGTCATTGCCAGCCTGTCGGGCGGCATCGACTCTCCTGTGGCCGCCTGGATGATGATGAAGCGCGGCTGCGAGGTGATTTTCGGCCACATCCGCAACGAAACCCAGTTCGCCGGCGGTGCGGTGAACAAGATCGAAAACCTGGTCGCGACCCTGGCCCGCAGTCAGCGCCGCGCCCGGCTCTATATCTTTCCCTTCGGCGACATCCAGCGCCGCATCATCGCCTTCGTCCCCGCGAAAAACCGCATGATCATCTACCGGCGCTGCATGATGCGCCTGCTCAACATGCTGGCGGAAAAGGAAGGAGCCGGCGCCATCGTCACCGGGGACTCGCTCGGACAGGTCGCGTCCCAGACCCTCGACAACATGCGCTGCATCCAGGCCGCCTCGGAGCGCCCCGTCCTTGCCCCGCTGGTCGGCCTGAACAAGGACGAAATCATCGCCATCGCCGAAAAGGTGGGGACCTTTGAGGATTCGATCCAGCCCTACCCCGACTGCTGCTCCTTCATGATCGCCCCCCACCCGGAGACCCGCGCCGATCTGGCCGAAATCGAGCAGCAGGAGGCCAACATCGAAGGTCTCGACGAACTGCTGCAGCAGTGTCTGGAGCAGGCGGAGCTGCGCCGTTTCAGCCCCCTGGAGGACCAGTAGCAAACCAGAGCCGGCTTGTCGGCAAGTTGATGTGTGATAACCTTATCGGGCAGCTCAACTTCAACAAAGCGGAGGACCCGATGGGACTGAAACAGAAACTTGCCGAGATGAAGGCCAAATCCCTGGCGCGCATTCCTGACGAAGCCAAGCAGGTCATGGCGAAGGCACGCCAGCAGCTGGAGGAATCGGGCCTGGTTGCAAAGGCCAAAAAGGCCGGGGATACGGCCCCCGACTTCACCCTGCCCGACACCACCGGGCAGATGCACAACCTGCGACAGATGCTCGGCCAGGGCGCGGTGGTCATGACCTTTTTCCGCGGCGGCTGGTGACCCTACTGTGTGGCGGAGCTGGAAGCTCTGCGCGACATTCATGCCGACATCCGCGCCGCTGGCGCCCAACTGGTGGCCATCTCCCCCATGGTCGAGCGCCACGCGCGCAAAACCGCCGAGGACCTTCAACTCGACTTTCCCCTGCTGATCGATGCCGGGCACAAGGTGGCCCAAAGCTACGGTCTGGTCTGGAGCCTGCCGGAGGACCTGTGCGAGGTTTACAAGGGGTTCGGCATCGACCTGGCCAGATTCCACGGCGCCGACGACTGGCGCCTCGCCATGCCCGCCTGTTACATCATCGCCCAAAACGGCACCATTGTTTCGGCCGATATCAGCGTCGACCACACCGACAGGCCGGAACCGGAGGAAACCCTTGAGCGCCTGCGCCGGCACCAGACCGGTTGATCGGTCCGATTGTCACAGCCTGAAAAGACGAAAGGCAGCCGTGCGGCTGCCTTTCGTCTCTCTCTCGATCCAATCTTGAAAAAGAATTGATCCCTTCTTCGGATCAGCGCTTTTTCAAAACCAGCCCGACCACCTGGGCCAATACCAGAATGCTGAGATACCCGGTCAGATGCAGTGCGAAACTCTCCAGCATGGCAAACACCTCCTTTCGTCTGTTTTCGTCCGGAACACTTGCCAAATCCTTGCCATATCAGCCTGTAATTACAGTCATTTTTTCAAAACGACGGTCGAAAACTTCTGTTTGAATCCCGTTCGCCTCCCCATAAAGCGAGGTTTTTGTCCTGTTTTTTCAACACGTTGCAGGGGACACCCCGGTTTTGAACGGGTCATGTCAACAAAATTGGAGCTTTCAAATTTTTATTCTCAACCTGCCGTTTTAACAGGCCAAACAGGGCTGAAAAGCCCAAATTGTCTCGTCCGTGGTCAAATCGCCACACTTTTCGTCACCCTGCGACGTCTTGTCGACACCCGAACCCTGGTGCTAAAGTCGCCGGACACGGCTTTCGGGGGATAACAGGATGGACCAGACGTTCGACCGCTTTTGCGTGACCTACCAGATCCGCGTCAACGACGACCGCGGGATAGACGCCCATGCCCGCGACATCTGTCTGGAGCAGACGGTGGAGGTCCCCCCGGCGGTTATTCCCGACAGCCATGAACCGGAAGGATTGCTCGGTCGCATTGAACGCATCGAGCCGCTTCGCGGCGATGACAGTCGCTACCTGGTCGACATCAGCTACCGCAGTGACCTGGCCGCCGCCAGCCTGCCGCAGCTGCTCAACGTCCTGTATGGCAACATTTCGCTGAAGAACAATATCCGCATCATCGACCTGAAGCTGCCGGACAGCCTGCGGCGGCAGTTCGGCGGTCCGGCTTATGGCGTGGATGGCATCCGCGGCCTGATCGGCGTCCACGGCCGGCCCCTCGCCTGCACCGCGCTCAAGCCGATGGGACTGCCGGTTGCCGATCTGGCGCGCCTGGCCGGGGCCTATGCCGCCGGCGGGGTCGACCTGATCAAGGACGATCACGGCCTGTCCGACCAGCCTTTTCATCCCTTCGCCGAGCGGGTCGCCCGCTGCCAGGAGGCGATCGACCGGGCCTGCGCCCAAACAGGGCGAACCAGCCTTTACTTCCCAATGGTCTCCGGCGGCCTCGACCGCATCGAAGAGCAGCTGGCCGCCGCCGCGCGCGCCGGCGTGCGCGGGGTGATGGTCGGGCCGATGCTGAGCGGCCTGGACACCGTGCGCCACATCGCCCGCCATCACGGTCTGGCGGTCATGGCCCACCCGGCCCTGACCGGCACCTGCTTTCACGACCGCGACCACGGCATCGCGCCCGCGGTGCTGCTCGGCACCCTGTTCCGCCTGGCGGGAGCCGACATCTCCATCTATCCTCATGCCGGAGGCCGGTTTCATTTCAGCGAACAGGAGTGCCGGGATATCGCCACCGCCCTGCGCCGCGATGAAGGCAACCTCTCTCCGGCGCTGCCCTGCCCGGCCGGCGGCATGACCCTGGCTCGGGTACCGGAGCTGACCCGCTTCTACGGACCGGAGATGGTCCTGCTCATTGGCGGCGACATCCTGCGCCAGCCCGATATCGCCGACGCGACCCGCCGATTTATGGATGCCCTGCGCGCCTGCGGCGAAGAGCGGCTGAGTACGCCGCTATCCGAAACGGCCAGTGCCTGCGAATGGCGTTCGGGGCAGGGCCCTGACGACCGGCTGCAGTCCCTGCTCCCGTTTGCTGACTGGCGCTGGCAGGGGCGCACGCCGCAGGCCTACAAGGGGGACGACGCCATCGACTTCAGGGGCGTCACCCGTCTTGAGCTGACCGGACGCTTCGGCGAGCGGACCTCCTTTGACCTGCGCTATTTCGAAATCGAACCGGGCGGCTTCAGCAGCCGGGAAAAGCACGTGCACGAACATGTCATCATCGCCGTTCGCGGCCGGGGCGTCCTCTGGCGCGAAACAGAAACCGTCGAACTCAAGGCCCACGACATCGCCTACATCGCTCCGCTGGAACCACACCAGCTGCGCAACGAGGGAGACGAGCCGTTCGGCTTCTACTGCATCGTCGACCACGACCGCGACCGGCCACAGAAGGTCTGACGCCGATTCCCAGGGAGGGAGAGAGATGGACAGGAAAACCGACCCGAGCTGTTCCAGGTGCAGCCAGATTTTCGCCGCAAAGGGCGGCACCAACTGCTGGAGTCCGCCTGACAGCGGGCCGGCCAAACCCGAATGGTGCCCCTCGGAGCCCTACCGTGACGCGATTGACGAGGCTTTCAACCGCTACCGGGGCGACGATTTCGACGCCCGGCTGGCAAAGGTCGCCGCAAAGGTGGAGGGCCTGTGCTACCAGCCGGTCCCGGGCTCGGACGCGGTCAACGCCCGCTGGACCCGCGTCGAGGACACCATCGCCCTGTGCAAGCTGATGGGGTTTGCGCGCATCGGCATCGCCACCTGCATCGGTCTGCTCGAAGAGACCCGCCGACTGTCGGACATCCTTGCCGCCCAGGGGCTTGAGCCCGTGTCGGTCTGCTGCAAGGCGGGCAGCATCGACAAGCTGGCCCTCGATCTGAAGGAGGAAGACAAGGTGCGTCCGGGCACCTTCGAGCCGGCCTGCAATCCCATCGCCCAGGCGAAGATTCTCAACGACGAGAAGACCGACATGAACATCATCATGGGGCTGTGCGTCGGGCACGACATGCTGTTCAGCAAATATTCCGAAGCGCCGGTCACCACCCTGGTGGTCAAGGACCGGGTCACCGGCCACAACCCGGTCAGCGTGCTGTATGGCCAGAATTTCTACTACAAGCGCCTGCAGAAACAGCCGGTGGTCACGGACGATATGCTGGAAGACTGAGTCACTCCGCGTTCGCAACAGCCGCAAACCCGCCAAAGCCCGGTGGCCTCTGCGAGGCCAGCCGGGCTTTTTTTCTGAAAAATTCCGGTGGTCTGCGTTGCAATCTCATTCAGGAGCGATACAGTAATCTTTATTCCAAACGAGAGGGAGTACTATGACCGGCAAGGAACTTCTGCTGCGTGCCCTGAAGGACAAGGGGGTGCAATGGATCTTCGGCTATACCGGCGGCGCCATCATGCCGGTGTTCGATCAGATGGACAAGATGGGCGGTTTTCGGCTCATCATGACCCGCCACGAACAGGGAGCCGCCTTCATGGCCCAGGGGCTTTCGCGTGCCTCCCTGTCAACCGACAAACCGCAGATCGGCGTCTGCATGGCCACCAGCGGCCCGGGGGCCATGAACCTGGTCACCGGCATCGCCGACGCCTACATGGACTCGGTCCCCATCATCGCCGTCACCGGCCAGGTCGCCACCGGCGTCATCGCTACCGACGCCTTTCAGGAAAGCGACGTGGTCGGGGTCATGATGCCGATCAGCAAACAGACCTACATGCCCCTGAATGTCGAGGAGGTCGAACGGACGGTACACGAAGCCTTCTACGTCGCCACCACCGGGCGTGGCGGGCCGGTGGTGCTCGATATCCCCAAGGACGTCCAGAACGCCACCGTTCCCGAGAGCTACCAGTTCGACAGCCGTCACTTCCGCCCGCATCTGCCCGGCTTCTTCTACCACCCGACCCCGGCACGCGAACCGGTGAAAAAGGCGGTCGAACTGATCAACCGCAGCGAACGGCCGGTCATCTTCTGCGGCCACGGGGTCATCGCCAGCAACGCCGGCGAGCTTTTGCGTCAGTTCGCCGAAAAGGTCAACATTCCGGTCGCCTTCACTCTGCACGGCCTGTCGGCCATGCCGGCGGATCACCCCCTGAGTCTGGGCATGATGGGCATGCACGGCACCGTCGAGGCCAACCGCGCCATCATGGAGGCCGATTTGCTGATTTCCTTCGGCATGCGCTTCGACGACCGGGTGACCGGCAAGCTTGAGGAGTACGCCCAAAACGCCGATGTCATCCACGTGGAGATCGACACCTCCGAAATCGGCAAGAACGTGCAGCCGACCGTCGCCATCAATGCCGATGTCTACCGCACCCTGCACGTCCTGCTCGGCGAACCGATGCTGACCGCCAAGCCGCGCCGGCGCTGGTTCGGCAAAATCGCCGAGTGGCGCCAGGTGATGGCGGAGGATTTGCGCCGGGAGATTGAAACCGCCGTGGGGGACGAGGGCAAGCTGCTGATGAAGGCGGTGGTCGACCGGCTCTCGCGGCTGACCGGCGGCAGGGACCTGATCGTCGCCGATGTCGGCCAGCACCAGATGATGGCGGCGCGCTTCTACAACTACCAGACCCCCAACAGCTGGTTCGCCTCGGGAGGAGCGGGCACCATGGGCTGTTCACTCCCCATGGCCATCGGCGTCAAGTTCGCCCGGCCCCATGAGCGGGTCTGGTCCATCAGCGGTGACGGCGGTTTCCAGATGAACATGCAGGAGCTGGGCACCATCATGGAGCAGCAGCTCGATATCAAGATCATCATTCTCAACAACGGCTACCTCGGCATGGTGCGCCAGTGGCAGACCCTGTTTTTCGACGGCCGCTACGCCGGCACGCCCATGCAAAGCCCCGACTTCGGCCACATCGCCGCCGCCTACGGCCTCCCCTACCGCAAGGTGACCGTACCAGAAGAGATCGAACCGGCGCTCAAGGAGGCGATGGAAACCCAGGGTGCGGTGATGGTCGAATTCGACTGCGACCCGACCGAGGTCATCCTGCCGATGATCCCGGCCGGCGGCGGGTTCGACGACATGATCGTC
>CAZCUR010000024.1:26158-30322 GCA_964501815.1 uncultured Geothermobacter sp.
ACCCATGAAACGACGCGCCATACTCGCCTTTCTCCTCGACCGCCCCGGGGTGCTGCAGAAGGTGTCGATGCTGATCCGCAAGAAGATGTACAACGTCGACACCCTGACGGTGTGCAAATCGCGCAAGCCCGGGGTCAGCCGCATGACCATCACCCTGCGTGAGGATGACGATGAAAAGGTCGCCCAGATTCTCGCCCAGCTGGAAAAGTTCACCGAGGTGATCTCGGCCAAGGAACTCGACACCGACCACAGCTACTGGCGCGAGGCGGCGATCATCAAGGTTGAAGCGGACGACGAGGTCCTGGAGACGCTGCGCAGGGATTACGTGTTCGAGATCCTCGACCACAAAAGTGACGAGATTCACATCATCCAGATCGCCGGCTCGACCCGCAGGATCGACGCCTTCATCGAAGAACTCGGCGAGGAGCACATCATTGAGATCGCCCGAACGGGCGTGACGGCATTGGAGAAGTAACTTTGAACGCGCGCCCGTTCGCTGGCGCTCACTCAAGACGCAGAGACGCAGCAACATTGATGTCTTATTCTCCCCTCCCCTGGAGGGAGGGGATTGAGGGGAGGGGGAAGGAGATGTAGCTGTCAGGCCTCTGTTTGCTGGTTGTTTTGAAGGTTTTGGCAATTTCCCCGGCGACTTGGAGGCGAGATTTTCCCGAGGATGACCATGAAAAAACGCAGCACCGACATCACCGGCACACCCGGCAGCGGCAACTGGCTGGAACGGACCGCGGCGCGCAGCATGCTGCGCGCCGTCGGTTTTTCTGACGACGACTTCACCAAACCGATCATAGCTCTGGCGGTGCCGCACACCAACGGCACTCCCTGCAATGACCACATCCGCGAGCTGGGGGACCTGGCGCGCCGGGAGCTGGAAGATGCCGGTCTCAAGCCCATCGTCTTCGGCACCCCGGTGGTCTCGGACGGCATCTCCATGGGGAGCGAGGCGATGAAGTATTCGCTGGTCTCCCGTGAGGTCATCGCCGACGCCATCGAAGTGATGACCGAGGGCTACCGGGTCGATGGTGTGCTCACCCTGTCGGGCTGCGACAAGACCATCCCCGGGGCGCTGATGCCCATCGCCCGCAACGACCTGGTCGGTCTGACCCTGTACGGCGGCAGCATCCTGCCCGGCAAGCTCGGAGACGAGGAGCTGAACATCGTCAGTTCCTTCGAGGCCATCGGCGCCCGTGCCGCCGGCAGCATCGACGATACCCGCCTGCGCCAGGTCGAATGCCACGCCTGCCCCGGTCCCGGCTCTTGCGGCGGCATGTACACGGCCAATACCATGGCCAGCGCCATCGAGGCCCTGGGCATGAGCGTGCCGGGCTCGGCCTCCAACATGGCCGTCGACCGGGACAATCGTCTCAGCTCTGACAAAAAGGAGGATGTGCGCGCCAGCGTCCGCTGCCTGGCGCAATTGCTGAAAAACGGCATCACGGCGCGCGCCATCCTGACCCGCAAGGCGTTCGAGAACGCCCTGACCGTCGCCTGGGCCCTGGGCGGCTCGACCAACGCGGTACTGCACCTGCTGGCCCTGGCGCGCGAGGCGGATGTCCCGCTGAATCTCGACGATATCGCCACCATCACCGCGAAGGTGCCTCTGCTGGGCAATTTCAAGCCCTTTGGCCGCTACCTGATGAACGACCTGCACGCCATCGGCGGTGTCCCAATGGTGATGAAGACCCTGCTGTCGGCCGGTCTGCTGCACGGCGACTGCCCGACCGTCACCGGCGCCACTGTCGCGGAAAATCTGGCCGACGCCCCCACTCGCCCGGAAGGACAGGACATCTTCTTCGCGCCCGAGGCGCCCTACGCCCCACCCGGCCGGCATATCCGCATCCTGCGCGGCAGCCTCGCCCCCGAGGGGTGCGTGCTCAAGCAGAGCGGCAAGCAGCTTGCCACCTTCCGCGGGCCGGCACGGGTGTTCGAACGGGAGGAGGAGGCGTTGCAGGCCATCCTGGAGGGGCGCATCCGCGCCGGCGATGTCATGGTCATCCGCTACGAGGGGCCCAAAGGCGGACCCGGCATGCGCGAGATGCTCTCACCGTCCGCGGCGCTGATGGGAGCCGGGCTGGGCGCCGAAGTCGCCCTGATCACCGACGGCCGCTTTTCCGGCGGCACCCACGGCATCATGATCGGCCATGTCGCCCCCGAGGCGCAGGTTGGCGGCCCAATCGCCCTGGTCGAAGAGGGGGACGGCATCGAGATCAACCTGGAGACGCACGAACTGAACCTGCTGGTCGATGCCGATGAACTGGCCAGGCGCCGAAAAAACTGGCAGGCGCCGGAACCACGCTATAAGCGCGGCGTGCTCGCCAAGTACGCCCGGCTGGTCGGTTCAGCGTCCGAGGGCGCGGTCACCGGTTGAGCCGCCCTTTTTCCCGGCAATCCAGAACCAGAGCAGGGCGAGCAGCTGCAGCCCGAGCATGACACCGAACCCGAGCCGGTAACCGGCGGGCTGGTAGGTATCACCGGCGCTGACGCCATACAGTCCCACCATCCAACCGACCGCCCACTGGGCGCTGAAGGCGGCGACGAAAACCATCAGGTTCAGGGCCGTCGAGGCCCGCCCCGACAGCTGTCCCGGGAACATCCCCGCCAGTACGGCATAGGGCAGAATTCCCGTGGTGCCGAAAAAGCCGAACAGCACCCAGAGCAGCGGCCCTGTTCCCGGACCGCCGAACAGCAGCGCAAACTGAACCGCGGCAAACAGCAGCAGGCCGGACGCGGTGGTGGTCTGCAGGCTGATTCCGCGACGGACAAGCCGGCCGGCGAGGCTGCCGAAGACGAAGTAGCCCGCCATCATCGCCAGCGACACGACAAACAGGACCTGCGCCACCGCATCCCGGTCGAGCCGGGCGACATCCCGCAGCCAGGGACCGGACCAGAGGCCGTAGAGAGACAGATAGGCGGCCTGGGCAGCCACCGCCCAGGGGGCCAGGCGCCAGAAAGGCCGGCTGGTGAAGATTCGCTTCAGGCCGGCAAGCTGGTCGGCGAAGGATTCCCCGGGCGGGCTCGCCCCTTTTTCCGGCACCACCAGCCAGATGACCAGCGCCGCCAGCAGGGTCAGACCCGCCAGAACCAGAAAAACGCCGCGCCAATCGGTCAGCCGCAGCGCGGCCTGCACCGGCACCGTGGCCGCCAGGGCTCCCAGACCGCCGGAAACCATCTGCACACCGTTGGCGAGCGGCAGGCGCTCGGGCGGAAACCAGAGGACAAAGGCCTTGAAGGCGGCCATCAGGCAGGCGGAGACGCCGATACCGATCAGACCGCGCGCCAGCACCAGCCCGGTGAGCGACTCAGCCCGGGCGAACAGCAGCGCCCCGGCGGCAGCCAGCAGCAACAGCAGGCTTTCGACCCTGCGGGGGCCAAAGCGGTCGAGCAACAATCCCAGCGGAAGCTGAAACAGGGCGAAGGTGAGAAAATAGGCCGAGGTGAGAAAGCCGAGGCTGGCCGGCAAAAGGCCCAGGTCACGAACAAGATCGGGCGCGATGATGGCGTTGACCGTCCGGTAAAGGTAGGAAAGAAAGTAGCCGAAGCCAAAACTGAGAAACAGGCGCAGGGCGATCATGGCGGGTTCCGGGATTTGAGATTGAAAACACCAGATTAGCCGGTGGACCCGGCCCGGGCAAGACAAAGTGCACCTTTATTGTTGACACGAAAAGTTATCAATGAATATTATTCAGACATGATTGATATTAACCGAACAATCGACGATATTGACTTTCAGATACTGAACATTCTTCAGAAAAAAGCCCGAATCCCCAACGCCGAGGTAGCCAGACAGGTCGGCATGGCGCCCTCGGCGGTGCTGGAGCGCATCCGCAAGCTGGAGGAGAAGGGCATCATCGAAGGCTATGAGGTCCGGCTGAACCCGGTCCCCTTCGGCCAGGGGCTGGCCGCCTTCGTCCAGGTGGAGATCGACCGCAAATGCGGCAACGGCAGCCTGGAAAAACAACTGGCCGAAGTCCCCGGCGTTCAGGAGGTCCACCAGGTTGCCGGCGAGGACGGCTACCTGCTCAAAATCCGCGCCGCCGGCCCGAAACAGCTGGGCGAGATTATCCGCGACCAGTTGCTGACCATCAGCGGCGTGCGCTCCAGCCGCACCCAGGTGGTGCTCAATACAGTGAAAGAAACGAGACGGATTGA
>CAZCUR010000024.1:30422-32079 GCA_964501815.1 uncultured Geothermobacter sp.
TCTGGAGGAAACCACCCATGCCCATGTCAGACGCATTCAAGCAGCGGCTCTTTCCGCACCTCGACCGCATCGCCGGACATTTCGGCACGCCGTTCCACATCTACGACGAGGCCGGCATTCTGGAAACCGGTGAACAGCTCAAAAAAGCCTTCGCCGGCATCCCCGGCTTCCAGGAGTACTACGCGGTCAAGGCACTGCCCAACCTGAAAATCCTTGAGCTGATGCAACAGATGGGCTTCGGCTTCGACTGCAGCTCGATTCCGGAACTGATCATGGCCCGCCAGGTCGGGGCAAAGCCGGAGCAGATCATGTTCACGTCCAACAACACCGCACCCGAGGAGTTCGAAGCGGCCCTGGGTGATGGCGGCTGCATCCTCAACCTGGACGACATTTCACTCATCCCCAAGGTGCCCGAGCCCTTTCCCGAGCTGATCTGCTTCCGCTACAACCCGGGTCCGCGCCGCACCGGCAACGTCATCATCGGCAACCCGGTCGAGGCCAAATACGGCGTCACCCACGACCAGGTGGTCGACGCCTACCGCCAGGCGCGCGAGCGGGGCGCCAGACGTTTCGGCCTGCACACCATGGTCGCCTCGAACGAGTGTGACTACAGCTACATCGTCGAGACCGCCCGCATGATTCTCGAAGTGGCGGAGATGGTGATGAAGGAACTCGACATCCGCTTCGAGTTCGTCAATATCGGCGGCGGCCTCGGCATTCCTTATCGTCCCGAAGACAACCCCCTCGATCTCGACGCCATGAGCAAAGAGATCACCGCCCTGTTCGACGATTTCCGCGCCCGGCACGGCCATGCACCGGCGATGGTGATGGAATCGGGGCGCTGGATGACCGGTCCGCACGGGGTGCTGGTGACCCGGGCCATCAACCACAAGGATACCTACCGCCGCTACATCGGCGTCGATGCCTGCATGTCGAGCCTGATGCGGCCGGGGATGTACGGCGCGTATCATCACATCGAGGTCCCGGCGGCCGAGGGGCGTCCGACCGAAGTTGTCGACGTGGTCGGCTCGCTGTGCGAAAACAACGACAAGTTCGCCATCCAGCGCGAACTGCCCCGCATCGAAGAAGGCGATCTGCTGGTCATCCAGGACAGCGGCGCCCACGGCCACGCCATGGGATTCCAGTACAACGGCCGCCTGCGCCCCCAGGAACTGATTCTGCGCGCCGATGGTCGGGTCGAAATGATCCGCCGGGCCGAAACCCTGGAGGACTACTTCGCCACCCAGACCTTCGAACCAAACGCCATCAGCCTCTGACTGGTCCCAAAGGGCGCGCCGGTCACGGCGCGCCCTTTGAGGTGCCGCATTCCGTCACCCAACCCTCTTCCCCTCCGGGGAAAACCCTTTACAGAGGACACCCTGGCAGGGCACGATTTATGAATGGCATCCAACCGGGAACCGGCTGAAAAACCGGGCGACGGTTGTTCCCTAGCGACGGAGGTCACCATGGATCGCTGCCCCTACTGCGGCTCCAGCAGCATTGACAGTCCCAAAGAACCGGGAATGCCGCCACGCTGTCAGGACTGCGGCCACAACCTGCCGGTTCAGGAGCGGCAGGCAGCGGACCCCTCCGCCCCACCACAGGACAACACCGAAGTCGTCATCGTCTGCCCCTACTGCGGTTACCGCTCAACCAC
>CAZCUR010000025.1:0-31809 GCA_964501815.1 uncultured Geothermobacter sp.
CCGTACCCTGTGTGACCCCTTCGGCGATTTCGGGGATGTGAACGTCAATGGTCATGATGGTTTGTCCTTGAAGTGCCGAGATTATCTCGCGCCCGTTCGCGCTGCTCACTCGAGACGCAGAGACGCGGAGGGAAAAAACTGCAATGTTTGGGTTGGCCACGATGCCACACCGCCGAACACGGGCGGTTGTGGATAGGGCCCTTTAAAACCTGGCCCGGATTGGTGTCCGCTTGCCTGTGGCTGATTGTTTTATGCGGTTTGATGCTTTTGCGTGGACGTTCTCTTTCGCTGTCGGCAGACGACGCGCACTGACCTGTGATTCCTTGTTTTCTCTGCGGTTCCGCGCCTCTGCGCGCAATGTTATTAGTCCACATGCGGATTCTTCTTCTCCGGATCGATCTCCAGCTTTTTGATTGCCTGGCTCAGGGTGGTTTTGGGGACCGCGCCGGCCTGGACCTGCTGCTTCAGCGCCGCCAGGGTGATGTAGCGTTCGTCGACTTCGAAGAAGTCGCGCAGGGCGGCGCGGTCGTCGCTGCGGCCGAAGCCGTCGGTGCCGAGGGCGTGCAACGGTCCCGGCAGCCAGCCTGAGACCATGGCCGGCAGCACCTTGAGGTAGTCGCTTACCGCCACGAAGGTCCCCTTTTCCTTGCCCAGCAGCTGCTGCAGGTAGGGGATGCGGGCCTTTTTGCCCGGATGCAGCAGGTTCCAGCGCTCGGTGTCGATGGCGTCGCGGTAGAGCTCCTTGTAGCTGGTGACGCTCCAGACATCGGCGCCGATACCGTACTCCTCCTCGAGCCTGTGCGCGGCCTTGAGCGCCTCGTTGAGCAGGGCGCCGCTGCCGAGCAGGTGCACCTTTCCTTTCGCCTTGTCCAGTTGCGAGCGGCGGAAGCGGTACATCCCCCTGAGAATCCCCTCGCGCACTCCGGGTTCCTTGGGCATGGGGGGCATCGGGTAGGTCTCGTTGGTGACCGTCAGGTAGTAAATCAGGTCTTCCTGATGACAGTACATGCGGTTGAGCCCCTCGTGGATGATCACCGCCAGCTCGTAGGCGAAGGCCGGGTCGTAGGCCTTGACGGGCGGCGGTGTCAGGGCGAGGACGTGGCTGTTGCCGTCCTGGTGCTGCAGCCCCTCGCCGGCCAGGGTGGTGCGTCCGGATGTGGCGCCGATGAGGAAGCCGCGCGCCCGGCAGTCGCAAGCCTGCCAGATGAGGTCGCCGACGCGCTGGAAGCCGAACATGGAGTAGAAGGTGTAGAAGGGGATGGTCTGCACACCGTTGTTGGCGTGGGCGGTGCCGGCGGCGATGAAGCTGGCCAGCGAACCGGCTTCGCTGATGCCTTCCTCGAGGATGGCGCCGTCGGTGCGCTCGTTGTAGAAGAGCAGGCTGCCCTTGTCGACCGGTTCGTAGACCTGGCCGACGTGGCTGTAGATGCCGGCGACCCGGAAGAGCGATTCCATGCCGAAAGTGCGCGCCTCGTCCGGCACGATGGGGACGATGAGCTTGCCGAACTCGTCGTCGCGCAGCAGCTTGGTGAGCAGATGGACATAGGCCATGGTGGTCGCCAGCGGCCGGTCGCCCGAACCGGCGTAGTATTCGCGGAAAACCTCCTCGGTGTGACAGGCCATGGGATAGCTGGCGTCTTGCCTGCTGGGCAAAAAGCCGCCGAGGGCGGCGCGGCGCTCGCGCAGGTAGACCATCTCCGGGCTGTCATCGGCCGGCTTGTAGAAGGGGGTCTCGTTGATCTGCTCGTCGCTGACCGGGATGTTGAAACGGGTGCGGAAGGCCTTGAGTTCCTCTTCGTTGAGCTTTTTCTGGGCGTGGGTGATGTTCTTGCCTTCGCCGGCTTCTCCCAGTCCGTAGCCCTTGATGGTCTGGGCGAGAATGACGGTGGGCGAGCCCTTGTGTTCGACGGCGGCCTTGTAGGCGGCGTAGACCTTGTCCGGGTCGTGGCCGCCGCGGGTCAGCCGTCCCAGCTGCTCGTCGCTGTAGTCCTTGACCAGCTCGAGCAGCTCGGGATATTTGCCGAAGAAGTGCTCGCGCACGTAGGCTCCGCTGGCGAGGGTGTAGCGCTGCATCTCGCCATCGACCACCTCGTCCATGCGCTGGACCAGCTTGCCGCTTTGGTCCGCTTCCAGCAGCCGGTCCCAGTCGTCCCCCCAGATGACCTTGATGACGTTCCAGCCGGCGCCGCGGAAGGCGGCTTCCAGCTCCTGGATGATCTTGCCGTTGCCGCGCACCGGGCCGTCGAGGCGCTGCAGGTTGCAGTTGATGACGAAGATCAGGTTGTCGAGCTTTTCCCGCGCCGCCAGGGTGATGGCCCCCAGCGATTCGGGTTCGTCCATCTCGCCGTCGCCGAGCATGGCCCAGACCTTGCGCCCGCTGCGTTTGCGCAGGCCGCGGTCGACCAGGTAGTGGTTGAAGCGCGCCTGGTAGATGGCGCACAGGGAGGTCAGGCCCATGGAGACGGTGGGAAATTCCCAGAAATTCGGCATCAAAAAAGGGTGCGGGTAGGAGGAGAGTCCCCCCTTGCCCGGACGCAGTTCGCGCCGGAAGCCCTTCAGATCCTCCTCGCTCAGGCGCCCTTCGAGAAAGGCGCGGGCGTAGATGCCGGGGGAGGCGTGCCCCTGGAAGAAGACCATGTCGCCGAGAAAATCGTCGGTGCGGCCGCGCCAGAAGTGGTTGAAGCCGACCTCCCAGAGGGTGGCGGCCGAGGCGAAGGTGGAGATGTGACCGCCGATGCCGGGTGACTCCCGGTTGGCGCGCACCACCATCGCCATGGCGTTCCAGCGGATGATGGACTTGATGCGCCGTTCCAGCTCGCGGTTGCCGGGATAGACCGGCTGCTCATGGCGCGGGATGGTGTTGATGTAGGGGGTGTTGGCGGTAAAGGGGATGCTCACCCCCTGCTCCTGGGCGCGCACCTGCAGCAGGCGCAGAATCTTCCGCACCCGTTCGGGCCCGCCGCTCTGCAGCACGTAATCGAGCGACTCGCGCCACTCGCGGTTCTCGATCTGTTCGATATCGACGGCCGGTTTCGCCTGTTTGTCTGTCATGGAAGCTGCCCTTTCGCACGGTTCACTTTCAAATGATACCTTACGAGGTCAGCTTTTAAAGGGACGGGGGACGATTCAGGTGGTGGTCAACAGGTATTTTTCCAGCTTTTGAGACAGGCGCGAGCAGGTGAAGGTGAGCAGAAAGTAGAGAGCGGCGACGGTGAGCCAGATTTCGAAGGTGTGATAGGTGGCGGCCATCAGCTCCATCCCCTGGAAGGTCAGTTCCTGGATGGAGATGACCGCGACGATGGCGGAATCCTTGATGGTCGAGATGAACTGGCCGGCCAGCGGCGGCACGCTGAGTTTGAAGGCCTGCGGCAGGACCACGTGGCGCAGCAGCTGCCAGCGGCGCATGCCGAGGGCCTGGGCCGCCTGCCACTGGCCGGACTCGACGGCGCTGATACCGGCGCGGACGATTTCGGCGATGTAGGCGGCCTCGTAGCAGGCCAGGGTGAGCACCCCGGCGATGAAGGCCTCGACCTGGTCGGGCGGCGCGACCAGCCAGGCGCACAGGGTCTGAAGCGCGGGCGGGGCGGCGGTCACCAGCCGGCCGATGCCGAGCAGGGGCAGAACCTGGTCGCTGACGAAGAAGTAGCCGATGAAGATCAGCACCAGCGGCGGCAGGTTGCGAAACAGGTTGACCCAGGTGGTGCCGAGCAGGCGGTTGAACAGCCAGGGGCTGACGCGCAGCAGGCCCGCGGCCAGCCCGAGCGGCAGCGCCACCAGCAGGCTCCAGGCACTCAGGCGCACGGTGGCGGCCAGCCCCTGCAGCAGCAGGTTGGCCTGCCAGCCGGCGCTTGGATCGTGGCGCAGCAGGTACTGGGGGATGGCGCTCCAGTTCCACTGGTAGGCCAGCGAGCCGCTGACGCGTAGCCCGAACCACAGCCCCAGCCCGCCCAGCAGCGCCAGCAGGATCAGGTCGAGCCGCCCCCAGCGCGGGGGCAGCTCGGGTCCGACCGCCATGCTATTCGACCTGACCCTGCCAGTCGCGCGTGGTAAACCAGTAGCGGTAGCGCTCCTTGAGCCAGCCGTCCGCCTCGCGCACCCGGATCCAGTTGTCGAGCAGGTTGAGGAAGTCGGGGTCTCCCTTGCGGACGGCGAAACCGATCGGTTCGCGCGTGAAGGTCTCCCCCTTGAGCGGCAGGTAGAGGCGATTTTTGTACTTGATGGCCTGGAACTCCGGGAAGGGCTGGGAGGCGACCAGGGCGGCGGCCCGGCCGTTGAGCAGCTCCTGCAGGGCCTGCCCCTCATCATCGAACAGGCGCAGGCTGGCCCTGGGCAGATACTTTTTCGCCGCCGCGGCGGCGGTGGTGCCGATGCGCGCCACCACGGTGACCTCGGGCCGGTTGAAATCCTCAAGGGAACTCTTGCCGGGTGCCACCTTGCCGTTGGCCAGAATCGACATACCCGAATACTCGTAGGGGCGACTGAAGTTGACCTTGAGGTTGCGCTGGGGGGTGATGCCCATGCCGCCGATGATGATGTCGAACTTGCCGGTCAAAAGCGCCGGGATGATGCCGGACCATTTGGTCGGCACGAAGACCGCCTCGACACCGATATCCTCGGCCAGCCGTCGGGCGACGTCGATCTCAAAGCCGATGAATTGCCCGGTCTTGTCCTTCATCGCCCAGGGGACGAAGGTGGAAAAGCCGACCCGCAGCCGGCCGGAGGAGAGGACCTGCTCCAGGGTGCTCTGCCGGCTCAGTTCGCGGCGGACATCGGCGCCGGCGGCGGTCAGCGGCAGCAGCATCAGCAGGGCCGTTATCAGGACAACAATCCGTTTCATCAGAACCTCCCGTCAAGGAATTGCGGGCCGTGGCCGTTGAGGCGGCGCTCCAGGTGGCGCACCAGCCCGGCCAGGCCCAGGGTCATGGTCAGATAGATGGCGGCGACAGTGAACCAGATTTCAAAGGTGAGAAAGGTTTCGGCGACGATCTGCTGGCCCATCATGGTCAGGTCGAAAACGGCGATAGTGGAGACCAGGGCTGAATCCTTGATGAGCGAGACCGCCTGGCTGGTCAGCGGCGGTGCCGTGTGGCGCAGCGCCTGGGGCAGCACGATGTGGACCAGGCAGCGGCGCCGGCTCATGCCGAGCGCGGCGGCGGCCTCCCATTGACCGCGGGGAATGGCGACGATGCCGGCGCGGATGATTTCGGCGATGTAGGCGCCTTCGAACAGGCTCAGGGCGAGGACCGCCGCGGCGAAGCGCTCGATGCCGAGAATGGGGGCGAGCACGAAGTAGACCAGAAAGATCTGCACCAGAAGCGGCGTATTGCGCACCGACTCCAGGTAGCCGGTCGCCAGCAACCTGCCGGTGATGCTGCCCGAGAGGCGCAGCAGCGCCGTGGCCAGGCCGAACAGCAGCGCCAGCAGCAGGCTGCAGGCGCTGATCAGCAGGGTCAGCCCCAGCCCCCGCAGCAGCGGCCCCGGCTGAAAACCGTCCGGGCCGAACTGGCCCAGATAGCGCGGCACCCGGTACCACTGCCAGCTGTAGCCGAGATTTTCCGCGCCGCGCACCAGCAGCCAGACGACCAGCAGCGCCAGCGCCGCAAAGGCGAGCAGCTGCAGCAGGTTGCTCAGGTATCGGGATGTGGCCGAACGGCGATATGGCATGGGCAGAGCATGACAAGGGGTGAAAATTGCGACAACTATAGCCGCACATCGGCCCGGCGGCAAGGAGAGCTGGCCAGCCGCCGGGTTTGGCGGAGGGATTTTTTGCAGGTCGAGCCTGGCCTTCCTCAGGCAGCCACCGTTCGGCAGACCATGTTGACCAGGGTGAGGATGTCGAAGACCGGCAGGCCCAGTTCGGCGCGCAGGGCCTCCGAGGCCGGCGGCAGGTCGGTGCATTCGAGCACCAGGGCGCCGAGGTCGGGGTGGCGGGCCCTGAGCCGGGTGGCGACGGCGACAATGTCCCCGATGAACAGCTCCGGGTCGATGACCGCTTCGGGATCGGACAGGGCGCGCGTGAATTCGCGGCTCTCTTCCATGCCGGCAATGGCGAGTTGCTCCGGTTGGTCAATGCCGACGCCGACCAGGTGGGCGCGGGTCAGGCATCGACTGTCGGCAGTGAGGATGCCAACCCTGCGCCCGTTGCCGATCATGGCCTGGGCCAGAGGCACCTGCAGCAGGCTGGAGGTGAAGACCGGCACCGGTGCTGCCGCGGCCAGTTCCTTCTGGAAGATGGCGTTGAAGCCGCAGCTGGTGGTGATGGCCCGGATGCCTTCGACGGCCATGGCGCGGGAGGCGGCGATCATGCCGTCGAGCACGCGGCGGTCAGGCCGTTCGACCACGGTATGGTAGTTGGCCCCGTCGACGCGGACAACGCGGAGAGGGATGTCGAAGGTGTCCGGGTGCAGCATGTTGCCCGGTATCGCTTCCAGTCCGGCCAGGGCCTGGCTGCCGCCCCCTTCCCAGGCGAGCACACCGATGACCGGTTTGTCTTCGTGCTTCTCACCGTTCATGGCCCCCCTCCGGGTGGCCGTTCCAGTCCGTCTCGCTGCGGGTCACGGTCATTCCGTGGCGCCGCAACCCATCATCGACCAGTTCGAAGGGGACGTCCATCGGCAGCAGCAGGCCGTGTTTGTCAAGTTTCCCTTCAAGCATCAGCCGGGCACCGAGGCTCATGGTGAAACCGACGGTGCGCTGCATGGCGGTAAAGCCGGTCTCAAGGTCGCGCCGGTCGATGAGCTGGTAGACCACCTGTTTTTTCTGCCCCTTTTTCAGGCCGCGCACATCGATGCGGATGAAGGCCACATCCTGCTCATCCTTCTTGAAATAGAACTGCTCCTGGCTGCCGAGCAGGGTGGCGACGAACTGCACCGGCGAGACCTGGGCGTCGCCGACCTTGATCGGTGCTTCGTTCAGGAAGCCGCATTGGGCCATGCGTCGCCAGAACTCGCAGTGACCCGGCAGGCGGCAGGAGTAGCGCCCCATTTCGCGTACCGTCCCCTTGAGTCCGAACAGTTCGGCGTAATGCTCGCTGTTGCCGTTGGGGAAACACTCGATCGGGCTGCCGAGCTCCTCCAGGTCGAGGACGTGCCGGTTGTGGGCCGCGAACATCTCGTCCGGCAGTACCTTGACCACCTCGCCGTTGCGGACCAGAGTTCCTGGGCGAAGGTAGCTGCGGATGACCCCCTCGACCGACCAGGTGAACTTGTAGCTCAGCGGGTTGTCGGCCGCTTTGGGGGCGGGGAAGCCGGCGCCGTAGGAGTGGAACTCGTCAACCCGGTCGAATTCTTCCAGGGCTTTGGCTCCGAGGACCAGGTCGATGCCCGGATCCATGCCAAACTCGGTCAGGATGGTGCAACCCTTCTCCCGGGCCTTTTGGTCGAGGTCTGCGAGATCCCTGCGTATACTGGCGATACGCTGCGGGTCGCGCTCACCGGGGTTGAGGTAGTACATGCTGCTCACCAGGTTGCAGCCGACTTCGGCGGCGATCTTGCCGACTTCGAGGGCGAAGCGCGGTGGCAGCGATTCGACGGCGACGTCGGCGCCTGCCAGCAGGGCGGCCAGGCTGTTACGGTCGCCGGCGTCCAGGGAAACGGAGCGCACCCGGTCGGCGGGGTAGCTGCGGATCATGGAAACCAGATCCGGGTGGTTGTCAGCGACGATGATCTCCCGTGCCGGGCTGTTGTGGACCAGGTCATAAAGAGCTGCCTTGCCCTGCATGCCGAAGCCGAGCAGGACGACTTTGCCTTGTCTGGTGTTTGCATTCATTGTCATATCCCTGTGCTGTTTGTTTCTTCTGTCGTTCAGACGGCTGCGGTGAGCAGCGTCTCGCGGCTGTTGCCGCTCAGGCCCAGCCCCTCGGGAGTTCGTGCCGCTTCGCGGCGGAAATCCCGGCCCATGATGCAGCTGGCGAGGGTGATAACCGCATCCATCGTCGGTGTCGGTACGTCCAGCAGCTGACCGAGGCGGCTCATGAAAACCAGGCCGTAGCCGACGTCTTCGTTCAGGTAGCGATGGTCAAGCTGGCTCTGGGCCCGGATTCCCCTGAAGCCTTCGGCGCTGCTGTAGCCGGTCTGGTAGTTCGCCTGCTGCATGTAGCCCTGCTGAACGCCTATGACCGGATCAGGCAGGATCTCGACCCCGAGAGCACGGCCGATGGCAATGCGTTCGCGATCGAGCGCCTCGATCAGGTTGCCCGCCGCCGGCGTGGCCCCCTGTTCGTAGAAGAGAAAGTCGCAGCCGCGTTCGATCAGCCCGGCGTTGAGCAGGGTCACGGCCGGATGGATGACCGGATTCGCATTCTGCAGCATGGCCTGGAAAATGTTGGCGGCAGCGGTGGTGCCAGGATAGACCTGACGGAACAATTCCAGCGTCGCCCGGGTTGACGCGGCAGGCAAAGTGCCCAGCAGGATGCCGCCGGTCAGCTTGTGATAGATGCGTACCTTTCCGGGGGCATCCATGCGGCAGGCGTAGGGGAGGGTTGCGGTTTCGGCGATCACCAGATCGTCAAAGTCCGGCAAGCCCCTGAGTCTCTGTCGGATTTCCAGCGCGCCGCCGCAGGAGCCGGGGCAGGCGATAATGGTCTGGCCGCCGCGCACATGGGGCCGCATCGCCTCGGCCAGTGGGCGGGTGCTGAAGGCCGGCCCCACCAGCAGGACCAGTTCGGCGTCCCGCAAGGCTTCGCTCATCGAGTGCCCGGCGTAGTCGAGACGGGCGAACCCTTCGACTCGACCCTTGCAGACCAGCCCCTTCTGCCGGTTGATGGCGGCGATGTTGTCACCGAAGGCTTCGAAATCGAACAGGCGGACCTTGTGCCCGGCCAGGGCCCAGTCCGCGGCCACGGCACAACCGCCGTTGCCGGCGCCGAGTACGCTGACGTTCATGCTTCACTCCTTGCGAAGGCAGGCTTCAGCCCTGCGCGTGTTGCAGAAAAAAGAAAAAACATCAACGAAAAAAATTTCAAATAGAAAAAAATAAAGCCAAAAAATTTTCTTTTTCAGGCAACAAAGTGCAAAAAAAGACCCGTGGCAGGCGGCCGAAGCCGGTTGCCGACGGGCCTGTCGATGCTTTTATAGCGGGTCAGTCGTCGGGAGCCGCTTCGATGGCGCCGCCCCAGCTTTCGAAGCCGCGGGCGAGTTTGACCCACTTGTTGCGCCCGGACATGATGACAAAGGTTTCCGAACGGTCGACCGTAGCCAGTTTGGGGATGATGCGCGAGGTCAGATCGTAGAGGGCGGCATTGCCGCCCTGCACCACCACCTCGGCGATGATGTCGTAGCGGCCGGTGACCACTGATGCGGAAATGACATTGTCGAGCTGCACCAGCTTGTCCATGACCTCGTCCAGCTTGCCGTAGGCGCGCACATTCATGCCGATGATGGCCAGGGTGAATTCGGGGCAGCTGCAGGGATCGACCAGGCCGGCCACCTTGAGCGTGCCTGATTCCTCGAGGGCGCGGATGCGGGCGCGCACGGTGGGAGCGGTAACACCAAGGCGTTCGGCGATGGCGGCCGGTGTCAGGCGGCCGTCTTCGCTCAGCAGGCGGATGATTTTCCGGTCGAGGTCGTCCAGCTTTTTCATGGTCCCGAAGCTCCTCTGTCAGTGGTTGAGAATCTTGCTCAAAAAGAGCCGGGTCCGCTCATTGGTCGGGTTGCCGAAGAAGGTATCCGGCGGACCGGTTTCGACGATCTGCCCCTGGTCCATGAAGATCACCCGGTCGGCAACCTCGCGAGCGAAACCCATTTCATGAGTTACCACAACCATGGTGATCTTGTCTTGAGCCAATTGGCGCATGACGTCCAGCACCTCGCTGATCATCTCCGGATCGAGGGCGGAGGTCGGTTCGTCGAACAGCATGATCTTGGGTGATTTGCACAGTCCCCGGGCGATGGCGACACGCTGTTGCTGTCCGCCCGACAGCTGGGCCGGGTAGGACTCGGCCTTGTCGGCCAGTCCTACTTTGGCCAGATATTCCCTCGCCATTTCTTCGGCCTGGCTGCGAGGCACCTTCTTTACCTTCATCGGCGCCAGGATGCAGTTTTCCAGTGCGGTCATGTGCGGGTAGAGATTGAACTGCTGGAAGATGAAGGAAATATCCGAGCGCAACTGGGTCAGGTTGGCCTTTGGGTCGTGGACCTTCTGGCCGTCGACCAACAGCGTGCCCTCCTGGATGGGCTCCAGCCGGTTGATGCAGCGGATCAGGGTGCTTTTGCCCGATCCGCTCGGGCCGCAGATGACCAGCTTTTCCCCCTCATTGATCTCCAGGTTGATGTCTTTGAGGACATGCAGCTGGCCGAACCACTTGTTGACGTTTTCAAACCGGATCATTGTGTTCTTGCTCCTGAATGGGTTCACATGGCGCTTCGGGCGCCCGCGGTCCGTTTTTCCAGCCAGGCCCCGAGGTGAATCAGGGGATAGCAGATGACAAAGTAGAGCAGGGCGACCAGTCCGAAGACCATCAGCCCCTGGGGGATACGCTGAACCGTCAGCCAGCCGACGCGGGTGACATCGATCAGGCCGATGGCGGAAACGACCGAAGAATCCTTGATCAGCAGTACGTACTGACCCACCAGCGGCGGCAGGATCAGCTTCATCGCCTGCGGCAGGGTGACATAGCGCAGCTGCTGGAAGGGGGAAAGCCCCGCGGCGATGGCGGCTTCCTTCTGACCCCGGGGCACCCCCTGCAGCCCGGCTGCGACGATTTCGCAGATGAAGGAGGCCGACAGGTTGGTCAGGGCGACCACCGCGGCCTGGAAGGCCTCCAGCTGAATGCCGAACTCGGGAAGAATGAAGAAGATGGCGAAAATCTGCACCAGAAACGGGGTGCCGCGCACCACGTCGACCCAGGCGCCGATGATTTTTCGGAGGATGTGGATCCGGCTCGCCCGGAGGATGCCGAGGATGAAGCCGATCAGGGTCCCGGCCACCAGACTGAGTGCGGAAACGGAAACCGTTCCCCACAGCCCCTTGAGGAAGAAGGGCAGGCTGTGCATCAGTTCGCTGAAATAAAAGGACAACATGTGTGCCTCCCCTGGCTCAGTGCGCTTCCCGGAAAATCAGTTTTTTCTGTGACCAGCCGGACAGGGTCTTCAGTATGTAGTAAATGACCAGGTAGAAGACGGCGGTGGTCAGAAACCCTTCGGCCGGAGTGAAGCGTTCGGAGGTCAGAATCTGTCCGGCCCGGGTCAGCTCGACAATGGAGATCAGCGACAGCAGGGATGAATCCTTGACCAGAACGATGGCCTGACCCAGCAGTGGCGGAATGGTGGCACCGATGGCCTGCGGCAGGACGATGTAGCGCATGCGTTGCCGGTAGTTCAGGCCCGATGCGATACCGGCCTCGATCTGTCCTTTGGGAACCGACAGAATGCCGGCGCGGATGATTTCGGCCATGTAGGCGCCGCTGTTGAGAACCAGCGCGAGAATGCCGGTTGTGGTCTCGTTCAGGGTGAGGCCCACCGAAGGCAGGCCGAAGTAAAAGAGGTAGATCTGTGCCAGCAGCGGTGTCGAGCGGATGGCTTCGATGTAGGCGCCGGCGAGCTTGGAGACGACCTTCCTCTGGCTCAGGCGCATGGCGCAGGCGATGACGCCGACCAGGAGGGCGCCGACCATGGAAACGCCCGAAAGCCACAGTGTGGCGCCGAAGCATTTGAAAAACAGCGGTAGATACTCAATGACGATTCGGAAATTGAAATCTTCCAGCATGGTGATGACTCACTGGGACCCTCGATGCGATTTGGGCTGCTCCGGGTCCGGGCCGGGGGCAGGACGGGCGGTCGGAGAAAAAGGGCCCGGTACGACCCGTGCTGGTCGCACCGGGCGCTGTTCAGGCGCTGTCAGTGGTCCTTTTTCCAGTCGGTGGAATTGACCCAGTAATCGAGGTTCTGCTGCAGTCTGCCATCCAGTTTGGTATGCAGGAAGAAGAGGTTGATCCACTGCAGCAGGTCGAGGGAGTCGTAGCGCACCGCAAAAGAGAGGGGCGACTTCGACAGCATGTCGGGCAACAGGACCAGGGTGCCGGGGGGATAGTTGCCGATCTGGGACTTTAAGGTCGATCCGTCATTGACGGCGATGTCGGCATGCCCCTTCATAACGGCATCGACCAGCAGCGCGCCGCTTCCCTTGTAGCTTTTGATTTCAGCGTTGGGGAAGACTTTTTTTGCATCGGTTTCACCGGTGGAGCCGAGCAGCACGGCGACTTTCAGGCCCTTTTTGCTCTGGCACTCCTGCAGGCTGCTGCAGGCTCCGCCCTTCTTGGTCACCACCATGCTGCCGGTGTACATGAAGGGGGTGGAGAAGGCGATCTTGGTGGCACGCTTCAGGGTCGGGGTCATGTCGGCGGCCAGGATGTCGGCCTTGCCGGAGAGCAGTGCCGGGATCAGGCCGTCCCAGTCGTAGTTGAGGAACTTGATTTTGACGCCCATTTCCTTGGCCATGAGTTTGCAGAGCTCGACCGAGCTGCCGGTGCGCTCGCCGTTGCGGTCGACAAAGCTGAAGGGCGGGCCCTGGGTCTGCGAGGCGACGCGCAGTTCGCCACGCTTGAGAATCTCCTCAAGGGTGCCTGCGCTGGCCGTGCTGACAATGGCGAAGGCCAGGACCGCAAGCAGCATCAGGATGCGTCCGGTCAGTGATCTCATCTTTGCTCCTCCTTGTTGTGCGGCGACCGCTTTTCGGCTCGCCTCGGTTGGTGTGGGCCTCTGTGGTCCAGGGTCGAAATGTTTTGTGCTTGGCGGCTTCAAACAAACAGTGTTATAGGAGGACAATAGCTATTGTGAAAAATAAAAGTCAAGAAAATTTTTCTTTTGGAAAAAATAAATTTCAAAAATTTCCTTTTTAGGATGGCGGAGGGTTCCTCTATTGGTTCCCCATCAGGTGGAGTGGATGTTGGTGTCGTTTTGGTATCCGGTCGGTTGCGCCCGTTGACGGGGCATCAGATTAGCACGGGCCGGACCAGTCTCGAAGAATCGAAGCAGGGCAGCAGAGCTCCCTCGGTGTTTTTGTCCGGACTATGCAAGGAGAGTCAATCGCCGGTCTCTGAAGAAGCGTTCGTGGGTCGTCCGGGTTAAGCCGTACCCAGTTTCTCTCCCCAGGCGCGCAGGGCCCTGAGCTGGGCGATGATCAGCTCCTGAATCCTGCCGTCGACCAGGTTGCCGTCGGCGTCGAAGCTGTCGGAGAAGGCGTTGGCGAAGATTTCCGGCTTGTTGAGCGGGTAGAGATCGACGTAGACGCACACCTGGCGCAGGTGGTACTGGGAGCGCGCCGTGCCCATGCCGCCACCGGCGCCCATGATCGCCGCCGGCTTGCCGGCCAGCAGCCGGTTGTCCGGTTCGCGCGAAGCCCAGTCGATGGCGTTCTTCAGCGCCGGGGCCAGCGAGTAGTTGTATTCCGGGCAGGCGAACAGCAGCGCGTCGGCCTGCTCAAAACCGGCCAGCAGCCGCTGGACCGCCGGCGGTTTTCCGGTGAGGTCGGCGTTGTAGAAGGGGACTTCGGACAGATCGGCGATACTGACCTCAATTCCGTCCGGCGCGTTGTCGCGCGCGAAGCGCAACAGGCCCATGTTGCGCGACTGGCGGCGCAGGCTGCCGCAGATGCCGAACACGTTGAAGGGTGTCATGGGTGTGTCTCCTTTTGTGGCGCATAGCGGCTCAGGTAGTCTCGAACCGCCACCTTGCGTGCGGTGTTTTCCGAGGTCATGTAGCGGATTTTACCAAAGACCGGCCGTTCCGGCCCCCATGGGCGGTCGAAGCGGCCGAGGCACCAGCTGATGCCGCTGATGGAATTGGGGTCGCGGCCATCGAGGGCCCAGCGGTCATTGAGCCGCAGCATGGTTGCCAGGGCGGTTTCGGGATCGGCGCTCCATTCGAGAATCTTTTTGCCCCAGAGCATGCGCAGGTAGCCATGCAGGCGCCCCTCGCGCACCAGCTGGGTTTGGGCGGCGTTCCAGAGCGGGTCGTGGGTGGCCGCATTTTCGAACTGCTCCCCATCGTACAGGTAGGCGCGCGCGTCCAGGCGGTGCTCGTCGAGGGTGGCGCGCGCCCAGTCGGGCAGGCCGGCGTAGTCGGCATGATCCGGCCGGTAGCGGCAGAAACCGTAGCCGAGTTCGCGCCAGGTGACCAGCTGGTCGAGAAAGGCCTCGGCGGCTTCCGACATGCGCCACCAGCCGGCCCGTTTTCCGGTCGGCTTGAAGGGGAGGCGGGAGCTGTCCCAGTTTTCCGTTGTCGCCAGCTCGGTGAAGATCTGGTGCACCGAGATGTGACCGAAGTGCAGGTAGGGGGAGAGCCCGCTGGTGGCGTCGCGATCCGGAATGTTGCGCGCCTCCGGATAGTCGGCCAGCCGTCGGTTGAGAAAGCCCCGCCAGCAGGCCAGCGCCGCCCGGCTGCCGCCCCTGGTTCCCACCGGCTCCACGCCATGGTCGATGGGCAAAGCGGCCAGGGCGCCGGGGCGCAGCTGGGCCTTGAGGTCGGCGGCGGGCCAGCGTTCAGGCACCCCGGACGGAATCACCGCCCCGGGCAGGTTCAAGCCCTGCAGAGGATCGGCCGCCGGGCGGTCATCGATAAAGGCCGGCAGGGCCTTGTGCAGCAGACGCCGGAAGGCGTAGGCGGTCGGGTAGTCCTTGTCCGCGGCGGCCATGGGCAGCAGGCCGTTGCCGTCGACCAGTTCCAGGCGCACCGGGAGTTGCCTGGCTGCGGCCAGCTGCATGCGCGGGATGAAGAAGCAGGGGAAATCGTCGCTGACCACCATGCAGGCGTGCTGGGCAAGGGCCGCAAGCAGGCCGCGCCCGGCCGCCTTTTCCGGTTCGACGTAGGGAAGATAGCAGGCGCAGCTGTCGGCCAGGGCGGCGGCGTTGTCGGCCATCCCTTCGAGGATGAAGCGATGCAGCCGGTCGCTGGCGCAGGGGTAGTCGCAGCGCAGAGGTTCGAACACCAGCAGACCGACGCCCAGGGCGCCCGCGATCTCGGCGGCGCGCTGCAGGGCGAAATTCCAGGCTGTCCGCCGCGCGGCGACCATCCAGTAGAGGACGTAATCGCCATCCGGATTGAGCGGCGCCCCGTTGAGGGCGCGCAGACGCAGGTCGCTGAAGGAGGGGGGCGGCAGCCGATCGGGCATCAGAACTTCTCCAGTTCCGCCAGCAGTTCGTCGTTGTTCGGGATACCCTTCTGTACAAAACGGACAGCCCCGTCCCGTTCGACGATGTAGGTTACGCGCCCACCGCCGTAAAGGCGGCGGATCTCGCCGCTGGCGTCATCCACGAGCGGGTAGCGGATGCCGTACTTGTCGCTGAATTTCTGGTGGGTTGCCAAATCGTCTCCGCTGATGCCCAGTACCTGGGCATTGAGCTTTTCAAAGCGAGCGAGGTCGCGCTGAAAAGCCTGCAGTTCGCCCGTTCAGACCGGGGTGAAATCGGCATAGTAGAAGGCGAGAACGAGATGTTTCTCGCCCAGCAGGTCACCGAGGTGGATTGGGCCCTGGGTCGAATTGGCGCTAAACAGCGGCGCCGACTGCCCGATTTCAAGCGCCTGGGTGCCGATGGCGCTGAGGGCTACCGCCGCGGCGGTGAGCAATCCTTTGGCAAGTTTTTTCATGATCAATCCTTTCTCTCAGGGCCCCTTCCTGCTCTCAGCAATTGGTCGCGGAAACCTTTATCCAGAGGGGCTTCTCCGAGCCAGATCCCGAAATAGGCGCGGGCGAAGTCATTTCCGGGAACAACCCCGAGCGGTTCGCCGTTCAGGCGCAGCTCGGTCCCGCCACCGGGACGATAGATCAGGGTGTAGCGGTCGCCCGCGTTTACATCGCGGAAATAACGGTAAAACTCTACCAGACGCTCTTCAATGCGGGCGTAGGCCTCTGTATCGAGCCCTTTTTTAAGCATCTTGTCGGAGGCCTTGCCGAAATCCTGCGCCGCGATCCTGCGGAAGTAGACCAGCTCGAGGCACTTGGCGACATCCTCGTCCCAACGCGCGGAGGCAACTTCGGCAGGGAGATAGAAACCGCCGGAGTAGACTCGGAACAGGCCCATCCAGCGCAAGGTCGAGGTGCCGCGCAGCTCGAGGTCGGGCGACTCTTCGAGGCGCGCGGGAAACTCGGCGTTGACCGACACGGCCTGGGCGCTGGGTACTAATCCGCTTCCGAGGAGCAGGGAAAACATCAGGAACAGCACGGCAAAACGGCTCATGGCTCGACCTCCCCCCGCCGCCCGGCAAGCTCCTCTCCCTTGAGCAGGGAAGAGGCTGAACGATAGGCGCCTGGAGTCGGCGCAAGTCGGGAGCGTAACCACAGAAGGAGCGGCATCGCCAGCAGCCAGGCGAAGGCGATGGCAAGGATCGACGTTAAGGTCTCCGCGCCGAAGGAGGCCGCGCCCATCTTTACCCCGCTCCAGTAGGCCAGGGGCCCACCGAGCAGTCCGAGGAGCGCGGCGAGCAGGTAGCGCCGATCGAGCCACTGCAGGGCGAAGCGCAGCAGGCTGGCAAACTGGGCCCAGACGAGAAAGATCCACAAGGGGAGCCACAGCGGCCAGTGCTCCGAGGTGCGGAAGACCAGCACGCCGGTCGCCAACTGCACGCTGTCGATCAATATCCCGAGCAGCGTCGCCGCGAGGACCAGCTTCACTTCCGGCCAGCGTTCGCTGCTCAACCAGAGGTGCGCCGCCAGCAGCACGAGGGCTGCGAGCCCGCCCGCCAGCGGGTAGCCGCGCGCCGCGCCGAGGACGCAGCAGAACCAGCCGAGCTGGTAGAGGCTGAAATTGAGCAGCTTGGCAGGCAGGGGATTCATGCGGCTCCTCCGGGCTTGCGCAGGGTCAGCAGGCTCAGGTCGATGGTCCGGGCGGCGAACCCGGCTTCGCAGTAGGAGAAGTAGTAATCCCAGGTGCGCAGGAAGGGTTCGTCGTATCCCTGCCGCAGGATCTCCTCGTGCTGTTCATGGAGCCGCTTGCGCCAGCGCTGCAGGGTCATGGCATAGTCGGGCGCGCGCTGCTCGATCCGCTCGAGGATCAGGTTGGAGCGCTGGTTCATCGCGCGGTTGAGCACCCCGATGGAGGGCAGGTGGCCGCCCGGGAAGATGTGCTTGCGGATCCAGTCGCTGCTGAACCTGTAGCTGTTGTAGCGCCGGTCGGGGATGGTGATCACCTGCAGAACGACGCGCCCTCCCGGCGCGAGCAGCCGGTTGCAGGTTTCGAAGAAGGTGAAGATTCCCCGGTGCCCGACCGCTTCGAGCATCTCGATCGAGACGATGCGTGAAAAGGTCCCTTCGAGGTTGCGATAGTCAATCAGCTGCAGGTCGATCCTCTCCTCGAGACCGGCCTCCCTGACACGCTGCCGGGCCAGAGCGAGCTGCTCGTTCGACAGGGTGATGCCGGTCACACGGCAGCCGGTGCGGCGCACCGCTTCGATGGCGAAGCTTCCCCAGCCGCAGCCGATCTCGAGGACATGGTCGTCGGGGCCGATTTCGGCCTCGTCGATGACCCGCTGCAGCTTGGCGCGCTGGGCGTCGGCAAGGGACTGCTTCGCGTTGTCGAAGAGCGCGCTCGAATAGGTCATGCTCGGGTCGAGGATGGTGGCGAAGAATTCGTTGCTCAGGTCGTAATGGGCGCGGATGTTGCGTGAGCTCCCGGCCAGGGTGTTGGCGCGCAGCAGGTGCCTCGCGTAGTTGCAGATGCGCCCTCCCCAGGTCAGCAGCAGCCTCTGGTCGTTGAGATTCTCCTGCTGGCGGGCAAGCAGGGTGAGCAGGCCGGGGAGGTCGTCGCTGCTCCACTCACCGGCGCTGTAGGCTTCGCCGAAACCGATGTCCCCGGCCAGCAGAACACGGCGGAAGAAACGAAACTCGTGAACCTGCAGCTGAAAGCTGGGTTCGGCATCCTGCTCACCAAACTTCAGCTGCCTGCCATCGGGCAGCCTGACCTGGATTTGACCCTCTTCAAGGCGGGAGAAGAAGCGGCAGAAGAGGGCGAGGCCGATCCTGTCGGCAAGGGTCGGCGCGGCCGGTCTGATCGTCATGCTGTGATCGGGGATCGGCTTGGTGTACACGGGCAATCTCCTTTTCCAGTAGAGCTGCGCAGCCTGCCAGAGGATCCGCGGCATAGTCAGGCTGGCGCTGATCGGGTGGCGCAACAGAACACCGAGCAGCTTAGGCCCGGTCAGCGGACGGGCCTTGCCGGAAAGTCGGGCGGTCAGCTGTGGCTGGCCTGATACCCGGTATTCGATCCGGTTGTCGATGTCATGCTGCGGTGGGCTGAGGCTGAAGCGGTAATCTCCGTCACGGCCGAAGAAGGGCGAGACATGAAATTCCTTGGCCTGCTGCCAGTGCAGGCCACCGTCGATCCGTTCTTCATCCCGGAGCAGGTAGATGTGCATCTCGCCGAAGGTGTTGTTGACCTGGGTTACGATGCAGAGCAGGCTTTCGTCTGCCGCGTAACAGTAGAAGAAACTGACCGGGTTGAAGACGTAGTTGAAATAGCGGGCCGATGTTACCAGGACAACGCGCTGCGGACGGGTTTTGACCCCGGCGCGGTGCAGGAATTGATCGAGCTTTTCGCGCAGCGGGAGCTCACCCTGTTGGAGGTAGTCGCGGTCATGGATGGCGACCGGCCGCAGCCGATTGTAGCCGAACAGGGCGATGGAGCGGTCCAGCTCCTCCAGTTCGTCGAGGTCGAAGGCATAGAAGTAGACCGGGTAACGGAAATGGTGCCGGATCGGCGCATGGCGGACGTGGCTGACTTCTCCGGAATAGATCAGCGAGTTCATGCCGTCCCTCGCATCGATTCGGCGACGGCGACGGCCGAACGCACCGCGTCCTCGTGGAAGCCGTAGCCGAAGTAGCTGCCGCAGAACCAGGTGTGGCGACGGCCGTTCAGGCCGGGAAGGCCTTTCTGGGTGGTGATCGAGGCGAAGTCGTACTGCGGGTGCTGGTAATCGAAGCGGGCGATCACCGAACCGGGGGCGAACTCCCCCTGATGGTTGAGGGTCACGATGTAGGTCTGTTCGGTCTTAAGCCCCTGCAGAATGTTCATGCAGTAGCTGACATAGACCGGGGTGTCTTGCTGGTCACCGCGTGCGCGCACGAAGTTCCACGCCGACCAGGTTGCAGGGAGGCGGGGGAGCAGCCGGATGTCGGTGTGCAACACCGTGTGGTTGGGCTGGTAGCGCCAGGCACCGAGCAGGCGGCGTTCCATCTTATCGGCATCCCCGAGCAGTTTCAGCGCCTGGTCGGCATGAGTTGCGACCACCACGCGGTCGAACTCCTCTGCGTGTCCATCCTCGAACACCAGCCGGACACCTTTCTCGTCGCGCAGAATCGTGGCGATCCGCGCCTGCAGCTCGACCTGGCCGTTGAAGCGCCTGCGGAATGCCTTCACGTAGGCGTGGCTGCCGCCGACCACGGTCATCCACTGGGGCCGATCGCGCAGATCGAGCAGGCCGTGGTTGGCGAAAAAGTGCAGGAAGGAACCGGCGGGGAAGTCGGCCGCGCGCAGGGTCGGCGTCGACCAGATCGCCGCGGCCATCGGCAGCAGGTAGTGGTCGATCATGAACCGGGAATACCCGCCGCGCTGCAGGTATTCGCCAAGAGTGAGTTGCGGTATGCGCTCCTCGCGCAGGTCCTTCTGCGCATTGCGACTGAAGCGGACGATCTCGAACAGGAAACGGTAAAAGGACGGCTTCACCAGGTTCGCGCGCTGGGCGAACAGACCTTTGAGACTGTTGCCGGCATAGGTGAAGCCGGTCTCGTCGCACTGGAAGCTGAACGACATCTCACTGTCGCGTGTCGGCACCTCCAGTTCATTCAGAAAGCGCCTGAAATTCGGATAGGTCCGATCATTCAGGACGATGAACCCGGTGTCGATGCCGAGCCCGGCATCCGGCCCGTCGGGAATGGTCACGGTGTTGGTGTGCCCGCCGAGGTAGTCATTACACTCGAAGAGGCTGACCTCGCAGTCGTTGCGCAGTTGCCAGGCGCTGACGATGCCGGCGACCCCGCCACCGATGACGGCGACCCGCTTCTTTTCACTCGCAGGTCTCATGAAGATCCCCCCTCCCTCGGAAACCAGGGAAAGAAAGCGTTGGTGCGCTTCCGGTAAGCTGCGTAATCGGGGCGCCCTTCATACTTGGCTTCGAGCATCGGAATTCCCGAGACCTTGAGCAAGAGAAAGTCGATCAGCAGCGGGCTGATTATGGCCAGCATTCCCCAGGGGGCATTGATCGCAATGAGGAAAACGCCCCACCAGAGCAGTGCCTCTCCAAAATAGTTTGGATGGCGGGTAAGCTTCCACAAGCCCTGTTGCATGATGTGACCCGAGTCTAGCGGGTTTTTTTTGAAGCGCAGAAGCTGCCAGTCGCCGACAGCTTCGAACAGAAAACCGGTCAACCAGACCAGCACGCCGGCAAGGTCGAGCCAGCCCAGGGGCGGGCCGGCGCTGTGGATCACCAGCAGCAGCGGCAGGGCGACCAGGTAGATTACCGCTCCCTGCAGCATGAAGACCTGCAGGTAGCTGCGCCAGATGAAAGTCTTCCCCCATGTTTCCCGCCACTGCCGGTAGCGAAAATCCTCCCCCTGCTCCCGCTTTTTGCGCAGGGATATATGCCATGCCAGGCGGATGCCCCAGAGGCTGACCAGGGCCACCAACAAGATACTCCTGGGCTCCGCCGCGCCGTAAAAGATCCAGCTGCACCAGCCGAGCAGGACAAAAGCCGCTCCGTAGGCGACATCGACGATGCTGTTGTCCTTCAGCTGCAACGCCAGCAGGAAGAGCCCCGACATCAGCAGGAACAGGATAAGGGCGGCGAACAGGAAGAGATTCATCCGCTGCTCCCGAGCCAGCGGCCGATCCCATAGCTGGCCGAAGCCACCAGGGTGCAGAGGACTGTCCCCCAGAGGATGTCGATAAAGACAACCTTCAGTGGCCAGTCGCGCAGGGTGGCGAGGTTGGTCAGGTCATAGGTGGCGTAGGTAAAGAAACCGAACAGGGCACCCCAAACAAGGGCGTGGCTGAGAGAGCCCGCTGACAGCGCCGGACGCACGGCGAAGATGAGGATGCCGGCGATGTAGACCAGGTAGAAACAGAAGGCCGCCGGCCAGTTGACCTCGGGGCTGAGCAGGTGGGCGAGGTTCTTCTGGTAGAGGTTGCGGGCGATGACCCCGAGCCAGAGCAGGTCGATGGCGAAGAAAACCGGTACGGTCAGCAGGTAGAGTTTGATATCGAAAAGATTCATGGGAAGATCTCCTTCAGTTTTTCGGCCCGGTAATCGAAGATATCCCCCAGCATGCGCCGCACCTGAAGGGCGTGCACCAGCTCGCCCAGCGGACCGAAGGGGAGCTGGTAGGTGACCCGGTCGATCATGCGGGTGCGGCCGTCCCCCGTGGCCTCGATCGCATGGTAATGGTACCAGAAACGGTAGGGGCCGCTGCGCTGCTCATCGACGAAGCTGTGCCCGGGTTCGATGTGCTTGATCTCGGTGAGCCACTGCCAGCGTCCGAACAGCGGGATGCCGATCTCATAGCGGATCAGCAGACCGTCGTACATCGTGTCGGGCACCGCGGAGAGGATACGGAAGCGCAACTCCGGCGGCGTGAGCCGGTCAAGATTGACCGGGGTGGCAAGAAAGGCCCAGACCTTGTCGGCGTCGGCGTTGACAATGAGGTTGCGTTCCAGCTGGTGCATGGTTTCCTGTTCTGGTTTTATGACTTGATTTGTCTTCTTTTCCCTTTATAGTAAAGGTAAATGCAAATTTGTCCAGGACAAAAGGAAAGGTTTTGACAAGCATTCAGGAACTCAGTCGGGAACTCGGCATCGGCGTTGATACCCTGCGCGCCTGGGAGCGTCGCTACGGCTGGCCGCAACCGCGGCGCGATGGCCGGGGGCGGCGGATCTACAGCGCCAGCCAACGCGATGAGCTGCGCCTGGTGCGCCGCCTCATCGATTTCGGTGAGCGGCCGGGCAAGGTGCTGCGGCTCGAACCGGCCGGACGGCTGCGCCTTTTGCAGGAGCATCTCGCGGCCGCGGGGCCGGACGATGAAACCCTGCGCAGCCTGGTTCTGGACGCGCCGGCTGCTGCGCTTGCCGACGACCTGCGGCACCGCCTGGAGCGGCAGGGGCTGGAGGTCTTCGTCCACCATACCGCCGTGCCGCTGATTGACCTGCTTGGCCGGGCCTGGAGTGCCGGTGAGATCGGCATCGGCCGCGAGCACCTGGTCTCCGATGCCCTGGAGGATCTGCTGCGGGGGGAGCTGGTCCAAACCGCTGCATCACAGGATGCGCCCGGGATTCTGTCGGTCATAATCAATCCGGAGCGCCACCGGCTGGGGCTGCTGCTCGCGTCCTTGTTGCTGCAGCACAACGGCTGCAGGGTCCAGCTTATCCGCGAGCCGCTGCCGGTGGAGGATGTCCCTGACCTGGCGGCCTCCCTGCCGGCCGACGCGGTGGCCCTCTCCTTCAGCCGCCAGACACCGCGAACGACGGCCCTGAAAGTTCTGGTCGAACTGCGGGACCGGCTCGATCCGCGTGTCAGGATGATCGCCGGCGGCGGCGCCCTGGACAATGTTTCCGGGGTGCCAAACGTCCATATCTGCTGCGACCTTGCCGAAATCGGTACCTTTGCCGCCCGGCTGCAACAGGCGCGCAGTCAACCTTGAGAAAGGACTTTGACATGAATCTTAAAAGCTATTTCACCGAACATAAGGGGACCGGCATTCTGGCGACCGCCGATGGCGAAGGGCGTGTGAACGCCGCCATCTATGCCCGGCCCCAGGTGGCCGAGGACGGCTCTCTCGTCATGATCATGCGTGACCGCCTGACACGCAGCAACCTGCAGCAGAACCCCCATGCCGCCTACCTGTTTATCGAACAGGGCCCCGGATACCGTGGTATGCGCCTGTTTTTGCGCCGGCTGCGCGAAGACGACGATCCGGAACTGATCGCGCAGATGACCCGGCCCTGGCTGAGCGAGGAGGAGGACGCCGCCGCCGGGCCGAAATATCTCACCTGGTTCGCGGTGGACAAGGTGCTGTCGCTGGTCGGCGGCGAAGAGATTTCCCTCGATTGAACCTCGGAGCAACGGTTGGGAGCTGCCATGAAGAAACAATCCGCCCCGATTCTGGTTCTCGGGGCCAGCGGCTACATCGGCAGCCGCCTGGTGCCGCGCCTGCTCGAAGCAGGTCATGCCGTGCGTGCGCTGGCACGGACGCCGCAGAAGCTCGCCGGCCGCCCCTGGGCATCTCATCCCCGGCTGGAGATCGTTGCCGGAGATCTGTTTGACCGTGTCAGTCTCGATCGTGCCTGCAAGGGCTGTCGCGCCGCCTATTACCTGGTTCATTCCATGAATCCGGACATCACCGATTTCGCCAGGGCCGACCGGGAGGCGGCGGAGAATTTCATTGCCGCCGCGGCGACGGCCGGGCTGAGGCAGATCATCTACCTCTCCGGCCTGGGCGAGGAGGAGGCGGGCATGAGCCACCATCTGCACTCGCGCCACGAGACGGGGGAGGTACTGCGCCGGGGCACGGTGCCGGTCACCATCCTGCGGGCGGCGATGATCATCGGTTCGGGCAGCGCCTCCTTCGAGATCATGCGCTACCTGGTCGAGCGCCTGCCGGTGATGATCACCCCGCGCTGGGTGCAGACCCGTTGTCAGCCGATCGCGGTGCGCAACGTGCTCGGCTACCTGGTCGGCTGCCTCGATCACCCGCAGATGCTGGGCGAAACCTTCGATATCGGTTGCGAGGAGGTGGTCGACTACCGCCAGCTGATGCGCATCTATGCCGAGGAGGCCGGTCTGCCGCGCCGATGGATTGTGCCGGTTCCGGTGCTGACGCCGAGACTGAGTTCCTACTGGATCCACCTGGTGACACCGGTTCCTGCCGCCATTGCCCGGCCGCTCGCCGAGGGGCTGAGCTGCCCGGTGCTGGTGCGCGATACCCGCATCCGTAAGCTGATTCCGCAGCAGCTGTTCGACTGCCGAACCGCCATCCGCCTGGCGCTGGAGCGAACCCGTGAACAGCACATCGAAAGCACCTGGTACGACGCCGGCCGGCTGCCGCCGGTGGAATGGCTCAATCCCGGCGACCCGGGCTGGGCGGGAGGTTCGGTCTTTGTCGATGCCCGCGAGGTGACCGTGGCGGCATCACCCGGGCGCGTCTGGCAGACTCTCGAAGGAATTGGCGGTGCCACCGGCTGGTATTACGCCGACTGGCTCTGGTGGCTGCGCGGGCTGCTTGACCGCCTGGTGGGCGGTTTCGGCCTGCGCCGGGGTCGGCGCGATCCCCTGCACCTGGCCGTCGGTGATGCCCTCGATTTCTGGCGTGTCGCCCGGGTGGAGCCGAACCTGCGTCTGATGCTGGTGGCCGAGATGAAACTGCCGGGGGAGGCGGTGCTGGTTTTCGAGCTGGACGAAGTCGACGGCGGCACCCGGCTGCAGCAGCGCGCCTGCTTCTTGCCGCGCGGCCTGTTCGGGCTGCTCTACTGGTGGTTGGTCTCCCCGCTGCACCATTTCGTCTTCAACGGCATGCTGCGCGGTATTGCCGACGCCTGCGCCGGGCCTGTGCTGGCAGGCCCCCGCAAGGTCGCCCGATGATGTCGTCGGCGCGACGCCATTCGCACTCAGACGTGGTTGCGCAGCTTCATCTCCAGCGGATGGGGATCGAGGTAGGTCTGCTGTGCCAGATAGTCCTGTCGGTATTTGCGTACAAAATGCTTCAGCAGCGTCAGCGGCACCAGCAGCGGCACCAGCTCGGCACGGTAGGCGGCGATCAGTTCCATGGCCTCCTGCTTTTCGTCGGCGCTCAGATCGCGTTTGAAGTAGCCGAGGATGTGCTGCAGGACGTTGACATTCTTGGCAACGGTGGTTTTGCGCTGCAGGGCGGTGAGCAGCAGGCGCTGGTAGGTCGGCACCAGCTCCGTCTCCGGCAGTGTGCCGGCCTGCGCTACCAGCCTGCCCATCTGCCGGTAGTGTTCAGGGCTGTGGGAGAGGAGCAGCAACTTGTTGCGACTGTGGAAGTCGATCACCCGGCCGGCGAGATTCCCGCTACCGGCCAGGGCATCGCGCCAGCGCTTCAGGGTAAAGATGCTCTCGATGAAGTTCTCGCGCAGTTTGGGGTCGTGCAGGCGGCCGTCCTCCTCGACCGGCAGCAGTGGAAAGTGCTCCATGAAGGCGCGGGCGAACAGGCCGACCCCTTTCCCCTGCGGTATGCCGTTGCGGTCGTAGAGTTTGACCCGTTCCATGCCGCTGCTCGGCGAACGGCTCTTGAAGATGAAACCGCACAGGTTCTCCTTTTCCAGCTCGCGCACCCGCCTGGCCGCCCAGGCCTGCATGCGTTCGGTGATGTCCTCGCCCCCCTTGCTGAAGACCAGGCGCGGGCTGTCCGGATCGCCGACCAGGCGCAGGGCCGGGCGCGGCGTCGGCAGGCCGAGTTCGACCTCGGGACAGACCGGCACCCACTCGACGGCGTCGCCCATGGTAGCGACGATCAGCCGGTCGAGCTTGTGGCCGCCATCGAAACGGACCTTTTCACCGAGCAGGCAGGAACTGATACCGAGGCGGATTTTGACTTCGGGCATGGCACTCTCCTTTCCGGCTGCAAGTTTAGCAGGATTGAGGGCTTTGTCCGCAAAACAGGACAACAGGAAGCGAGGTGATCCCATGATAAAGCGACGGATTCTGGGCTTGTTTGCCCTGCTGCTGGGCGGCTGCGTCGGCGCCCCCCAGGGGGTCGAACCGGTCACCGATTTCCAGCTGGAACGCTATCTCGGCACCTGGTACGAAATCGCCCGGCTCGATCACCGCTTCGAGCGCGGCCTGAGCCGGGTGACCGCCGAGTACAGTCTGCGTGACGACGGTGGCATACGGGTGATCAATCGCGGTTTCAACGAAACGAACGGTGAATGGAAGCAGGCCATCGGCCGGGCCTATGTCACCGGCCCCCCCGATGTCGGTGCGCTCAAGGTCAGCTTCTTCGGTCCCTTCTACGGTGGCTACAATATCATCGCCCTCGACCGTGACGGCTACCGGTGGGCCATGATTTGCGGCCCGAACCGTGACTATCTCTGGATTCTGGCACGCAGTCCGCGACTGGACGGAGAGGTTTACCGGCAACTTGTGGCGAGGGCCAGGCAGCTCGGGTTTGCCGTCGAGGGCCTGATTGAAGTGAGGCAGGTGCCGGAGGCATACTGAACGTTGACAGCACGTCCTGTGATGATAAACCTTGATGGCGAGCCCTTTTCTTCGGAGAGCACCGCATGCTCAGGATGCAATGCGCCCACTGTGGCAATCTGATCGAATCCCAGCTTCTGACCGAGATGAAATCGGTTTATTGCCGGCGGTGCGGTTCATTCCAGGATGTCGGCGAGCTGTACGTGACTTCGCGCGGCTTTACCGTGCTGCGGCGCGACCTGCTCGACCGGCTCAAACGCTGGGAACGGCTGTTGCGCGATGCTCTGAAGGACCGGGAGATGCTCGAATTCGCCGAGCGCTTCGACCCGCGCGAAGCCGAGCGGCTCGATCGCCTGATCGCCTCGCTGCGCGAACTGCTCGACGGCGCCCGCGATCACTTCCGCCTCTACCTCGATCCTCCGGTAGAGGTCAGCTGCTGCCGGCGCGGCGGCGAGGGGCTGGGGCAGCTGGTCAACCTGAGTATCTTTGGCGCCTGCATTCGACTCAGGCCGGAGGTGAAGCTGCTGCACCGGGGCGACCGGGTCGAACTCGAGGTCCAGTTGCCCGCCAGCGAAACCCTCCTGCGGCTCGATGGCCGGGTCGCCTGGAGCGCGAAACGCCCGGGCCGAATGCCGGTGCACGAGATTGGCGTCGCGTTTGACGGTCTTGAAGATGCCGCCCGCAACGCCCTGTGGAAGTACATCATCGCCCACAAGGACGTCACCAAGCCCTACCTGCCGGTCTGAAGAGATGGCTGGAAGTCCGGCAGGAAACCGGGTTTTGCATTGAAAAAACACCCTTTTTTTGCTAACAGAAAAGCAGATGTTTCCCCGCTTTTCTCCTTGCTGGAGGAGGCCATATGGCAGGACGTGGCTCAGGGTCGAAGGACCCCCAGGCCGACAAGGACCACCGGAAGAAGTCGCCCAGGGGAGCCGGGCCGGATCATGCTGCCATGTCCAAGGGTCCCCGGTACATTGTCGGCATTGGCGCTTCCGCCGGCGGCCTGGAGGCCCTGAGGGCCCTGTTACCGAGTCTGCCGGTCGACGCCGGCAACTGCTACATCATCGCCCAGCACCTCTCGCCCGACTACCCCAGTATGCTCACCTCTTTGCTGGGACGTTCGACCACCATGCCGGTGGTGCAAATCGAGGACAATCAGCCGCTTTTGCCCAATCACGTCTTCATTACTCCGCCGGGGCGCGATGTCGTTGTGCGCGATGGCTGCCTGCGCCTGGCACAGACCGGTTCCGCCATCGGGCCGAAACCCTCGGTCGATTACCTGCTCAGTTCCCTGGCCGAGGAATATGCCGAGCGGGCCGTCGGTATCATCCTGTCGGGAACGGGTTCGGACGGAGCCCATGGCATTCGTGCCATCAAGGCCGGCGGCGGCCTGACCATGGCGCAATCCGAGGACAGCGCCAAGTTCAACGGCATGCCCCATGCGGCCCTGCTGACCGGGCTGATCGATCTTGTTCTGCCTCCGGAAAAGATGGGGTACGAGCTGAAGTCGGTCCTTGAACATCCCCGCAGTGACACCGAAGTTTCCGCCGAAAAGGACAATGCGGCGACCCTGGAAACCCTGTACCAGCTGATCCTGGACCGGACCGGCTGCGATTTCTTCAACTACAAGCCTTCGACCATCCTCCGTCGTATCGGCCGGCGGCTCGATCTGCTGCGGCTTGACAGTCTGGAAAACTATATCGCCTACATCCGCAACAATCCGGATGAGCTGGTCCTGCTGAAAAAGGAAATCCTCATTTCCGTGACCAGTTTCTTCCGTGACAAGGAGGCGTTTGCGGCACTTCGTGAGGCCCTGGCCGAGCTGTTAGAGCGGAAAAAAGCCGGCGACAATGTGCGCATCTGGGTCCCCGGATGTGCCACCGGTGAAGAGGCCTACTCCATCGCCATCCTGATTCATGACCTGCTGCAGGGACAGACCCGCAGGTACAATATCCAGATTTTCGCGACCGATCTGGACGAGGAAGCCATCGAGGTGGCCCGGCGCGGCCTGTACCCGGAGGCCACCCTGGTCGATATGGACCCGCGCTTGCGGGAAAGCTGTTTTCAGCCCCAGGGGAGTCGGTATCAGGTCATCGACGCGGTGCGCGACCTGCTGATCTTCGCCCAGCAGGACCTGGTGCGTGACCCGCCCTACTCGCGCCTCGACCTGATCAGCTGCCGCAATGTGCTGATTTATTTCAATGCCGTGCTTCAGGAACAGATCCTGCGGACCTTCCACTATGCCCTGCAGCCTGAGGGCCTGCTGTTTCTGGGGAAGTCGGAATCGATCGGTCGTTTTGGCGACCTTTTCAGCTGTCTGCATCGCAAGGTCAAGATTTTCGCCCGTCTTGGCAGCCCGCGGACCGGTCCCCGCGATTTTCAGATGCCGATACCGCGGCTTTCATCCGCCGTGCGGACCAGCACGGCACGGCCGGACAAGGATTATTCCCCGCGGCTGCTGCTGCAGGAGAGCCTGCTGAAGCAGACGGGGTTAAGCGGTGTCCTGGTCAATGCCGCTTTCGACATCCTTTTTGTCCACGGCGATGTCAATCCGTTTCTGGGTCTTTCCGAGGGACGCGCCGGGTTGAACCTGCTCGACCTGGCCCGGCCTGACCTGAGGCTGGACCTGAGAACCAGCCTGCACATCGCCGCGCGGGAGCAGCGGCCGGTTCAGTCCCGGCTCATTCCTCTGGAGGGGAGTGAAAACAAGGAGCTTGTCCGCATCCTGGTGGTCCCCGTTTCCGGGAAGTCCGTTCCGGACGGGCTGCTGGCCGTCGGTTTCGAAAAACGCACCTCCCGATCCGAGGCGGTTCCCGAACCTGACACCCCCGAGTGGGACAGAAAACAGCTGGTGGAGCTGGAGCAGGAGATTCTGGCCTATCGGGAGCGGCTTCAGACCACCATGGAGGAGCTGGAGACCGCCAATGAAGAACTGCAGAGCACCAATGAGGAACTGCAGAGCACCATCGAGGAGCTGCAGAGTTCCAACGAGGAGCTTGAGGCCAGCAACGAAGAGCTGCAGAGCACCAACGAAGAGCTGCTGACCGTTAATGATGAACTGCAGACCCGCACCCAGGAACTGGCTCAGGCCAATGCCGACCTGGAAAATATCTTGCGCAGCCTGCTGACGCCGCTGGTGATTTTTGACGACCGCCATGTTCTGGTGCGTTTCAACGACAGTGCCGCCGAACTGTTTGCCCTGACCCGGGATCATCTCGGTCAGCCCCTGGCCGCAATCCCCGGTTTGAAGGCGGTCCCGGGGCTGGCTCAGGATGTCACCCAGGTTCTTGCTTCGGCAAAGCCGAGTGAAAAAGAGCTGGCCTGGGACGGCCGGCTGCTGCTGTTCCGCTGTCAGCCCTACCGGACTGCCGACGGCCAGGTTTCGGGTGTGTTGGCGACCTTTCCCGATCTGGCCGATCGGCTCTATCGGCGGCGGGATCGGGCGATCAAGGCCGTGGCCGACCGGCTGATCGATCATGGCAAGGGACTGGATGATGTTCTGACCACCTTGATGCCCGTCATCGTCAGTGAACTGGAGGTGCCGGTGGCTCTGTTCTGCCGCCCGGATGGCGATGGGCGCATCCTGCACCATGGCAAGGTGGCGGAGCAGGACTGGGTAGGCGGCGTGGCTGTTGAGCGCGATCAGTCCCTGGCCTTCCTGATCATGGCGACTGAAGAGACCATCGGCGATATCGAGCGGTTGCCGGGGCGCAAAAAACTCTCTCTTCCAGGCCTTGCCGGTGAGCAGCTGCGCGCCTTCATGGGCGTGCCGGTGCGCGTGCACGGCCAGGTCGCGGGGAGTCTGATTGTGGCCGATACCAGGGACCGCCCCGACCTGAGGGTCCATCTGCGTCTGGTCGAAGACCTGGCCCAGCAGTTGGCCCGGGTTATGGAAAGAAGCTGACGGGAACCGCAACATCCAGGGGGGGCACCATGGCTCGACCATCCATCGAGGCAAAAGGTCTGGCCGCCAGCCGATCTCTCCGGCGGCTGAAAGAGAGGATTGAGCAGGCTGCCGCCGAAGACATTCACTGGCGGGCGCTGGCGGACGATCTGCTCGAAGTGGTCGAAGACCTGGAGATCCACCAGGAGGAGCTGCGGGTTCAGGCAGAGGAACTGGCGGCCGCGCAGATGCGCGCCGAAGAGGCGTCTGTCCGCTATCGCGAGCTGTTCGAACGGGCCCCTTTCGGCTACTGCACTCTCAATGACCGCGGCCACATCCTCGAATACAATTACGCCTTTCTGGAACTGCTCGGCCGGGCATTGCCGGCCGGACTCCACAAGCCTTTTGTCAGTTTTATCCCCCAAAAAGACCACAGCCGCTTTTTCCTGGAACTGAGCAGGGTTTTTCAGGGAGAAGAACGGTCCATGGAGGTGCGCCTGAAGGGCGCGGAAGGGCGATATGTCCCGGTTATCGTCCGCATGACGCCGGTCTCTGCCGCCAGTTCCGCCGTGAAAAGATGCCGGCTTGCGGTGATCGATATTCGCGATCGTGTGGAGCTGGAGGAAAGACTGCGCGACAGTGAGCGCAGGCACCAGCTGCTGGCGGTGCAGCTGGAGGCGATTTTGAACGGGCTTCCCGACGCCGTGGTGCTGCTCGACTGCGACCTGCGGGTTCTGTACACCAATGCCCACGCACGCCAGTTGCTGAGCGATTCAGATGTGTCTCCCTCCGGGGACTTCTGTCACCAGCTCTTTTTCGGGCGGGAGCAGCCCTGCCCTGACTGCCATGTGCTCCGGGCCCTGAAACAGGGCCGGCCTCAGCAGGGAACCCTGCACCGGGGCGACCGGGTGCTGGACTACCGGGTTCTGCCCGTCAGGGACGAACGCGGCGAAATCGTGCGTCTGCTCGAAATTGTCCGGGACATCACCGAAAAGGAGCGGATGCAGGCCATCAGCCTGCGCAACAGCCAGATGGCGTCCATCGGCGAGCTGGCCGCTGGGGTCGCTCATGAAATCAACAATCCCATCACCGGTATTCTCAACTACGCGGATATTTTGCGGCAGAAGTTGCCGCCGGACGGGTTGGTCGGCGAAATCCCCGGGCGCATTGTTCATGAGGCTCAGCGTATTGCCGATATCACCACCAGTCTGCTGCGCTACTCGCGCAGGGAAGCTCATCGGGAACCTTTGCGTCTGTGCGAGCCTCTGCGTGCGTCCCTGCTGTTGCTCGAGGTGCGTCTGATGAAGGCCGGTGTACGGGTGGAAAACCGGGTGCCCGAGGATCTGCCGCTGGTCGTTGCCGAGTCCAACCGGTTGCAGCAGGTTTTCATCAATTTGATCAGCAATGCCGGCCAGGCACTGGAAGAGTTGCCTGATCAGCAAGACCGCAAAATAGAAATTCGGGGTGATGTCCCCTCCCCCGGCCTCGTTCGCATTGTCGTTCGTGACAACGGCCCCGGTATCCCCGAGGCGATTCGGGACAAAATCTTTCAGCCCTTCTTCACCACCAAACCGGAAGGGATTGGCACCGGCCTTGGTTTGGGTATCTGCCGCGACATTGTCGAATCTCTCGGTGGTCGCCTGACCTGCGAAAGCAAAGAGGGAGAGGGCGCCTCCTTTGTCATCGAACTGCCGGCCGCCCTGCCCTGACGGCCGCTCGCCTTTTCTATCTCTCAGGACAGTATCAGTCCCAGCAGGCCGTAAAGCGGTTGCGGCCAGATCCCCAGCAGCAGCGCGA
>CAZCUR010000026.1:0-15904 GCA_964501815.1 uncultured Geothermobacter sp.
CAGGGTTACCCCCAAGACCAGGCTTTCGATGCTTTTCTCTGTGTTCTCCGTGCCTCTGTGGTGATCCTTCCTGGCTCTTCGAGTCCTTCGTGGTGGATTGAAAAACCGGCTTTCGTGTTGCCCTTTGTGATGAAACTCAGATCCTCACCAGATCATCCGGCATGTCCGTCATCTTCTCCCCACCCTGTTCACTGACGGCGAAGGTGTTCTCGATGCCGATGGCGCCTTTGCCGGGGAAGACGAACTTGGGTTCGACGGCGATGGTCTGGCCGGCGATCAGCGGTACGTCGAAGCCCTGGGCGAGGACAGGCAGTTCATCGAGCTCCAGGCCGACGCCGTGGCCGACGAAGCGGGCGTTCTCGCCGGGTACGCCCATGAAGTTGTCAGCCAGGCCGGCTTCGGCGGCCATCTCCAGGGCGGTGGCGAACAGCTGGGAGGCGATGGCGCCCGGCTTCAGTTCGGCCTGGATGCGCGCCTGGATGGCGATGGCGACTTCGAAGGCGTGCTGCAGCTGATCATCCAGCTCGCCGCAGACGAACATGCGGGTCATGTCGACGATATAGCCGTCGAACACGCCGGTGTAGTCGACCAGCACCGGTTCGCCGGCGGCGATGGGCGTGGCCGAGGGGCCGTGCGGCGACGGGCTTGACAGGCCGGGGCCGGTGACAGCGCCGTCGAAAAAGCCGGTGGTCGCGGCCCGGTCGCCGGCGACTGCCAGCCCCATGAACAGTTCCTGGTTGTAGGCGCGCATGCGCACATAGCCCTCGCCGCCCGCCTTGCGCAGCCGGGCCTCGAATTCGGCGGCCAGGTCGACCTCCCGCATCCCTTCATGCAGGAACTCGGGGATCTGGGCGAAAACCGAGCAGAGCCTACGACCGCTCTCGCGCATCTTCTCCAGTTCCCACGCCGATTTCACCGAGCGCTGCTCCCGGTAGCCGGCGCTGATGTCGACGAAACTGCGGCCGGGCAGCAGCTTTTCGTAATAGCGATACTGCTGCACCGGCATGACGTCGAGGGGCATGCCGATCCGTTCCACCCCTTCAAACAGGGGCGCAAAGTCCTTGCTGCGCGGAAAAGGACGGATGTCGTCGACGCAGGCCTCGTTTTGGGCGCGGGAGAAGCTTTTGCGCACCAGCAGCATCGGCGCGCCGGTGGCGGGAATCCACAGGGCCGCGTTCTGGCGCGTGGCGGCGAAATAGTAGATGTCGATGGGGTAGATGAACAGCGCGCCGTCGAGGTTCGCCTCTTTCAGGCGCTGCTGCAGGTTCTGGACGCGGGTTTGGCATTCGTTTTTCAGGGGCATGGGGGGTCCTTTCGAAGAAGACAGAAGACAGAATACAGGAGACAGAAGGCTGTAAATTTTATTCTGTATTCTGACTCCTGTCTCCCGGATTCTCAAGTTCCTTACATATTCCTCCGATACTGTCCACCCACCTCGTACAGGGCCGAGGTGATCTGGCCGAGGCTGGCGACCTTCACCGTTTCCATCAGCTCGGCGAAGATGTTGCCGCCGCTGGTGGCCACCTGTTTGAGCCGCTCCAGCGCGGCCGGAGCCCGGTCGGCGTTGCGCTTCTGGAAGGCGCGCAGGTTGGTCAGCTGCAGCTGCTTCTCCTCTTCGGTCGAGCGGGCCAGCTCGCCGGGGATTTCGTAGCCTTCTTCCTCCACCTTCGGATTCAGGTAGGTGTTGACGCCGATAATCGGCAGCTCACCGGTATGCTTCTTGTGTTCGTAGAGCATCGATTCGTCCTGGATCTTGCCGCGCTGGTACTGGGTTTCCATGGCGCCGAGCACGCCGCCGCGCTGGTTGATGCGCTCGAATTCCAGCATCACCGCCTCTTCGACCAGGTCGGTCAGCTCTTCGATGATGAAAGACCCCTGCAGCGGATTTTCGTTTTTGGCCAGGCCGAATTCCCTGCTGATGATCATCTGGATCGCCATGGCGCGCCGCACAGACTCCTCGGTGGGGGTGGTGATCGCTTCGTCGTAGGCGTTGGTGTGCAGGGAGTTGCAGTTGTCGTACACGGCCATGAGCGCCTGCAGGGTGGTGCGGATGTCGTTGAAGGCCATCTCCTGGGCGTGCAGGGAGCGGCCCGAGGTCTGGATGTGGTACTTGAGCATCTGGCTGCGCTTGTTGGCGCCGTATTTCTCGCGCATGACCACGGCCCAGATGCGTCGCGCCACCCGGCCGATGACCGAGTATTCGGGGTCGAGGCCGTTGCTGAAGAAGAAGGAGAGGTTGGGGGCGAAATCGTCGATGTGCATGCCCCGGGCCAGATAGTACTCCACATAGGTGAAGCCGTTGGCCAGAGTGAAGGCGAGCTGGCTGATGGGATTGGCGCCGGCTTCGGCGATATGGTAGCCGCTGATGGAGACCGAGTAGTAGTTGCGCACCTTGTTGTCGATGAAATACTGCTGTACGTCCCCCATCATGCGCAGGGCGAAGTCGGTGGAGAAGATGCAGGTGTTCTGTCCCTGGTCTTCCTTGAGGATGTCGGCCTGTACCGTGCCGCGCACCGTCTGCAGGGTGCAGGCGCGGATCTTCTGGTATTCGTCGGCATCCGGATCGCGGCCCGATTCCTTGCGGAACTTTTGGACCTGCTGATTGATGGCGGTGTTGAGGAACATCGCCAGAATCATCGGCGCCGGCCCGTTGATGGTGAGGGAGACGCTGGTGAGCGGGTCGCACAGGTCAAAACCGGCGAACAGCTTGTCCATGTCGTCCAGGGTGCAGACCGAGACCCCGCTCATGCCGATCTTGCCGTAGATGTCGGGGCGTTCGTCCGGGTCCTCGCCGTAGAGGGTGATGCTGTCGAAGGCGGTGGAGAGACGTTTGGCCGGATCGTCTTTGGTGAGGAAGTGAAAGCGGCGGTTGGTCCGTTCCGGTGTCCCTTCGCCGGCGAACTGGCGTTTGGGGTCTTCAAAGGTGCGTTTGAAGGGGAAGAGACCGGCGGTGAAGGGGAAAAAGCCGGGGGCGTTTTCCTTCATGCGCCAGCGGAGGATTTCGCCGTAGTCTTCGAATTTGGGCAGACAGACCTTGGGAATGCGGGTGCCGGACAGGGTGGTGGTGTAAAGCTCGTTGCGCAGTTCCCGGTCCCGAACTTTCGTTATCATCACGTCCTGGCGGTAGGCCTCCTTGAGCTGAGGCCATTCCTCCAGGGCCTTGCGGCTTTCTTCGGTCAGCAGGGCGCGGGTCTTTTCGATCAAGGGTTCCAGCTCATCGGCCTTGTCCTGGAGCAGCTGTTTGGCTCCCTCCAGCTGGAAAAGCTGCCGCGCGGCGCGCACCTGCTCCTCGGTCAGCTGGCGATAGCGGCGCACGGTCTGGGCGATTTCGCCCAGGTAGCCGGCCTGTTCCGGTGGAATGATGCGTTGGGCCAGGCTGTCCTGGTCGGAGACCTCGATGCGGCTTTGCCAGCCGAGGTCGAAGCGCTCGTTGAGCTGGCCGAGCAACGCGTGGTACAGCCGGGTGGTGCCGGCGTCGTTGAACTGGCTGGCGATGGTGCCGTAGACCGGCAGGTCCTCGTCCGGCGCGTCGAACATCTTGCGGTTGCGCCGCACCTGCTTGCGAACGTTGCGCAGGGCATCCTCGCTGCCGCGCTTTTCCATCTTGTTGAGCACCACCAGATCGGCAAAATCGAGCATGTCGATCTTTTCCAGCTGGGTCGGCGCGCCGAATTCGCTGGTCATGACATAGAGGGAGAGATCGCTCACCTCGGTGATGCCGGTATCGCCCTGACCGATGCCGCTGGTCTCGACGATAATCAGGTCAAAGGGGGCCGCCTTGAGGATCAGCAGCGCCTCGTTGATGGCGCGTGACAGCTCACTGCGGGACTCGCGCGTGGCCAGCGAGCGCATGTAGACACGCGGGTTGTCGATGGCGTTCATGCGGATGCGGTCGCCGAGCAGGGCGCCGCCGGTGCGTTTGCGGGTCGGGTCGACGGACAGGATGGCGATGCGCCTGTCGTCGAAATCGTTGAGAAAACGGCGCACCAGTTCGTCGGTGAGGGAACTTTTTCCGGCGCCGCCGGTGCCGGTGATGCCGACCACCGGGGTGGCGCGACGCCGCTTTTGCAGCTGGTTCTCCACAGATTCAAAGGGCCCCTTGTCGCCTTCGCTCGCCTGTTCGGCCAGGCTGATAAGCCGGGCGATGGCGGCCGGGTCGCCTTCGGCGAGCAGGTTGAGGTCCCGTTCAGGATCGCGTGGCGGGTCAAAATCGCACTGCTCCAGTTTGTAGTTCACCATTCCCTGCAGCCCCATGCGCCGGCCGTCCTCCGGCGAAAAAATCTTGCAGACGCCATAGGCTTCCAGTTCGGCGATTTCGTCGGGCAGGATAACCCCGCCGCCACCGCCGAAGACCCGGATGTGGCCGGCGTCCCGGTCCCGCAGCAGGTCGACCATGTACTTGAAAAACTCGATATGACCGCCCTGGTAGGAACTGACCGCGATACCCTGGGCGTCCTCCTGAATGGCGGCGTCGACGATTTCCCGCACCGAACGGTTATGGCCGAGGTGGACGACTTCGGCACCCGAGTCCTGCAGAATGCGCCGCATGATGTTGATGGAAACATCGTGGCCGTCGAACAGGCTGGTGGCGGTGACAAAGCGGATGTGGTGGCGGGGCTGGTAGGGTTTCGGTTCCATGCTCATCTCCTGTGGGCTTGGACTTTGTGAAGTGCAACAAACATTGTTTTAGCAATCTGTGTGCCACGGCCGGTTGAGATGGGGTTCTGCCCAAAACGGCTGGAGCCCGGCCTTTTTTCGGGACGGGAGTGCTACGTCAGGCGACAAGGCTGTCTCCAATCGTAGACACGGCTGCCAGGGCCTGTTTCTGTAATATAAACCGTGTGATTTCAGTTTGTTGTTACGGTTTTTGGGCCCAGGCCATGTCGGTCGGTGGCCGGGAGGTTTGATGCGGCGCAACATTTTCTTTTGCGCTCAAATATAAAACGCTGTATTATTTTTGCCAACGGCTGCAGGTCAACGTGGCCGCTTTCTTTTTCCCGGGCCGGAGGTGCGCATGGACATGGACGTGATCGGACAGGCGAAAGAGGCGGGCTTCAATCTGGCCGGGCTGCCGGTCCCGGAAGAAGGGTGGCAGGTCCTGCTCGACAACGACCAGCGCATCGTTCTGTGTGGCGAGGAATCGTTTCGCTGGCTGGGCCGAAGGCCCGAAGAACTTCTGGGGCAGAGACTGGGGCAGGTTCTCAATCTCGGCCTGCTGCGTGCCTACATGGTCCGGGGGGTGGCCTTTCGGGACCAGCCGGTCTGGATCGGTGACCAGCGTTTCTATTGTCAGTATTTGCCGTTGCGGCGTGACGGCCGTCCGGCCGGCGGCTGTTTCACCCTGATGCACCGCGATCAGATCGGCTGCGGCCGTCTCGAAATTCCCGAACTGCTGCCGCATTTCGCCGAAGGGGGCGAGTTGGCCGGTGACAGCCTGATTCTGGTCGATACCGAAGGCTCCATCACGCTTATCAGTCAGCCGTTTGCCGACGTTCTCGACCTGTCGGCGGCTGAGATGCTCGGACGGCCGGTGCTGGAAGCCTATCCGAACAGCAATCCTTCGCGGTTGCCGGTGGTGATGGAGCGGGGCGAGGCCGAGGAGGCGGAACCTCACATTCTCAATGGACGCCAGGCGATCGTCAGCCGCTATCCGCTCTTTGTCGACGGCCGGCTGGTCGGGGCCTCGGGCAAGATTCTCTTTCGCGATGCCAGCCAGCTGCTGCGGGCGGCGGAAAAGGTGCAGGTCCAGGTGCCGGAAGCAAGGGGCGGCAAAAAAACTTTGCGGCGCAGGCCGGCAGCTGAACACCGGTACAAGTACGACTGCAACAGCATCATCGGCCAGAGCCGGGTGATGAAGACCCTCAAGGAGAAGTTGCTGCGCATCGCCGCCCGGCCTTCCAATGTGCTGCTGCTGGGGGAGAGCGGCACCGGCAAGGAGCTGTTTGCCCACGCCATTCATGCGGCAAGCCGGCGCCGCAATGGCCCGTTTGTGCGGGTCAACTGTGCGGCGATTCCCGATCATCTGCTCGAATCGGAACTGTTCGGCTATGTCGACGGGGCTTTCACCGGTGCCCGCAAGGGCGGCCAGGTGGGCAAGTTTGAGCAGGCTCACGGCGGTACGGTTTTTCTCGACGAGATCAGCGACATGCCCTTGCTGATGCAGGCCAAGCTGCTGCGGGTGCTGCAGGAGCGCGAGATTACCCCACTGGGGAGCGCGGAAACCCGCGCCCTCGATGTGCGTGTCATCGCCGCAACCAATGTCGATCTGGAAGAGCGGGTACGTGACGGCCGTTTCCGGGCCGATCTCTACTATCGCCTCAACGTCGTTTCGCTTGAAATCCCGCCCCTGCGCCGCCGGCGCGAGGATATCTACTTTATCACCAAGCACCTTATCGATGAGTTCAACAGCAGCTTCGGTCTGGCGGTCGAGGACCTTGAAGAAGAGGCCTGGAGGTTGCTGCGCAATTACGATTTCCCCGGCAATGTGCGCGAGTTGCGCAATGCCATCGAGAGCGCCTTCAATCTGGTCGACGGTGCCCTGATAAGGTCTTCCGACCTGCCCGATGCCATCCGGCGTTTCGGTCGGGGCCGGTCGGGATGCGGCTCCGAGGCGGTCCTGTGCGATGATCTGCTGGCCGAAGTCGGTCGTCGCAGTCTGCAGGAGATTCTCGAAGACCTGGAACGGCAGCTGATTGTGGCCTCGCTGGAGCGGGCCGGCGGCAACAAGCTGAATGCCGCCCATGTGCTTGGCATCTCGCGACCGGGGCTCTACAAAAAGCTGAACAAGTACAACCTGCAGTAAGGTGTCGTCGGAGGAAACAGTGTTAACGGAGAGGACAAGCGGCGAGGGGGTGCAAGGGTAAGAAGGGGCTAAGGAAAAGTTTCATATTTCGAAAATAGGCCCTGATTTCAAGTTGTTGTAAAGAATTTTGGTCCGGACGAAAAGGCCAAACACCGTTTGGTATTGCCGTTGCAATCGGGTGAACTCATCAGGTCCTGGTTCAGGCTGTCCAATCTGGAGGATGCAAGGAGACCGCATGACCGAAGCGAGCCACCTTCTTGAGGTCAGAAACGTATCGCTGTCATTCGGCGGGGTTCATGCCCTGACCGATGTCAGCTTTGAGGTCAACAAGGGGGAGATTTTTTCCATTATCGGACCTAACGGCGCCGGCAAGACCTCGATGCTCAACAGCATTTCCGGTCGCTACCATCCCCAGGGTTCGATCCGCTTCAAGGGCCGGGAAATTACCGGACTGAGTCCCAATGTCCGCTGCAATCTCGGCATCGGCCGTACCTTCCAGAATCTCGCTCTGTTCAATCACATGACGGTGCTCGACAACATCATGGTCGGGCGTCATCACCTGCTGAAGAACAATTTCATCACCGGCTCGATCTACTGGCTGACCGGAGCGCGCAAGGAGGAGTTGCGGCACCGGGCGGAGGTCGAGGACATCATCGATTTTCTCGAGATCGCCCATATCCGCAAGGCGGTCGCCGGCACCCTCTCCTACGGTCTGCGCAAGCGGGTCGAACTGGCGCGCGCCGTGGCCCTGCGTCCCGACCTGATTCTGCTCGACGAGCCGATGGCGGGCATGAACCTGGAGGAGAAGGAGGACATGGCCCGCTACATCATCGACCTGAACGAGGAATGGGGCATGACCGTGGTGATGATCGAACATGACATGGGCGTGGTCATGGATATCTCCCACCGGGTGATGGTGCTTGATTTCGGCCGCAAGATCGCCGAGGGACTGCCGGATGAGGTGATGGCCAATCCCCGGGTGCGCACCGCCTATCTGGGCGAGGAGCTCGAAGATGAAGGCGGCAATGGCGGCAGCGGACCCGGTACGGACCATGTGGCAGGGGAGGTGGCCTGATGCAGCCGGAATACGCCGATATCAAAATTTACGACACCTTCCCCAAACTGCTGGCCTACAACGCGGCCAATTTCCCCGACGAGATCGCCCTGCGCGAAAAGGAATTCGGCATCTGGAACGAGTTCACCTGGGCCGATTACCAAAACATGGTGCGCCGTTTTGCCCTGGGCATGCACAAGCTCGGCATCGGTGAAGGGGATACCGTCGGCATCATCGGTGACAACCGTCCCGAGTGGGTTGCGGGCGAAATCGCTTCTCACGCGCTTCGCGCCATGATTTTCGGCATCTATCAGGATTCCCTCAACGAAGAGTGCGCCTACCTGATCAACTACGCCGGGGCGAAGATCATCATCGCCGAGGACGAGGAGCAGGTCGACAAGGTTCTGGATATTACCGAACAGTGTCCCTGTGTCGAGCACATCGTCTACTGTGACCCGCGCGGCATGCGCAAGTATGATGACCCGCGCCTGATCAGCCATACCGATCTGATGAAGCTCGGTGACGACCTGGCCGCGGAACAGCCCGGTCTCTATGATGAGCTGGTTGCCGCCGGCCGTCCCGAGGATGTCGCCATCCTCTGCCCGACTTCGGGAACCACCTCCAATCCGAAACTGGCCATGCTGCAGTGCGGCCCCATGCTCGAGCACTGTCTCGACTACCTGCAGACCGACCCCAAATATCCGACCGACAACTATGTCTCGGTTCTGCCTCTGCCCTGGATTATGGAGCAGGTCTACGCCGTGGCCCAGGCGCTCATCAGCCGGCAGATCGTCAACTTTGTCGAGGAACCGGAGACGATGATGAGTGACCTGCGCGAGATCGGGCCCAACTTCGTGCTTTTGGCGCCGCGCGTCTGGGAGACCATCGCCGCCGACGTCAAGGCGCGCATGATGGACGCCACGCCGTTCAAGCAGCGCATGTTCAAGCTGGGGATGCGTCTGGCGGACAAGGCGGAAAAGGAGGGCCGTTCGCAGTCGAAGCTGGCTTACTGGCTGCTCTTCCGGGCCCTGAAGGACCGGCTCGGGTTTTCCAACCTGCGCTCGGCGGCGACCGGCGGCGCGGCCCTGGGCCCGGATACCTTCCGCTTCTTCCTCGCCATGGGCATCCCGTTGCGGCAGATCTACGGCCAGACCGAACTGGGCGGGGCCTACACCATTCATCGCGAAGGGGATGTCGATTTCGACACCGTCGGTGTTCCCTTTTCCACCTCGGAGGTGCGCATCGACAACCCGGACGCCAACGGTGTCGGCGAGGTGGTGGCGCGCACCCGGGGGATGTTCAAGGGCTACTACAAGAACGACAAGGCGACCGAAGAGGCGCTGGAGGACGGCTGGATGCACACCGGTGACGCCGGTTACTTCAAGAAGGAGAACGGCCACCTGGTGGTCATCGACCGCATCTCCGATCTGGCCGAAACCTCGACCGGCAACCGCTTCTCGCCCCAGTTCATCGAGAACAAGCTGAAATTCTCCCCCTTTATCGCCGAGGCGGTCATCCAGGGGCACGGCCGTCCCTACCTGTCGGCGATCATCTGCATCCGCTGGGAGATCGTCTCCAAGTGGGCCGAGCAGCGCGGCATCGCCTTTACCAACTACATCAACCTGTCGGCGCAGCCGCAGGTCTACGACCTGATCCGCAAGGAGGTCGAGCAGGTCAACACCACCCTGCCCGAGCCCCAGCGCATCCGCAAGTTTCTGCTCCTCTACAAGCAGCTCGACGCCGACGACGGCGAGCTGACCCGGACGCGCAAGGTGCGCCGCGGGGTGATCCGGGAAAAATATGCCGACATCATCGATGCCATCTACTCGGATCGTGACATGGTGCACATCGACACCATGATTACCTTCCAGGACGGCACCAAGAGCCGGGTGCAGACCGATGTCCGGGTTGTGGACCTGGCCGGTGAGGCAGGTGATGCGGCCGAACAGGGCAAACTGAAGCCGGCGGTTTGAAAACAGGACCAAGGTGAAAGTTAAAGGTCAAAGGTAAACATGCATCGACCTTGTGCCTTGCTTCTTTCGCCTCTCCGAAGGAGAACCCATGAACTTCGAACTTCTCGGACAGCTGATCGTCAACGGTCTGATCGTCGGCACCCTCTATGGGGTGGTGGCGATGTGCTTTGTGCTGATCTACAAGTCGACCCAGGTGGTCAATTTCGCCCAGGGAGAGTTTTTGCTTATCGGCGCCTGGACCTGCTGGGCGCTGCTGGTGAAGTTCAACCTGCCGTTCTGGATCGGCTTTCCCATCACCCTGGCCTTCATGGTGGTCTTCGGTATTGTGCTGCAGGTGGTGGTGCTAAGGCCCCTGATTGGTGAACCGATCATTTCGGTGATCATGGTCACCATCGGCCTGTCCATGTTTTTCCAGGCACTGATGGGCTGGATGTTCGGCGCCAGCGCCAAGAGCTTTCCCCAGGTTTTCGAAACCCAGAGTGTCAATCTGCTCGGTCTGCAGATTCAGACCGTCTATCTGATGAGCCTGGTCATTTCCATCGTCATCATGGCCGGCTTCTACTACTTCTTCAAACACTCGCGCCTGGGGTTGGCGATGCGCGCCACCGCCTTCAATCAGCAGGTGGCCCAGAGCCTGGGGATCCCGGTGAAAAAGGTTTTCGCCGCCGCCTGGGCGATCTCGGCGCTGGTCTCGGCCCTGGCCGGTGTGGTGGTCGGCATGGTCAACGGCGTCTCTTCGGCCCTCTCCTTCTTCGGTATCAAGGTCTTTCCGGTGGTCATCCTCGGCGGTCTCGATTCCATCGTCGGTTCCATCGTCGGCGGCCTGATTATCGGCGTGCTCGAAAATATCGCCGAGTTTGTCGACAGCCAGTGGCTGCACGTCGGCAATATGTACACCATCGCGCCCTTCTACGCCCTGGTGGTGATTCTGATGCTCAAGCCCTACGGCCTGTTCGGCACCAAAGATATCGAGAGGATCTAGCCTATGTCGTCTTCGGCTCATGCCCGCATGAACTGCGGAGAATTCCGCACCACCTACGAGCAGGATACGGTCATTTTTCCCACGCCGTTGTCACGGCGCATGATGATAGCGACCATCCTCTTTTTGCTCATCGCGCCGACTTTTCTCAACGCCTACTTTCTCAATCTCGGCATCCAGATCGCCTACTACGGCATCGCCGCACTGGGGCTGAATCTGGTGGTCGGTTTCACCGGGCAGATTTCCCTCGGCCACGCCGCCTTCTTTGGTTTCGGCGCCTTCGCCTCGGCCTGGCTCAACAACACCACCGGCATTCCGGTCTTTTTCTGCATTCCGCTCGCCGGGGTCATGACCATGGCGGTGGGCCTGATCGTCGGCATTCCGGCCGGGCGCATCAAGGGACTGTATCTCGCCATCGCCACTTTGGCCTCGCAGTTTATTCTCGAGGACTTCTTTGCCCGGGCCGAGTGGTTCACCGGCGGGGTCGCCGGTGCCATGGCCAATCCCTTTTCCCTGTTCGGCTTTGAATGCAGCACCGATCAGAGGTTCTGGTACGTGGCCCTGGTCTATCTGGTGGTGATGTATCTGCTGGCGACCAATCTTCTGCGCACCCGGGACGGCCGCGCCTTTGTCGCCGTGCGCGATCACTACCTGTCGGCCGAGATCATGGGGATCAACCTCACCAAGTACCGCATCCTCTCCTTCGGGATCTCTTCCTTCTACGCCGGGGTCGGCGGCGCCCTGTTCGGGCACTATCTCGGCTTTGTTTCCGCCGAGGGTTTCAACATCCTGCTGTCGATCCAGTTTCTCGCCATGATCATCATCGGCGGGCTCGGCTCGGTCATGGGCAGCCTGATGGGCACTGTCTTCATGGTTCTGCTGCCGGAGGTGATGGAGGCGGGGGTGTCGGTGGCCGGACATTTTCTGCCGGGCATCACCCAGGCGCTGGCCTACATCAAGGAAATGTCGATCGGGCTGGCGATTATCCTGTTCCTGATTTTCGAGCCGGACGGTCTGGCGCACCGCTGGAAGATGATCAAGGCCTACTGGAAGCTGTATCCCTTCTCCTACTAGGAGGAGATTGATTGCTGTTGGCGATGTCACGTCTGTGTCAACGTCCCGCACTGCGGGCCCCTTATCCACGAACAAGGGAGGAAAACATGCGCAAGATTCTGGTTCTCGGCAGTCTGTTACTGGCCTCCGTCGCCATGGCGGCTACCGCCTTTGCCGGCGACACCATCCCCGTCGGCCATCTGGCCGACTTCACCGGGCCGACCGCCGGCGTCGGCGTTCCCTACGGCAACGGGGTCGATGACGCCCTGAAGTACATCAATGACCACGGCGGCATCAACGGCAAGAAGATCGAGTTCGTCACCGTCGACTATTCCTACAAGGCGCCGCAGGCGATTGCCACCTACAAGAAGTGGATGTCGTCGCTCAAGCCGGTGGCGATTCAGGGCTGGGGCACCGCCGACACCGAGGCCCTGGTCAAGTTCGTCGCCAGGGACAAGGTCCCCTATATCTCCGCCTCCTATTCGGGCCATCTGACCGACCCGACCGGCAAGTCGCCGCGCACCAAGGCCCCGGCTCCGTACAACTTCTTCTATGGTCCCTCCTACTCCGACGCCTGCCGTGGTCTGGTGCAGTGGGCCGCTGAAGACTGGAAGGCCAAGGGCAAGTCGGGCAAGCCCAAGTTCATCCACATGGGCGACAACCATCCCTATCCGAACGCGCCCAAGGAAGCCTGTGCCGCTTACGCCAAAGAACTCGGTTTCGAGGTGCTGCCGCCCATCGTCTATTCCCTCAAGCCGGCCGACGCCAAGGCCCAGTGCCTTTCCCTCAAGGAGAGTGGCGCTGACTATGCCTATCTGGGCAACACCTCCGGCTCCAACATTTCCCTGCTCAAATCCTGCTCCACCGTGGGAGCCCGGCCCCAGTTCATGACCAACATCTGGGGCTGGGATGAAAACTCCATCGCCGCCACCGGCGAGGCCGGCGACGGCATCGTCTGGGTTGTGGGCGCCGCCGCCTTTGGCGACGACGTTCCCGGCATGAAGACCCTGAAGGAAATCAGCAAGTACTCGGACCCCAGCGGGACCAAGCACCGCCGGCTGCATTATGTGCGCGGCGTGTGTGCCACCTTCTTCATGAAGGAAGCGATGCTCAAGGCCGACGCCATGGGCGGCATCACCGGCGAGAACATCAAGAAGGGCTTCGAGTCGATGAAGGACTTTGTGCCCGCCGGCCTCGAAGGTGTCTGCCTGCCGTCCACCTGGACCGCCGAAGACCATCGCGGCACCACCCTGGTGAACATCTACACCAGCAAGTACAACGGCGGCGACTTCAAGATGACCAAGCTGAAGACGGTCGAGGTGCCGCGCCGCGACGAGTGGCTCGGCTGGTAGGAAACGCCCCTTTTGCGCAATCTCGGCGTCAGCCTGCGCATCTGCTTGTGCGACGTAGCCTCCGGCTACGACTCCGCGCAGATGCTCGGCTTCCTTGATCTTGCACAAAATGGATCGTTTCCAAGGCATTGATAAAAAGTTCGGCGGGGGCGCCTGCCCCCGCCGGGCGGAATTCGGCAGTGAGGGGTCAGAAGGGTTCTTCTGCATTCCGACTCCTGACTTTTGAATTCTGCCTGCAAAAGGAGCCTGTCATGTCCGAGCCGGCCGTCAAGACGACTGCGAAGCCCGAGGAGAAGGAGATTCTCCTGTCGGTCAACAATATCGAGGTGGTCTACGACGAGGTGATCCTGGTGCTGCGCGGCATCAGCCTCGATGTGCCCAAGGGAGAGCTGGTGACCCTGCTCGGTCCCAACGGCGCCGGCAAGTCGACCACTCTCAAGGCGATCTCGGGCCTGCTCAAGACCGAGGACGGCGAGGTGACCCGCGGCAGTATCACCTACAAGGGGGAGAATATCGCCAACAGCTCCCCGGAAGATATCGTGCGCAAGGGCATTTTCCAGGTCATGGAAGGGCGGCGCATTATCGAGGATATGACCGTCATCGAAAACCTGCGCATGGGGGCGTTTACCCGCAAGGACAGGCAGATCAGGGACGACATCGAAAAGGTCTTTCACTATTTCCCGCGCCTCAAGGAGCGTACCGGCCTGGCAGGGTATCTGTCCGGCGGTGAGCAGCAGATGCTCGCCATCGGCCGGGCGATCATGGCCCGCCCGGAGATGATCCTGCTCGACGAGCCCTCCATGGGCCTGTCGCCGCTGCTGGTCAAGGAGGTGTTCAACATCATCCGCACCATCAACCGCGAGCAGGGCATCACCATGCTGCTGGTGGAGCAGAACGCCAATATGGCCCTGCACAGCGCCACGTACGGCTATGTGATGGAGTCGGGCAAGATTGTCCTCGACGGCACCGCCGAGGAGCTGCTCAACAACGAGGACATGAAGGAGTTTTATCTCGGCGGCGGGCACGACAGCGAACGCAAGTCGTTCAAGAATCTGAAGTCGTACAAGCGAAGAAAGAGATGGATGTAGGCGGCAGCCTCCAAGGGCGCATCTGCTGCGTTACGCTTGGCCTTCGGGCTTCGACGTAGCGCTGCTACGCCTGCAGCCTCAGGCCTGCGCAAGCCTTGCATCTGCACCCTTTGAGACTGCCTTTGGCAGATAAAGGGTCGGTCTGGTGCATGACTGAATTCAGCTCTTATTTTGCACTTGTCTTCGTGTCCTTCGTGTCTTTGTGGTGAGATTTAAAGGAGCACCTATGTCCCGATATTACGACGAGCTGGAAACCCGCACACCTGAGCAGCGCGAGGCGGATCTGTTCGAGCAGCTGCGCGTGCAGATCGCCCATGCGCAAAAATCGGCGCCTTATTTTGCCGACAGCCTTGCCGGGGTCGATCCGGCAGCGGTGCGCACCCGTGCCGACCTGGCGCGGTTGCCGGTGGTGCGCAAGAGTGACCTGATCGAACGGCAGCGGCAGGCCCCGATCTTCGGCGGCCTGACCGGCATTGCGCCGCCGGAGCTGGCGCAGGTTTTTGCCTCGCCCGGACCGATTTTCGAGCCGGGGTCCAGCCGCCAGGACGGCTGGCGTTTCGCCCGCGCCCTGTATGCCGCCGGGATACGGGCCGGGGATATCCTGCACAACTGCTTTTCCTACCATTTCACCCCGGCCGGCATGATGGTCGAATCGGCCGCACGCGCCCTCGGCTGCGCCGTAGTGCCGGGCGGGGTCGGTCAGACCGAACTGCAGGTCCAGGTGATGGCCCACGTCCGGCCGCGTGCCTATGTCGGTACGCCGTCGTTTCTCAAGCTGATTCTCGACAAGGCGGATGAGCTGGGGGCCGATCTCTCCAGTCTGCAGTGCGCCCTGGTGTCGGGCGAATATCTGCCGCCGAGCCTGCGCGACGCCATGGCGGCACGCGGCATCACCGTGCGCCAGTGTTATGCCACCGCCGATCTCGGCCTGATTGCCTACGAGTCGGAGGCCATGGAAGGGATGATCGTCGATGAGGGCATCCTGCTCGAAATCGTCCGACCCGGCACCGGCGATCCGGTTCCCGAAGGTGAGGTCGGCGAGGTGGTGGTGACCCGGCTCGACCCGGACTATCCCCTCATCCGCTTCGCCACCGGCGACCTGTCGGCGGTACTGCCCGGCCCAAGCCCCTGCGGTCGGACCAATCTGCGCATCAAGGGATGGCTGGGGCGTGCCGACCAAACCGCCAAGGTGCGCGGCATGTTCGTGCATCCCTCCCAGGTCGCCGCCATTCTCAAGCGCCACCCGGAACTGGGGCGCGGCCGCCTGGTGCTGACCCGGGAGAATGATCTCGATGCCATGACGCTGCGGGTCGAGCTGGCGGGGGAGCCTCCCTCCGGCCTGACCGACGCCGTGGTCGCCAGTATCCGTGAGGTCACCAAGCTGCGCGGCGAGGTGGAATTCGTCGCCCCGGGCAGCCTGCCCAATGACGGCAAGGTGATCGATGATCAGAGACAGATAGAGTGAGATAGAATTCAGGAGACAGGAGACAGGAGACAGAACAACCACATCCTCCTGCCTCCTGTATTCTGTCTTCTGCCTTCCAGCCAAAGGGGGAACCCATGACCATCCAGACCCAACCCGACACCGAAACCACGCCTCTCG
>CAZCUR010000026.1:16004-31296 GCA_964501815.1 uncultured Geothermobacter sp.
AAGGGGGAACCCATGACCATCCAGACCCAACCCGACACCGAAACCACGCCTCTCGACGAGGGCGTCCAGCTGCTTCACCGCCTCAGCAAGGAGGAGCTGATCGCCATCATCATCGACGACGCCAAGAACTGGCTGGCGCATGACGGCCTGTGGTTCCAGGCCATCGAGGCAAGTCACGGCATGGAGACGGCCATTGACGCCGACCGCGAGGCCTGGCGGCGTTTTACGGTGATCGAGGCGAAGCGCATTATGGCGCGTCTGGGTATCGAGCCCGGCGGCGGCATCCCGGCCCTGCTCGAATGTCTCAAACATCGCATGTATGCCCGGCTGAACCTGCAGCAGGCCGTTGAGGTCAGTGAGACCCGGGCGGTCTTCCGCATGGTCGACTGCCGGGTGCAGTCCGCGCGCAAGCGCAAGGGGCTTGCCGACTTTCCGTGCAAGTCGGTCGGCATCGTCGAGTACAGTGAATTCGCCCGAACCGTCGATCCGCGTATTGAAACCCGCTGCCTCTCCTGTCCGCCGGACGAACATCCGGAAGAGTTCTGGTGTGCCTGGGAATTTACTTTGCAGCAGGACTGAAACAAAACCGCCGTCCTGGCAGCCAGGACGGCGGTTGATTTTTGCGGCGGATGTTCGGTTTCAGCGGCGGTTGCCGAGCACGCGCAGCAGCATCAGGAACAGGTTGATGAAGTCGAGATAGAGGGTGAGGGCGCCGAGAATGACCGCCTTGCGGCGCTGGCCGGCGTCACCGAAGCCCGACTCACCGATGCGCTTGAGTTTCTGGGTGTCGTAGGCGGTCAGACCGACGAAGATAAAGACGCCCAGGTAGCTGACGACCCAGGTGACCATCGCGCTCTGCAGGAAGATGTTGACCAGCGAGGCGATGATGATGCCGACCAGGCCCATGAAGAAGAAGCTGCCCCAGCCGGTCAGGTCGCGTTTGGTGGCAAAGCCGTACAGGCTCATGGCGCCGAAGGTGCCGGCACTGATGACGAAGGTGCTGGCGATGGAGCTGCCGGTATAGACCAGGAAGATGCTGGCGAAGGTGACGCCGTTGAGGGCCGAGTAGAGCAGAAACAGCAGCGTGGCGGTTCCGGAACTGATGCGATTGATGGCGGCCGACAGGGCGATGACCAGGCCGAGTTCACCAAAAATCAGCGCGTAGAAGACCATGCGGTTGCCGAAGACCAGGTTCAGCAGGGTCTGGCTCGACAGGGTGATGACGGCGGCCAGGGCGGTCAGCAGCAGCCCGGCGGTCATCCATACGTAAACGCGGGGCAGAAAACCGGTAGCGGCTTGAACTGTGGGAGTCGCGGTGATGACGGTCGGTTTCTGTTCGAACATAGCTTGCAGCTCCGTTTCGGTTGGTTGATGGTTTCAGCAGTGAGCATACCTGATACGAGCCAGCCCGGCAACCGGAACCGGTTGACATGGCGGCCGATCAACCGCATAAAGATTGGGCCGTCAACAGGACAAAAGCAGAGAAAGTACTATCAGGAATTCAATCAGAACCTTTTGGGCCGCCAGGTCGCCAAGACGCCAGGAATGGCTGTGGGCATGAAGATGAGGTTGTCGAATTTCTTGGCGGCTTGGCGTCTTGGCGGCCCGTTTACTTGTGAAAGGGGAAAAGATGCCTGACATCCCGCAACTGACCGACGCCCGTCTGACCCTTGAAAACCGCGTTGCCGAGCTGACTCTGGCGCGCGATGATGTGCGCAACGCCCTGACCGGAACCACGCTGGTTGAGGATATCCTTGCCGTGCTCGACTGGGCCAACCGCAGTCCCGAAGTCTCGGTGCTGATTCTCACCGGCGCGGGCAGGGCCTTTTCCGCCGGCGGCAATGTCAAGCAGATGCGTGACCGGGAGGGAATCTTCGGCGGTTCCCCCTTGCAGATCCAGGACCAGTACCGGCGCGGCATTCAGCAGCTGCCGCTCGCCTTCGAACGGCTCGAGGTGCCGGCTATTGCCGCGGTCAACGGTCCGGCTATCGGCGCCGGCATGGATCTGGCCTGCATGTGCGATCTGCGCATCGGTTCGGAAAACGCCCTGTTTGGCGAGACCTTCGTCAATCTCGGTATCATCCCCGGCGACGGCGGCGCCTGGCTGCTGCCGCGCCTGATCGGGCCGCAACGGGCCGCCGAACTGCTGTTCACCGGACGGCTGGTCAAGGCGGAGGAGGCCTTGGGACTGGGTCTGCTGCTCGAGGTGGTCCAGGATGAAGACCTGCTGCCGCGGGCGCGTGAGCTGGCGACCCGCATCGCCGCCCAGCCGCCGCAGGCCCTGCGGCTGGCCAAGCGGCTGCTGAAGCTGGGGCAGAAGATGGAGCTGCCCGAGTTTCTCGATGCCTGCGCCGCCTTTCAGGCCATGGCCCACGGTACCGAGGATCACGTTGAGGCGATCAACGCCTTTCTGGAAAAGCGCCCCCCGCGTTTTCAGGGGAAATGACAGACGGGACGTTTGTTGTTGATGAACAAAAAATTCGTGCGGGCAAAATCGGCTCGCCGTTGATGAGTCCGGCCTTCATTTGTCTGTCTGAATGGACTATGATGCTCCCTCCTGACACAGTCCGACTGATACGAGGGAGTTCATGGAACCAAAAGACAAACCGATTGAGATTCGCTGGCACGGCCGCGGCGGCCAGGGAGCCATCACCGCCGCCAAGGTGGTTGCCAAGGCCGCCTTCGAGGCCGGCTACGGCGGTGTGGTCATGGCGCCGAGCTTCGGCACCGAACGGCGCGGAGCGCCGGTGTCGACCTCGCTCAAGCTGGCGCGTGACACCATCTATGACCTGTCGCCGATCACCCGGCCCGACATTGTCGTGGTTCTCGACCACCTGATTCTGAACGAGGTCGATGTCACGGCGGGCCTCAAGCCGGGCGGCTGGCTGATCGTCAACGCTCCCTGCGGTCCGGAGGCCCTGCGCAAGGGGGATTACCGGGTGGCGACGGCCAATATCAACCAGCTGGCTGAGCAGGCCGGGCTCAAGCGCCATATCGTCAACAGCGGTATCATCGGCCTGCTGGCCCGGGCGACGGGTTTGGTCGATATCGAACGTCTGGCGCGCTGTCTCGAAGAGGAGTTCGAGGGACGGCGGCCGCAGGAAAATGCCCGGGCCGCCCGGCTGGCCTATGAGGCCGCCGAACTGGCGCAGACGGCAGGGGAGGTGGCCCATGGCTGACAAGCGTTTTCGTATCCTGACTTCGGCGGCCACCGCCGGCCCCGGCGACGCCGGGCGGACCGGCAGCTGGCGGGTGGAACGGCCCGTCATCGCCTATGAAAAATGCACTCCGGCGCGCACCGGCAAGCACGCCTGTCATCTGTGCTGGTTCTATTGTCCGGACGTGGCGGTCAGCCGGGAGCTGAAGCCGACTTTCAACCTGGAGTTTTGCAAGGGGTGCGGTATTTGCGCCGAAATGTGTCCGGTCGGCGCCATCACCATGGTGGCCGAGGAGGAATTTGCCGGGGAGGAGGCGTCATGAGTCGCAAGCTGATCGATTCCGGCAACAATGCCGCCGCACTGGCCGCACGTCTGGCGGGCATCGATGTGGTCGCCGCCTATCCCATCACGCCCCAGACGCCGCTGACGGAAAAACTCTCCGAATGGGTCGCGTCGGGTGAGCTGGAGGCCGAATATGTCGCGGTCGAGAGCGAACACAGCGCTCTCGGTGTCTGCATCGGTGCCGCGGCGGCCGGTGTGCGCGCCTTCACCGCCACCTCGGCCAACGGTCTGCTGTATATGAGCGAGCAGCTGCACTGGGCGGCGGGCGCCCGCCTGCCGCTGGTGATGTGCGTGGTCAACCGTGGCGTCGGCGCCCCCTGGTCGGTGTGGAACGACCACCAGGACGCCATGAGCCAGCGGGACACCGGCTGGATCCAGCTCTTCTGCCGCGATCATCAGGAAATTGTCGATACGGTCATCAAGGCCTTCCGGCTGGCCGAGGCGGTGCATATCCCGGTGATGGTCAACTACGACGGTTACTACCTGTCGCATACCTACATGCCTTTCGAACTGCCGGAAGAGAGCGAGGTGCGCGCCTTTGTCGGGCCCTACCGCTACGAGCACGCCCTCGACCCGGATCATCCCGAAAACCTCAATTCCGTCACCCTTCCGGACCCGAGGAACGACCGTGAGGGGAACCTGTGCGGCGGCTATATGGATATTCGCCACAACCTGCAGCAGGAGCTGCACCGGTCCCTGGATGTGCTGGAGGAGATCGACGCCGAGTTCAACCGGACCTTTGGCCGCGGCGGCGCTCCGGTTCTCGATGCCTACCGCATCGAGGATGCCGAGGTGGTGCTCGTGGCCATGGGCTCCCTGGCCCATCAGCTGCGTGTGGTGACCGATCGCCTGCGCGAGGAGGGCGTGGCTGTCGGTGTGCTGGCCGTGCAGGTTTACCGGCCTTTCCCGGCGCGCCATCTGATCCAGGCCCTCACTGGTTTCGACAAGGTGCTGGTGTTTGAAAAAGGGTTGAGCTACGGCCATCAGGGCGCTCTGTTTTCCGACCTGAAATCGGTCCTTTATCACGCGCCTGAACGGCCGCTGGTGCGCGGTTTTGTCGCCGGTCTTGGCGGCCGGGTGATCGAGACCGAAACGTTGTGCCAGCAGGTGCGCCAGGCCCTCGACGAAGAGGATGATGTGGCTTCAAAATGGATCGGGGTGCAGCTATGAGTGACAAGAAAACGACCGTACTCGGTCTGACGGAAGAGGAGTTCGTCCATCCCGGCAACCGCGCCTGCGCCGGCTGTACCATGGGCCTGCTCTACCGCATCGGCGCCAAGGCGCTGGGGCGTGACTGCATCTTCGTGGTGCCGCCGAGCTGCATGACGGTCATGCAGGGGCTCTACCCGGTATCGGCGAGCCAGTTCCCTATTTTCAACTGCACCTTCGCCTCGACCGCCGCGGTGGCCACCGGGGTGCGCGCGGCGATGAAACGGCTCGGCCGCAAGACCCAGGTGGTCGCCTGGGCCGGTGACGGCGGCACCGCGGATATCGGTCTGCAGGCGCTGTCGGGCGCCATCGAACGGGGTGAGGATTTTATCTACATCTGCTACGACAACGAAGCCTACATGAACACCGGGGTGCAGCGCTCCGGCACGACGCCCTGCAGCAGTCTGACCACGACCACGCCGTATACCGGCAAGGCGCAGACCGCCAAGGACGTACCGGCCATCGTCGCGGCCCACAACCCGACCTATGTCGCCACCTGCTCGGCCGCCTATCCGCTCGATTTTCACGACAAGCTGCTCAAGGCCAAAAGTCTGCCGGGTTTCAAATACCTGCACATCCAGACGCCCTGTCCGCCCGGCTGGGGCTGCGAGGAACGCATGTCGATTCGCATCGGCCAGATGGCGGTCGAGTCCGGCCTGTTTGTCCTCTACGAGCTGCAGGACGGCGTGAAGACGCTGTCCGAACCCTCGGCACGGGCGCTGAAAAAGGGGCGCCGGCCGGTCGCCGATTACCTGAAACTGCAGGTGCGCTTCAGGCACCTGAATGAAGAGCAGGTCGACCAGCTGCAGCGGCAGGTCGATGCCACATGGCAGCGTCTTGCCCGGGAGGTCGGCGAGGGCTGAGACCATGAGCGAAGCAGCCGGCATCGTTTATCTCAACGGCGCCTTTTTGCCGGGGGATGAGGCGAAGATTTCGGTCTTCGACCAGGGGCTGCTCTATGGCGACGGTATTTTCGAGGCCTTCCGGTCCATCGGCGACCATCTCTACCAGTTTTCCCGTCACTACGAGCGCCTGTGCCAGTCGGCCGCGGCGCTGCAGTACCCCATGCCTTGTGATGAGGCGGAGCTGCGCGCCATCCTGCTCGAACTGAAACAGCGCAACGGTATTGTCGACGGCTATTTCCGCATCACCATCACCCGCGGCATTGGCGAGGTCGGTTTTCAGCGCCGCATCGAAGGGACGCCGACCTGCCTGATTCTGGCGCGCCCTTTCAGGGGCTTTCCCGAGCAGATGTACCGGCAGGGGATTGCCCTGAAGGTGGCGGCGACCCGGCGCAACGCCCCCGAGGCGATCAACCCCAAGATCAAGTCGATCAGCAATCTCAACAGCCTGCTCGGCAAGCTCGAGGCCCGCGCCGCGGGGGTACCGGAAGTGATCATGCTCAACAACCGCGAGGAGGTGTGCGAAGGCTCCTCGTCCAATATTTTCTGGGTGCGGGATGGCCGGGTCTTCACGCCCTCGGCGCGTACCGGCCTGCTCGAGGGGGTGACGCGCTCGACCATCATCCGGTTGTGCCGGGAGGAGCTGAAGCTGCCGGTCATCTGTGGCGAATACCGGCTGCAGGATCTGCTCTGGTCGGACGAGGTCTTCATCACCTCGACGTCGCTGGAGGTGATGCCGGTGGTGCGCATCGACGATTTCAGCATTCACAACGGACAGGTGGGGTCTGTGGCGCCGCGACTGCGCCGGGCGCTGCATCGGGATATGCAACCGGACCGGTCTGACAAGGCCGGTTCGCCAGACTGAGGAGGAGGATTATGGCCATCGGAGGGAAAATCCGTCAGCTGCGGGACAAGCGGGGACTGAGTGCGCAGGAGCTGGCCGAAAAGAGCGGCCTGAGCCTGGAGGATGTCACGGCCATCGAAGCCGGCGAGTTGTCGCCGCCTTTGGGGCAGATTGTTTCCCTGGCCAACGCCCTGCGGGTCAATCTCGGTGACCTGCTCGGCGATGAAGCGGCCGCGCCCTACTGCATCGTGCGCAGCGAGCAGGGCCGTCCGGTATCCCGGTTCGGCAAGGAACAGGATACCGCCGGCGGCTACCGTTACACCGCCCTGGGGCTGGGCAAGCAGAACCGTCATATGGAGCCGTTTCTGGTGACCCTGGAGCCGGGCCAGGGAGGGAAAAAGACCAACGAGCACGGCGGCGAGGAAATGCTGCTGGTGCTCGAAGGCGAGGTCGAAGTCAGCCTCTCCGGCCATACCGACATCCTCAAGCCGGGCGATTTCATCTACTACGACTCCACCCTGCCGCACCTGGTCGCCTGTCACGGGGACAAGCCGGCGACCCTGTTCGCGGTCATCTATTCGAGTCAGGATGTGATCCTGTAAATTCGCGTTTCAGCCGTCCGGATAACAGAAGGGGGCGCCGGCTTCGGCGCCCCCTTCTGTTTATTTGCCCAGGGCCTTGACCGCCGATGAGATGGCGATGCGCCGGTTGGTGGCGTAGGCCTCGTGGTTCTTGTCAATGTCCTGCAGCCGGTAGAGGTAGTTGACCATCAGGCCGAAGGACTGCTTCATCCCCTTGGGGGAGGTGTCGCCCAGCCAGTTGACCCGCTCCAGGCGGGCGCCGTTGCCCAGGTGGAAGCGCTGAACCGGGTCGATGGGCTGGTTGTCGCTGCGCCGGGCATGGAAATAGTGGAACAGCAGTTTTTCCAGCACCGGACGCACAGCATCCGCCAGGGCCGCGTCCCGGTGCCAGGCGGGAACCTCGAGCAGGTAGGCGATAGGATTATCCGGATCGCCCCCGGTCTTGCGCACCATACGGTCAAGGCGTTCCGTCCCCGCCAGCTCCTGCAGGCGCTCTTTGTCCAGCCCGCTCACCCAGCGGGCGAATCCCGGAATCGGCGACAAGGTGGCGAAGGTCTTGATGTTGGGCAGCTCAACCTTGAGTTTCTCCACCACCCGTTTGATGAGGAAATTGCCGAAACTGATGCCGCGCAGCCCCTGCTGGGCGTTGGAGATGGAGTAGAAGATGGCGGTGTCCGCCTCCTGGGGCGCGACATCCGGGGTCGACTCGTCCAGCAGGGTCTGGATGCTGGCGGCCATGCCCCGGGTCAGGGCGACCTCGACGAAAATCAGCGGCTCACCCGGCATGTTCGGGTGGAAAAAGGCGTAGCAGCGCCGGTCGAGGTGCAGCCGGTGCCGCAAATCCTGCCAGCTGTGAATCTCGTGCACCGCTTCGTAGGCGACCAGCTTTTCCAGCAAAGAGGCCGGTGAATTCCAGTCGATCTGCTGCAGCTGCAGAAAACCGACATCGAACCAGGTGGCGAGCAGATGACGCAGTTCCCGGTCGAAGTCGGCCAGCTCCGGCTCCTGATCGCTGAGAGCCAGCAGGTCGCGGCGCAGGTCGACCAGAAACTTGATGCCGTTGGGCAGGGTGTTGAACTGGCTGAGCAGCTTCAGGCGCGGCGGTTCCAGCAGTTCATGGATGGTCTGCTCGATGCGGCCGTGGTCGGCATCTTCCTGCAGGTAGGCCCGACACTGCTCTTTCATGGCGTCCCGGTCGATGCCGAAATCCCTGGCCAGAAGCTGCAGGAAGCGCCGGCGGCCGGTGTCGCTGAGCATCAGGTAGAGTTCACCGATCTGGCGGGCGTGCTCACGGGCCGAGACTTCGCCGCCACGCGCCTTGACCCACTGGTCAAGCTGCCTTTTGAGCAGATCGATGTCACCGTTGGCCAGATCGATGCGGTTTTTGCGGCTGCGACCACCCAGCAGGGATGTCAGGCCGGTCAGGCCGCGGCCGATGGTTTTCAGGCTGGAACGGAACATGGGAACTCCCGGCGTTGTTGTTGGCACAGGTGGTAGCCGAAAATGTCTATAAATGTATCCCATGTTCGGAAGGCCGCAACTGTTTCGCGCTTTTGGTCCCGTTGAGCCTCATGATAATCTGTAGCAATGCGAGGGAACGGTTGTCGATGAACAGCACTATCAAGGTACAGATGCAGGTTGTCGACCGGGTCGGGGTGATGGCGGAGATCGCCCGGACTCTGGCCGCCGATGATGTCAACATCCTCAGCATGGAGGTCGACAAGTCCGAGGGGCGCACCTTTGTCTATCTCGAGTTGCAGCCGGCCGCCGATTCGCCTGCAGAAGATGTGCTGCTCGGCCATCTGTCGGCCCTGCCCGATGTTCTCGATCTGACCAGCATCCGTACCATGCCCCAGGAGCGGCGCGAGCGGCGTTTTCAGGTGGTGCTCGACAGCGTCAGCGACGGCATCCTGTCGATCAGTGAGGACGGCCGGCTGACCACCATCAACCGGGTGGCGCGCGCCATGCTCGGCCTGGGGGAGAACAAAACCCTCGTCGGCCGTCACCTGCAGGAGCTCGGGCTGCCCGACACCCGCCTGCTCGACTGCCTGGAGGGGCGCACCTACCGTAACCTCAAGCGCAGCCTGCAGCGCGAAGGCCGCCGCCGGCAGGTGCTGGCCAGCGGCGAGGTGATCCGCGACTCGAAGGGGCGCATCGTCGGCGCCGTCGAGGTGTTGCGCGACGTGCGCGGGCTGCGTGAGGCCGCCCATTCGGTGGCCGGCGAACCGCAGGTCACTTTCAGCGACATGGTCGGGCAAAGCCTGCAGCTGCGCCAGGCCATCGCCATCGCCGAGAAGATCGCCCCCACCGACGGTATCGTCTGTATCCGCGGCGAAAGCGGCACCGGCAAGGAGCTGTTTGCCAGCGCCATCCATGTCGCCAGCGGCCGTACCGGGCCCTTCATCCCGGTCAACTGCGCCGCTCTGCCCGAATCCCTGCTGGAGAGCGAGCTGTTCGGCTATGTCGGCGGCGCCTTTTCCGGCGCCCGCCGGGAAGGGCGGGCCGGCCTGTTCGAGGCGGCGAAAGACGGCACCATCTTTCTCGACGAGATCGGCGAGATGCCCGCCAGTGTGCAGGCCAAGCTGCTGCGGGTGGTGCGCGACGGCCGGCTGCGGCGCATCGGCAGCAACGAGGAGGTGGTCATCAACGCCCGGGTCATCACCGCCACCAACCGGGACCTGGAGGCCCTGGTGCGCGAGGGGCGCTTCCGCGAGGACCTGTTCTACCGCATCAATCTCTTTCCTATTCTCATCCCGCCCTTGCGCGAACGTCGGGATGACATTCCCCTGCTGGCCGAACATTTTCTCTTTCAGGTGAGCACCCGGCTCGGCCTGCGGGCGCGCCGTCTGACGTCCGAGGCGGTGGAGAAACTGCAGGCCCATTCCTGGCCGGGCAACGTGCGCGAACTGCGCAATGTGATCGAGCGGGCCGCCATCCTCAGCGGTGGTGACGAGGTCGGCCCGGAGGCGATCCGCTTCAGTCATGAGATCGGTCAGGGAACGGCTGTGCCGTTGGAGCCGACCGGCGAGGCGAGCCTGGCCGACCAGGTCGCGGCCCTGGAGCGGCGGCTGATCGGCGAGGCGCTGGCCGCAGCCTCCAGCAAGCGCCAGGCGGCCCGGTTGCTGGGGATGTCACATACGGCGTTGTTGAAAAAGCTCAGGAAATACGGGATGGGATGAGTCCGCCCGAAGGGACAGGCTGGCAACAAAAGTAACCAATGGTAGCAAAAGGTTCCACAACGCACTTTTCCCAGCTATCCCGAGCAATTAACCTGTGTACACCTGTTTGTTGGAAACTCAGGTTTCCACTTTGCAGGCTGCCGGGAGCTTGAGAACGGCGTGCCCCGGTTTTTGCCGCAGGCCGGAGGGTGGCTCCCTTCGCCAAAAAATTTCTGTGAAATCAAGAGGTTGAGTGCCATAAAACCCGCCTTGTTCCACTCTTTTTAAAAAACCGTTTGTTTTCACCAAACATGGCAGGCCCCTTGCTGAGAAAGATGCTGTCGGCGCGAGCTGCCGACCAGACCAGAGCAAGGAAGGCCAACCATGGGTCAGTCACAGCCATTTGTCCAATCCGATGTTACCCGGAGCGCCGTTGCGGCCTCACGGCAGGGAGCCCTGACTGTCGCCGCCGAACTGCCGCGGGAACTCGAAGTCCGCGTCCATGGCCGGGGTGGTCAGGGCGGCGTCACCTGCGCCAAATTGATTGCCGCCCTGTATGCCGGTCGCGACCGTTTCGTTCAGACCTTTGGCGATTACGCCTCCGAGCGCTCGGGCGCGCCGGTGCGCGCCTACACCCGTATCAGCGCCCGTCCGGTGCGCAACCGCAACAAGGTCTATGCGCCGGACCAGCTGCTGATCCTCGATTGCGGTCTGGCCGGGCCGGATCTGACCATGGGGCTCAAGCCGGGCGGGCTGGTGCTGGTCAACACGCCGGAACCGACGCCCGAACTCGAGGAACTGTTCGCCGAGGCGCGCCTGGCCTGGGTCGACGCCACCGGCATCGCCCGCCGGCACAAGATCGGTACCCGCTCGGTCGTCATCGTCAACACCACCATCATTGGCGCCTACGCCCGCCTGCTCGGCTTCGATTTCGCCGATGTCGAGCGGGTCTTCACCTCGCTGGGGCTTCAGAACGACCTGCCGGCGGCGCGCGCGGCCTTCCGGCAGGTACGGCTGCGCGACTTCGTTTGCCTGGACAACAGGCAGCCCGAGCCGGTGGTCACGCCGCCGCTGCGGGTACCGCCGCTGACCGAGCAGCAGGTCGATCCGCCCCTGCCGCTCAAGACCGGTTCCTGGCGCACTCAGCGGGTCGAATACCAGCAGCGTCCGGCGCCCTGCAACGGCGGTTGTCCGGCCGGTAATGACGTGGTCGGCTTCATCCAGGCGCTGCGCACGGACGGTGTCGAGGCGGCCGGCCGGATCCTGCTGCGCACCCAGCCGCTGCCGGCGGTCTGCGGCCGTGTCTGTCCGGCACCGTGCATGAAGCGCTGCAACCGGGCCGAACTGGACGGCGCGGTGAATATTCGCGGGCTGGAGCGCTGGGTCGGTGACCATCTGCAGGCGGCGGACATGGTGCCGGAAACGCCGAAAGAGGTTCGCTCCTATGCCGTGGTCGGCAGCGGCCCGGCCGGGCTGAGCGCCGCCTGGAGTCTGGCTCTGGCCGGACACCGGGTCTCCCTGCTGGAACGGGCCGCGAAACCGGGCGGTCTGCTGCGCTACGGCATCCCCGAGTACCGGCTGCCCCAGGCGATGCTCGATAGGGATATCGAGCGGATTCTTGACCTGGGTGTCGACCTGCGCTGCGGTGTTTCCGTCGACGCCGGCCTGCTGGAGAGCCTGGTTCGGGAGCATGATGGTGTGCTGGTTGCCACCGGGCTCGATGCCTGGCGTGCCGCCGGTATCCCCGGTGAAGACCTGACCGGAGTCGAGCAGGGGCTGGCCTACCTGGAACGGGCCAAGGCCGGCGGTGATGTCCGCCTGTCCGGCCATGTGCTCGTGGTCGGCGGCGGCAATTCGGCCATCGACGCCGCCCGCACCGCGCTGCGTCAGGGCGCCGAACGGGTGACCCTTGCCTATCGGCGTGGGCGGGCCGAGATGCCGGCCATTGTCGAAGAGATCGAAGAGGCCCTGCACGAAGGTGTGCACGTGCGCCTGTTCCGCCAGCCGGTCGCCTTTGAGGGAGACGGCCGCGTGGAGCGGGTGGTTCTGGCCGAGGTGGAACCGGGTGCGCCTGATGCCGACGGTCGGCCTCGGCCGGTGGTGACCGACAAAACCGAAACGCTGGCCGTTGACCATGTGCTCCTCTGCCTGGGGCAGAGTGCCGATACCTCGCTGTTGCCGGAAGGCTGGACCATGACCGAGGGTGCCGTGCGTGATGGCGCCGGCAGGCTGCTGCCGGTGGTTGTGTGCGGCGATCTCGCCACCAGCGAGGGAACGGTGACTCACGCCATCGGCGACGGCCGGCGCGCCGCCCTGCGTCTTCTGGCCGGGCGGCCGGATGACCGCCGCGTCGGCCGGCCGGTACCGGGCGTGGCGGTGAGCGCCGACGAGATTCTGTTCGATGTCTTTGAACGCAGCGAGCCGGCCCGGGACCGGCATCTGCCCGAGTATCGGCTCCTCTCCGGTGACGAAGTCAATCTCGGCCTGCCCGATGCCTCGGAGGCGGAGCGCTGTTTCTCCTGCGGGCACTGCACCCGCTGCGACACCTGTCTGATCTACTGCCCCGAAGGGGTGATCCAGCGCTGCGGCGACGGCTATGACATTGACGAGGAACAGTGCAAGGGTTGCGGCATCTGCGCCCAGGAATGTCCCCGCCACGCCTTGAGGGCCGCGGCCCTGCAGGGAGACTGATTATGGCAACCGAACTGATCAGCGCCAATCATGCCGCCGCTGCGGGGGCGACCCTGGCGGCAAGGGCCAATCGAACCGGGCGGGGCTTCTGCGCCGGCGTCTATCCCATCACCCCTTCGACCGAGTGCATGGAATATCTGTGCGGCCAGAACATCGAGAAGGGGCAGGTGGTCCGGGTCGAAGGGGAACACAGCGCCATGGCGGTCTGTATCGGCGCCGTGGCCGGCGGCGCGCGCTCCTTTACCGCAACATCCTCCAACGGCCTGGCCTACATGGCCGAAAATGTGGTGACCGCCGCGCTTTTGCGCCTGCCGATGGTGATGATGGTCGCCAATCGCACTCTGGGGCCGCCCTGGAATATCTGGGCCGACCACGGCGACAGCCTGCTGGTGCGCGATTCCGGCTGGCTGCAGTTCTATTGCGCCGACAACCAGGAAGTGCTCGACACGATTCTGTTCGCCTACCGGCTCGGCGAGGATGCCCGCATCATGCTGCCGGTGATGGTTTGCCAGGACGGTTTCGTCCTGTCGCATACCATGGCCCAGACCGAGGTGCCGAGCCAGGAGCAGGTCGACGCGTTTTTGCCGCCGCTTCAGGTGCAGCACCGGCTGGCGGATCAGCCGCACGCCCTTGGTTCGGTGGTGTTGCCGCAGCAGACCGAAGTGCTCAGGCGTCAGCATCATGAGGCGATGCTGCGGGTCTTTGAGGTCTATCCCGAACTGCAGGCCGATTTCCGCCGTGCTTTCGGCCGCGATATCGCCGATCCGGTGGTCGCCTACCGGTGCGAGGACGCCGAGGTGCTGATCGTCTCCATGGGCACCCTGGCGAGTACGGTGGAGCGCACCGTGGATCGTCTGCGCGATCGCGGTGTGCGCGCGGGCGGTGTGCGGGTGCGCCTGTTCCGTCCCTTCCCGGCGGCGCAGCTGCAGTCTTTGACAGTCGGTGGTGCCCGGGTGGCGGTGCTCGACCGGGATATCAGCCCCGGGTTCGGCGGTGTCCTCTGGGGCGAGGTGCGCAGCTGCGCGCCCGCCGGGACCCTGGTGCAGAACTACATGATCGGCCTTGGCGGCGGGGACGTCAGGCCCGAGCATGTCGAGCAGGTGGTCGACGACCTGCTCGGCCGTGAGGCGGCCGGTGAGCCGCTGCTGGTGGAGGTGGGAGCATGACCGGCAATCCCGTCAAGATGACCCCGGTATCCGCGGGCCGAGCACGTCCGCTGCTCAAGCCCGGCAACACCAACTGTGGCGGCTGCGGCATGTCCATCGCCCTGCAGATGTTCGGCCGCGCTCTTGAAGGACACAAGGCCCAGATGGTGGTTCCGGCCTGCTGCGGCGCCGTGGCCGTCGGCACCTATCCCTTCACCGCCTTTGGTATTCCGGTGGTGTTGTCGACCTTTGCCTCGACCGCGGCCGTGGCCACCGGTCTGGCGCGGGTGGCTGCGCTCAATGACGAACCGACCCGGGTGGTCTGCTGGGCCGGTGACGGCGGCACTTACGATATCGGCATGGGCAGCCTGTCGGCGGCGGCCGAGCGCAACGAGGATATTCTTTACGTCTGCTACGACAACGAGATTTACGGCAACACCGGCGGCCAGCGCTCCGGCGCCACCCCGCTGGGAGCGGCGACCACCAGCACGCCGACCGGCAAGCCGGAGGTGAAAAAGGATGTCTTGAGCATCGTCGCGGCGCATCGCGTCCCCTATGCCGCCAGTGTCTCGCTGGCGCACCCCGAGGATGCCATGCGCAAGTTCCGCCTGGCACTGGAGACCAGAGGCTTCCGTTTCCTGCACATTCTTTCCCCCTGTCCGACCGGCTGGAAATCGGAACCGTCCCACGGCGTCCAGCTGGTGCGTCTGGCGGTCCGCTCCGGTCTCTATCCGGTGATGGAAATCCGTGACGGGCGCGAGGTCACCATCAATATCGAACCCGACTTTTCCGAGCTGGCTCTGGCCGAGTATCTCGCCATGCAGGGCCGCTTCCGCAAGTCCGGCGTCACCGCGGTGGTTCTGCGGGACGCCATCCGGGCCCACTGGGAGCATCTGCGTTCCTGAGGGCCCAGGCGCACGTCTCCCCCTCTCTGTGTGGACCGGGCCCGCAAGGGTCCGGTCAATTTTTCAGGGGCGGTTCTTTTGGCCCATCTCTGCGTTGCGCGTCTCTTCGCTTGTGCGACGTAGCCTCCGGCTACGCCTCCGCGCTCATCGGCGCGCGCCTTGAGCTTTAGATAATGGCTCGCGCGGAGCCGCAGAAACGCAGAGGGGGCAGAGAAATGGTTTGAAGCGCATTTTTCTTTTCGGTTCCCAGTTAAAATCGACAGTTCGGCAAAAGGAGCAAAAAAGTCGAATTGTTCTGACTGAAAAACGCTGTTTGGAATGGCGGTGAAAATGTGCTAACCTGCCGCCGTTTTGAAC